>NZ_CAFI01000076.1 GCF_000239775.1 Bradyrhizobium sp. ORS 375
GTCCAAGACGGCACCCGACACCGCGGCCCGACGGGCAAATCAACCGCCGGAGGAAGATCGCATCCGGCGCGGAATGCCCGCTTGGAGACGCCGGCGCAACCCGCGAATCCGCTGCGCCGGAAAAGTTTTTTCGTGAAGACTTTCAAGCCGATCACCCCTGTCCAGTCCTTCCCCGCGAAAAATTCTTCTTTCTCTTTTCCAGAATTTGGGGTCTCTTAACCACGTCCTGCTGCCGATCGAGAGGGACGTTTCGCGGTCGTCACGAACGTTGGGAGCGGGACGCGGTGGACGCGTCGATGTTGCAGCGTGGAGCATGATTCGGAACCGGGAAGCCTCGACGCACATTGCGCCACAGCTTTCCGACAACATCATGCTCAGAAGTAGACACGCAGACGAACAACGCGGCGCGTACGGTGAAATCGTGTGGTCCTGACATCCCGAAGCTGATGTCGTGTCCGATGCGTGTGCGCATTGTGGCGGAAACGGGGGCAAGACAGCCGGTCCCCGGGGAGAGCGCGTATAAGCCGTCAGACCATCGCGCAGGGAAGGCCGGGATGTCTCAGCCGAACCTGTGGTTCCTGCCCCGTGCACTTTTTTCCGCACGGGGGCCATGGGGGCGGCGAGCTCCCGGCCTTCCCTGCTCCCTCCGATCGCCGAGGGAGTCTCATCGAGCAAGACTCGGGCGCGTTTTGTGCCGCGAGAACGCGAACCGATGCGCCGGTTACTACCCTTGGCTGTTTGACAAGGGCGGCGAACTTCGCTGCGCTGGCCGCCGCGGAGATCGATGGAACGCACACTGATAAATGTGACGGCCTTCACAGCTGGTCCGCGCAGCCCGTGTTAGGACGGAACCCAGAGCAAGAGCCGGGACGCCGGCCCGAGGAGCTGATCGCCGTGACGGAATCACCTGAGCTCACCGACAAGGTCGCCCTGATTACCGGCGCCGCGCGCGGCATCGGGCTGGCGACCGCCAAGCGGTTTCTGCACGAGGGCTGGCGCGTGGCGCTGCTCGACATCGAAGCCAAGCTGCTCACTGATGCCACCGCCGCGCTCAAATCTCCCGAGCGCACGCTGGCGCTGCATTGCGACGTGTCGGATGCGGCCATGGTGGCTGATGCGCTGGAGCGAATCGCCGGGCGTTTCGGCCGGCTCGATGCGCTGGTGAACAACGCCGGGGTCGCACGATTTGCCTCGGTCATGGAGACCAGCGAAACCGACTGGCAGCGCATCCTCGACGTCAATCTCACCGGACCGTTCCTGTGCACGCGGGCCGCGGTGCCCTTGATGCGCGAGCACGGCGGCGCCATCGTCAACATCACCTCGATCTCGGCGGTGCGCGCTTCGACGCTGCGCTCGGCCTACGGCACCAGCAAGGCGGCGCTGGCGCATCTCACCAAGCAGCTCGCGGTCGAGCTCGCCTCCGCCGGCATTCGCGTCAACGCCGTGGCGCCCGGCCCGGTCGAGACCGCGATGGCGAGGGACGTGCACACGCCGGAGATCCGCGCCGACTACCACGACGCCATCCCGCTCAACCGCTATGGACTTGAAGAGGAGCTGGCCGAGGCCATCTTCTTCCTCAGCTCGGAGCGATCGAGCTATATCACGGGCCAGGTACTCGCCGTGGACGGCGGCTTCGATGCCGCCGGAATCGGTCTGCCGACGTTGCGCGGCCAACGCAGGAACGCATGAGACGATGCCGAGCCGGATGCGTATCATCCTGACCTTGCTGCTCGCGGTGGCGCTATGGGGCATCGCTACGATGCTGGCACGCGCCGATGTCCGCATCATCTCCTCGCCCGGCGGCGAGGTCGGTCCGTTCCTCGATCTGTTCGAGAAGGTGCGCGCCTCCGGTGAGCGCGTCATCATCGATGGTCCCTGCCTGTCCGCCTGCACGCTGGTGCTGAGCCTCGTGCCCGAGGAGCGCATCTGCGTGACGCGGCGCGCGGTGCTCGGCTTCCACGCCGCGCGCTCGGTCGATCGCCGCGGCCGCAGCTATGCCGAGCCGGAGGCGTCCAAGCTGGTGCTGCAGACCTACCCCGCGCCGGTGCGCGGCTGGATCACGCGCCGCGGCGGATTGACGTCGCGGCTGCTGGTGCTGCGCGGGCGCGAGCTGAAGGCGATGTACGCCTCCTGCCGCTAGCGGCGTCAGGCCTCGTAGCCGTCAGCCGGGGAATTGATCATCCAGGGAATGCCGAAGCGATCCACGCCCATGCCGAAGCCCTTCGACCAGAACGTCTTGCCGAATGGCATGGTGACCGTGCCGCCGTCGATCAGCGCGTTGAACTTGCGCTCGGCCTCGGCCGGGTCAGCGATCTGCAGCGAAACCGAGATGCCGTTCGGCCTGCCTTGGTAGTACTCGGGGGGCGAGTCGGAAGCCATGATGACATCGCCTGAGATCGAGAAGCGCACGTGCATGATCCTGTTCTTGTGCTCCGGCGCAGACGGCATCTCCGGCGGAGCCTCGCCATAGCGCATCATCATGTCGACCTTGGCGCCGAGCACGTCGCCGTAATGCTTAAGGGCCTGCTCGCAATCGCCGTTGAAGGTGAGATAGGGACAGATCATGTCATCCTCCTTGGTTGAAAGGACAGTGCCTCAGCGCAGCGGCAGCAGCGCGCGCAGACGGCGGTCGCGCAGCCACAATCCGCCCCACACCATCAGCCCGAGATAGAGGCCGAACAGCACGTGGCTGAACAGCGGACTGCCGATGCGGACATGCGAGGCGATGGCGCCGCCGAGATAGCCGGTGAGCAGGACTGCGCCGAGCAGCGAGGTTGCCGGCAGCGCATAGAGCAACGTACAGATCAGCGTGATCAGGCCGAGCGCGCGTGCCATGGCATCACTGCCGCCATAGCCCATCTGGTCCATCGTCTGCGTGACGACCGGAAGCGGGATGAGCTTGATCGCGCCGTCGAACAGCAGGAACAGGATCACCAGCCCGCTCAGGATGCGGCCGCCCCACAATTCGGCGCGCGACACCGGCTGGTCCAAGGCGATCGTCGACATCTCAAGCTCCTCCCTGTAGTGCCGCTCCAAGGACGACGGCCGCAGCGTGCCGCCGACAAGGCCGCGAAAGATTTTGCGCCGATCCTCGGCCTGACGTCATCGGCCCGATCGGGTCTGCGCAGTCGCACTGTCGCGCATCAGCCGGTCGAGCTGCATGCGGATATGCGCGGCCTCGGCCGAGCTGTGCGCCAGCGCGATGGCACGGTCGAACGCGGTCCGCGCCTCGTCGTTGCGCCCGAGCTGCATCAGCAGCGCGCCGCGCACGCCGAAGAAATAGAAGTAGTTCGAAAGCCGAGTCTCGAGCGGCGCGATCAGGTCGAGCGCGGCCTGCGCGCCGCGCACCTTGGAGACCGCGACGGCACGGTTGAGCGTGACCACCGGCGAGGGCTGCACGACCTCGAGCGCACCGTAGAGCAAGTCGATCTGCGTCCAGTCGGTGTCCTCCGGCCGGGCCGCACGCGCATGCAGCGCCGCAACCGCCGCCTGGATCTGGTAAGGGCCGCTGCGCCGGTGCCGCATCGCCTTGTCGATCAGCGCGAGGCCTTCGGCGATCAGCGGCTGATTCCAGAGCGTGCGGTCCTGATCCTCCAGCAGGATCGGCAAGCCCTCCGCATCGAAACGGGCGGCGGAGCGCGCGTGCTGCAACAGCAGCAGCGCCGTCAGGCCCATGATCTCCGGCTCGCTCGGAAACAGCCGCAGCAGCAGCCGCGCCAGCCGGATCGCCTCCTCGGACAGCGGCTGGCGCAGCTCGGCGGTCTCGCCGCTCGCCGAATAGCCCTCGTTGAAGATCAGATAGATCATCGCGGCGACGGCCGTCAGGCGCTCGGAGCGCTCGACCGCGCCGGGGGTCTCGAATGGCACGTCGGCCTGCGCGATGCGCGACTTGGCCCTGGTGATGCGCTGCTCCATGGCGGCCTCGCTCACCAGGAAGGCGCGGGCGATCTGCTTCACCGTCAGGCCGGACACGACGCGCAGCGCCAGCGCGATCTGCTGCGTCGCCGGCAGCTCCTTGTGGCAGCAGATGAACAGCAGGCGCAGGATGTCGTCGCGATAATGCGAGCCGTCGAGCCGCTCCGCGAGCGCACTCTCGGCGTCGTCGAGGTCGGAGATCGCGTCATCCGCCTCCGGCAGCGGCTGCTCTCGACGGACGCGCCGGACAGCGTCGATGCCGGCGTTGCGCCCGACCATGATCAGCCACGCCGCCGGATCGCGTGGCGGCCCGTTCTGCGGCCAGCTCTTCAGCGCGCGCAGGCAGGCGTTCTGGAACGCCTCCTCCGCCGCGTCGAGATCGCGAAAGTAGCGCAGCAGTGCGCCGACGGCCTGGGGGCGTGCTGATGTCAGGGCCGCATCGATCCAGGCCGCGTCGCTCATGCCAGCGTTCCTCCCGGCCTGAAGGTGCCGACGGGACGGATTTCGTAGGAGCCGCCGGGATTGGCTTCGCCGAGCTCGCGCGCGACCTCGAGCGCCTCGTCGAGATTGGCGCAATCGACGATGTAGAAGCCGAGCAGCTGCTCCTTGGTCTCGGCATACGGACCATCGAGCACCAGCGGCGGATCCTCCTTGCGGAGCGTCGTCGCGGCCGTGGTCGGCAGCAGCCGCGCCACCGGGCCGAGCCGGCCCTGCTTGGCGAGCCGCTCCTGGATGACCGCGAGCTTGGCCATGACCGCCGCGTCCTGGTCCTTGCTCCAGGCGCAGACGACATCTTCATCGTGATAGCAAAGCAGCGCATACAGCATCGGCAGGCATCTCCCTTCGTCTTCAAGACGGCGGAGTATGCCCGGAGCCGACAGCCCCGCGAAGAATTTTCGCGGGTTCCGCCGGCGGAAACGCTACCAGGAGATGCCATACTTGGCGGCGATATTGCGCGCCCGGGTTTCCTGGGCACTCTCGCGCGGCTGCTTGGAACGCCCGCCCTGCCGCTGCGACTGGCCCTGGCCCTGCGCCTGGCTCTGTCCTTGACCTTGTCCCTGACCGGCGGCGCCCTGGCCGCCCTGCTGGCCGGCCCCCTGCGCCATCCCGGCCGCACCACCGGCTTGCGGCTGACCGGCACTCTTGCCGATGGAAATGCCGTTGGCCGACAGGATCGAGCCGACGTCGATGGTTTGGGCTTGGACCGCGGCCTGGGCCGCGGCGGATGCAATGACCAGGACGGTCGCGAGAAGCAATTTGCGCATGACGATGTCTCCGTGTTGATGCCCGGAGATTGGCCCGTCCGCGCGATCTGGTATGTGGAGCAGATCACGCAAGCTCAGAGGACCCTGCAATGACCAAAGGCGCGCTGGCGCTCCTGATCCATGGCGGCACCGACAACTGGTCGCCGCAGCGCTGGAAGGCGCGCTTCGACGACGTCTGCGCCGACCGGCCGGTGGTGCTGCTGCCGGATGCGAGCCTCGACCCGGCCGAGGTGCACTACGCCGCGGTGTGGAAGCCGGTACCCGGCGAGCTCGCCGGATTTCCGAACCTGCGCGTGATCTTCAATCTCGGCGCCGGCGTCGATGCGCTGATGGCCGACAAGACCCTGCCGAGCGTGCCGCTGGTGCGCGTCGCGGTCGACGACCTCACCCAGCGGATGACCGAGTGGGTCGTGCTGCACGTGCTGATGCACCATCGCCAGGAGCTCTATCTGCGGGAGTCCCAACGCGTGAAGCGCTGGGCGCCGAAATATCAATGGCCTGCAGCTGCGATCAACGTCGGCATTCTCGGGCTCGGCACGCTCGGGATCGACGCGGCCGAGGTGCTCAAGCGCATCGGCTTCCAGGTCGCGGGCTGGAGCCGCAGCGAAAAGCGGGTCGATGGCATCGAGACCTTCCACGGCGCCGCGCAGCTCGACGCCTTTCTGGCGCGGACCGACATCCTGGTGTCGCTGCTGCCGCTCACGCCGGATACACGCGGCATTCTCAATCGAAAGATTTTCACTGGCCTCAGGCGCACCTCGCCGCTCGGCGCTCCCATCATGATCAATGCCGGGCGTGGCGGGCTGCAGAACGAGGCCGACATTCTCGCCTGCCTCGACGACGGCACGCTCGGCGCGGTCTCGCTCGACGTGTTCGGCCAGGAGCCACTGCCGGCCGAGAGCGCATTCTGGACTCATCCGAAGGTGGTCCTGACGCCGCACAATGCGGCCGACACCGATGCCGACGCGATCTCGCGCTACGTCGCCGAGCAGATCGCGACCTTCGAAGCCGGCAGCGCGCTGCGCAATCTGGTCGATCGCACGAGAGGATACTGAGACGCTACTTGCCGCCCAGCATCACGTCGATCGCGCCGGCGACGATCGCCTCCAGGGTCTCACGCGGTACCCGCGCCCGGGCGCGGACCGCGATCGAGTGGATCGTCGCCGACGCCAGCTGCGCCAGGACCGCGGGATCGGCATGCTCCGGCAGCTCGCCCCTCTCCTTGGCGCGCCGGAAACAATGCGCAAACGCTTTGTCGAGCTCGGTCAGCGCATTCTGCACCATGGCGCGGATGTCGGGATCGGCGACGGCCTCCGAGCCGGCGGTCATCACCGTGAAGCAGCCGCGCGGCCCTTCCTCGCCGGAGAGATAGATGTCCAGCGCGGTGGCGAAGATCTGCTCCAGTTGCCGCCGCACCGGCCAGTCGTTGCGGAAGATCTCGCCCATCAGCGCGCGCGCGTTGTCGCGATAGCGCTGGTAGCTCTTGATGTAGAGCTCGCGCTTGTCCCCGAACGCGCCATAGAGACTCGGCCGGTTCATGCCCGTTGCGGCGCTGAGATCGTCGAGCGAGGTCGCGGCAAAGCCGCTGGTCCGGAACAGATCGAGCGCCTTGCCGAGCGCGACCTCCGGCTCATAGGCCCGCGGCCGCCCGCGCCGCTTCGGCTCCGCAGCCGCTGCGGTCTTTTCAACGGGAGGGTCGCCGTGCGGCGGCCCCTTCTTTTTCTGTACCATTTCGCACTAAATTCCTTGACCTACCGTATATTATGCGAGACAGTATAAAAATCAATGAATGCTCCGCTCCGGAGCCCCAGGGAGACGCCCATGGACCTCTATTTCTCGCCGCTCGCCTGCTCGCTCGCCACCCGCATCGCGCTCTATGAGGCCGGCGCGGCGGCAAACTATCTTGAGGTCGATCCGAAGACGAAGGTCGTCCTGAATGACGGGTCGGATTTCCGCGCCGTCAATCCGCTCGGCCTCGTTCCGACACTGCGCACCTCTGACGGCGACCTGCTGACCGAGAATGCCGCCATCCTGCAATATGTTGCCGATCGCTTCCCCGAGGCGAAGCTCGGCACCGGCCCCGGCATGGACCGCAGCCGGCTGCATCAATGGCTCTGCTTCATCGGCACCGAGCTGCATAAGGGCCTGTTCATCCCGGTCCTCGACAAGACCGCACCCGAGGAGATGAAGGTCCATGTCTTGAACAAGAACCTGTCGCGGCTCGATCATCTCGACAATCATCTTGATGATCGCGAGTTTCTGCTGGATCATTTCACGGTCGCCGACGCCTATCTCGTCACCGTGATCAACTGGACGATGGCAACGCCGCCGATCGAGCTCGCCAAGTGGCCCGCCGTGAAAGCCTACTACGAGCGTCTGCGCACGCGCCCGTCGATCGCACGGGCCATTGCCGAGGAGTTCAATCTCTACAAGGCGGAACTCGCGCGCCACAAGGCGGCGGCATAGCCGACGACGTCTCATCTCCCGAGCGGCGAGGTGAGATGCGCAGCACGACCGGTCGCGCACGGTATCCAATGCTTGACCAGGGAGACATCGGGTTGCAATCCTCGAATCGCAGGAGGATTGCACGTGGCAGGAACATCCGTACGCGACCGATTGCTGGCGGACCGGCGCGCGCTGCTCGATCTGGGCACGCGCAACCGGCTCGTGCATATCCCGCTCAAGACGAAGACCACTCGCACGATCGATCTCGTTGGCGCACGATCCGCCGCTTTGTTCGAGCTGCTCGGCGATGGCAAGCGCTTCTCGTTCCTGCCCACCAAGGCCGAGGCATCTGCCGAAAACGAAACATCTGCCGACAAGGGGGATGCGACTCCGGCTCTGCCACTGCTCCCGCCCAGCGCACCGTCCGCAGACGCGCAGCAGGCCGACAACATGTCGGAGACGCAGCCTCGGCCAGCCGACACCCGGCTCCAGACTCGCCTATCATCCGAGGCGCTGCAGAAGCGCCTGCTCGACATCTGGTACGACGCGCGCACCCTGGAAGAAGAACAGGGCGTCAACATCCTCTACCTCGCCTTCGGCCTGCTCAAATGGTTCGAGGACGACAAGTCGGACACCGAGCGCTTCGCTCCGCTGGTGCTGTTGCCCGTACGTCTCGAACGCAGCAGCGCGGCCGACCGGTTTCATCTGGTCTCGCGCGCCGAGCCGCCCTCCCCGAATCTCTCGCTGCAAGCCAAGCTCGACGGCGAGTTCGGATTGAAGCTCGCGGATTTCGGCGATGAGGACGATGTCGACATCGCCGGCTATCTGGCCAGCGTCGCCGAGACGGTCGCGGGCAAGAAGCGATGGGAGGTGAAGACGGACGCGATCGTCCTCGGCTTCTTCTCCTTCTCCAAGTTCCTGATGTATCGCGACCTCGATCCGGAGAACTGGCCGTCCGACGGCGCGCTGGACCGGCATCCGCTGATCACGGCGCTGCTGCAGAACGGCTTCGAAGCGTCCGAGCCGATCGTGGCCGACAACGGCAAGATCGATCCAGTGATCCAGCCGATCGCGATGAACCACGTCGTCGATGCCGATTCATCGCAGGCGGTGGTGATCGAGGAAGTGGTCCGCGGCCGCGACCTCGTCGTCAAGGGACCGCCGGGCACGGGCAAGTCGCAGACCATCACCAACATCATCGCCTCGGCTGCGGCCGAGGGGAAGACGGTGCTATTCGTGGCGGAAAAGATGGCCGCGCTCGACGTCGTGCATCGGCGACTGAAGACTGTCGGTCTCGGCTCCCTCGCGCTCGAGCTGCACTCCAACAAGGCCAACAAGCGGGTTCTGCTGGAGGAGCTGAAGCGCAGCAAATCCGCCGGTGTTCCGGCACCACGCGGCGAGGCAACTTTGGTGCAGCGACTGACCGACAGCCGCGACAGCCTCAACCAACATGCCGACATGATGCACCAGCCGCATCAGCCGAGCGAGCTGACGCCATTCCGGCTGCTCGGCCATCTCGTGCGCTGCGGCGAGACGACACCGCCGGCACTTCCATTAAACGGTGCGCCGTCCTGGACTCCGCTGGACCTGGAACGACGACGGGAGCTGATCGCAGAGCTGGCCGAACGGATTGCGGCCGATGGAGCCCCTCATCAGCACCCCTGGCGCGGTGTGAACCGCGACGCGCTGGATCCAACAGAGATGGCGGAGTTGCGCACGCTGCTGGACGATGTTTCGAGCACACTCGGCCGCGTCACGGCGGGCACCGCACGGATCGCTCCACTGCTGGATGTGCCTTTGCCAACCACGTTGGCCGATGCTGCTGGTCTGCTGACATTGGCCGAAGCCTCGGCAGCGATGCCGGAGTGCGACAAGGCTGCTCTTCGCGATCCGATCTGGAGCCGAGCTCAGGATGTCGCCGACGTCGTCGACAAAGGTATCCGCTACGCCAAACTGAAGGCCGCGTTCGAGTCGGCGTTCGTCGAGTCCGCCTGGGATGCACCAATGTCCGATTGCCGCAAGGTGATCGCGGAGAAGGGTAACTCCTGGCTTCGCGTGTTGAGCGCGAGCTATCGCGGGCAGATGGCGCTGCTGACCTCCTATTTGCAAGTGCCCATGCCGAAATCGCTCGACCAGCGCCTGCTGCTGATCGACGGTCTCCTGGCCGCGCAAGCCGCGCGCAAGTCCTTCGCAGCTGTTGAAAGTGCCGGCAGCGCGGCGTTCGGCACCGCGTGGCAGAAGGAGCAGTCGGATTGGGACGCGCTTGCGAAGCTGACGGCCTGGTGGAACGCCTTCCCGCGGCCCTTCGCAAATGACGAGATTCGTCTGCGCCTGACGCATCTCACTCTGTCGACGGAAGACCTGCAAGCGATCGATCAATTCAAGACCGATCTCGCGGACCTGAGATCAGGCCTTCAGCAATTGATCGAGTTTTTACAGTTGGCGCCCGGCCGTATCTCGCTCGAGGCCGGCGATCAGGTGCGGCTCGACGAGCTGTCGCAGACCCTGGCGGAGTGGCAGACCTCAACCGAACGCCTCACGCGCTGGATCGCGTTCATGGAGCGGATTCGCCTCGCCCGCACCGACGGTCTCGCAGCCCTGGTCGATCGCGCGCTGGATGGCTCGCTGCCGGGCGAAGCGTTGGAACAGACGTTCGACAATTCTTACTACGACGCGATGCGCAGCGTGATCTTCGCGCAGCATCCGCAGCTCAAACGCTTCGACGGCGCGTCGCACGACCGGCTGGTCGATGGCTTCCGCAAGCTCGACGTCGAGCGCATGCAGCTGGCCCGCGATCAGATCGCTTACGAGCATGCCGCAGCGCTGCCGCGCAATGCCGGCGGCATCGGCCCGCTCGGCGTGCTCAACGGCGAGCTGGCCAAGAAGCGCAATCATCTCCCCATCCGCCAGCTCTTGGACCGTGCAGGTCCGGTCATTCAGCAGATCAAGCCGATCTTCCTGATGAGCCCGCTCTCGGTGGCTCAGTTCCTGAAGCCCGGCGCGATCGCCTTCGATCTGCTTGTCGTCGACGAGGCGTCGCAGATCGAGCCGGTCGATGCGCTCGGCGCGGTCGCGCGCTGTCGCCAGATGGTGGTGGTCGGCGACGAGCGGCAACTGCCGCCGACGCGCTTCTTCGCAAAATTGACCGGGAACGATGACGATGCTGACGACGAAGATCAGCCGACCTTCCAGGTCAAGGACGCCGAAAGCATTCTCGACCTCTGCCTCGCCAAAGGCCTGTCGTATAGGATGTTGAACTGGCACTATCGCAGCAAGCATCAGTCGCTGATCGCGGTCTCGAACAAGCAGTTCTACGACAACCGGCTGTTCATCGTGCCGAGCCCCTATGACGCGGTGGCCGGCATGGGGTTGAAGTTCAACTACAACCCGGATGCACATTATGAGCGTGGCAATAGCCGGACCAATCCGGGGGAAGCACGGCTTGTCGCTGAAGCCGTCATGCGCCATGCACGCGAGACGCCGGAGAGAAGCCTCGGGGTCGCGACCTTCTCGGTGGCACAGCGCCAGGCCATTCAGGACCAGCTTGAGATCCTCCGCAAGGAGAGCCCGGAAACGGAGAGCTTCTTCGTGCGTGGCACGAGCGAGCCGTTCTTCGTCAAGAACCTCGAGAACATCCAGGGCGACGAGCGCGACGTCATCTTCATCTCGATGGGCTACGGCAGGACGAAGGAAGGCTTCGTCTCCATGAGCTTCGGCCCGCTGAACTCGGATGGCGGCGAGCGCCGTTTGAACGTGCTGATCTCCCGGGCGAAGCTGCGCTGCGAGGTGTTCTCCTCGATCACCGGTGACGACATCGATCTGTCCCGCGCCAAGGGCCGCGGCATCGCGGCGCTGAAGACGTTCCTGAACTACGCGCAAACCGGCCAGCTCGGCATCGCGCAGGAGACTGGTCGCGATCCGGATTCGGTGTTCGAGGAGCAGGTCGCCGCCAAGCTGCGGGCGCTCGGCCACGACGTGAAGACCCAGATCGGCACCGCCGGCTTCTTCGTCGATCTCGCGATCGTCGATCCGGACAAGCCCGGCCGCTTCCTGCTCGGCATCGAATGCGATGGCGCGCAGTATCATGCCTCCCGCTCGGCGCGTGATCGCGATCGCCTGCGTCAGAACGTGCTGGAAGCGCATGGCTGGGTCCTGCACCGCATCTGGTCGACGGACTGGTTTCTTCGTCCCAGGGAGGAAACAGACAAGGTTCTTCGCGCGATCGAGGCGGCAAAGGCACATTGGAAGGAGATCGACGACGGACCTGCAGACGTGCGGCCCGAGCCGCCAGCAACGAAAGATGTGCCGGCGCCAAATCAAGCCGAGGAGCGCCCGACAGAGCTCGTCGCCCAGGCGCCGACAGTCACGTCCTATGAGGAGGCGAAGCTGCGGGTCCGCCGGGAGATCGAGCCGCACGAGACCTCACTCGCTAACATGATGCGGCACGTCGTCGAGATCGTCGCGGTCGAAGGGCCGGTGCATGAATCGGAGATCATCGTCCGGATCCGATCGGCCTGGGGCCTCGCCCGCGCCGGCAACCGCATTCGCGATGCGGTGAAAGCGGCGCTGAACGCGGCGGCGGCAAAGGGACAGATCGCCGGGGGGCCGTTCTTTGTTGTGCCCGGCCAGACCATCGTCGTGCGCAACCGCGAGGATGTGCAATCGACGACCTTGCGCAAGCCCGAGATGCTGCCGCCGGAGGAAATCAAGGCGGCCATCATGCAGGTCGTCGAGCAGAATTTTGGCGCCGAGCAGGACCAGTTGATCCAGGCCGTCGCCCGGCTGTTCGGCTTCGGAGCGACCAGCGCCCAGTTGCGCGAGGCTGTTCAGAGCAGCCTCGAGGATCTTCTGGACGCAGGACGCCTGCGGCGCGAGGGAGAGCTACTCACCAAGCCGGAGGTCTCGCCCACCGCGCCGGCTTGATCCACTAGGCGAGGTCGGCCTTCATCAGGTCGCGCAGCGCCTTCGGGATCGGCTGCGCCTTGCCGCCGCTGATGAAGGCGACCCTGACGTCCGCCCTGACCAGCACCTCCGCGCCGCGTCTGACCTCCTGGGCCAGCGTGATCGAAGCGCCCTTCACCGCGATGGGCCAGGTAACGACGTCGAGCACGTCATCCATGCGCGCAGGCCGCAGGAAGTCGAGCGTCATCGAACGCACGACGAAGGCGAAGCCCGGTGCCTCGCTGGCGGCCTCCGCGAACAGTGCATGCTGCTCGGCGCCCATCAGCCGCAAATGATTGGTGCGGCCGCGCTCCATGAAGCGGAGATAATTGGCGTGGTAGACGATGCCTGAAAAATCGGTGTCCTCGTAGTAGACACGCACCTGCATGTGGTGGCGTCCGTCGCGGATCTCGCCGTCGAGATGATGGGTCACTGGAAATCCTCGATCGCCGGAAATGGCAATCGTTTCGCGCAAGTGAGCCGCGAGCGCAAGCTTAAGACGTCACCTCCATCGGTTCCCCGCCGATCGTGACCTGAACGATCTCCGGCGGCACGCCGATTCGAACGGGCATGATGCTGCACCCCAAGCCTCCCGAGACGATCACGTCGCATTGCGTGCGGATGTGACCATAAGCGAGATTCACACCATTGCGCGCAGGCACGGCCGGCGACCAGCCGAGCACGCGGACCTGGCCGCCATGCGTGTGGCCGGACAGCTGCAGCGCGACCCGCGAGGTCACGCGGAGCGCGACGTCCGGCTCATGCGCGAGCAGGATGACCGGCGCGCTATCGGTAACCTTGCGCAGCGTGCCCGCGAGATCATCGACGCCGATGCGCGGCACCGGCCGGAAGCGTCGTGCCGGCATGTAGGCCAGCTGATCACCGAGACCGGCGAGCCAGAAGGCATGGCCATTCTTGGTGAGGCGCACGACGTCGTTCTCGTAGACCGGAATGCCGGCGGCCTCGAGCGCCTTCCGGGCGAACGGCGCGCCATGACCGTCGCGCTGCACCGTCTTGTCGTCCCAGTAGTCGTGATTGCCGAGAATGGCGTGAACGCCGAGCGGCGCCCTCAGGCCCCCGAGCACCGGCGCCCAGTCCGAGGCGTCGATGCGCCCGATGTGATGACGATGACCGGCGACATAGTCACCAAGCAGGACGATCAGGTCCGGCTTCAACGCATTCGTGCGCTGCACGATGCCGTCGATATGCGCCAGCGACATCCAGGGATCGCAGGCATGAATGTCGGCAATGGCGGCGACCTTGAACTTGAGACCAGCCGGCCAGATGCGCGGACGAATGTGATAGTCGGTGACACCGAGGCGGAGCGGCTCGATGCCGACGCCGTAGGTGGCGGTGGAAAAACCGGTGGCGGCGAAAGCGCCGGAGAATGAGAGAAAGCGACGGCGTGACAGCATGGACAAACTCCTCGCAGCGGCTCCTTTCTCTCCGATCATTGCAACCGATTTCGGGTGCGTCTGTGCAGATTGTCAGCAGATTCGTTAATCATCGCCCTCACTGCCGAACAGTCCAAACTGGCCGGGGTCGCGGTTCGAAGGCTCGGCCATGCCGAGATGCTTGAACGCATGCGAGGTCAACAGCCGGCCGCGCGGGGTGCGCTGCAGATAGCCGCATTGAATGAGATACGGCTCGATGATGTCCTCGATCGCGTCGCGGGGCTCCGACAGTGCCGCCGCCATGGTCTCGACGCCGACCGGGCCGCCGCCGTAGTTCAGCGCGATGGTCGAGAGGTAGCGCCGGTCCATGGCATCGAGCCCGGCGGCATCCACCTCCAGCGCGCTCAAGGCGTGGTCGGCAATGGCGCGATCGATCGCGCTGGCGTTGGCTGCCGAAGCAAAGTCGCGCACGCGGCGCAAGAGACGGCCAGCGATGCGCGGCGTGCCGCGGGCGCGACGCGCGATCTCGTTGGCGCCGTCGGCGGTCATGCCGACGCCGAGCACGCGGGCGCCGCGGGTGACGATGCCTTCCAGCTCTTCCACCGTGTAGAAATTCAGCCGGATCGGAATGCCGAAACGATCGCGCAACGGATTGGTCAGCAGCCCCGCGCGCGTCGTCGCGCCCACCAGCGTGAACTTCGACAGATCGATCTTCACCGAGCGCGCCGCCGGGCCCTCGCCGATGATGAGGTCGAGCTGGAAATCCTCCATCGCGGGATAGAGCACCTCCTCGACCGCCGGGCTGAGACGATGGATCTCGTCGATGAACAGCACGTCGCGCTCTTCGAGATTGGTGAGCAGCGCCGCGAGATCGCCGGCCTTGGCGATGACCGGACCCGAGGTGGCGCGGAAGCCGACGCCGAGCTCGCGCGCGACGATCTGCGCCAGCGTCGTCTTGCCGAGGCCCGGCGGCCCGACGAACAGCACATGGTCGAGCGCCTCGCCGCGCTTGCGCGCCGCCTCGATGAAGATCGACAGATTGGCGCGCGCCTGCTGCTGGCCGACGAACTCCGACAGCTGCTGCGGACGCAGCGCGGTGTCGCCGACATCGTCGGAGCGCCGCTCCGGACTGACCATGCGCGCAGGCGGCTTCATTCGTTGCCGCGCCGGTATTTGTTCGGCAGCAGCTCGCCGATGGTCACCACATCTGGCCCTTTGCCGTTCGACGGCACGATCACGCGCGCCTTCGCATCATAGTCATGGATCAGCTCGCGACAGGTGCCGCAGGGCGAGACCACGGAGACCTCGCCCGGCTCGCCGGGCTTCGGATGGCGCACCGCGACGATGGTCTCGATGCCGTGGTCGCCGTGCTCGGTGATGGCGCGGCCGATGGCGATGGCTTCGGCACAGACGGCGTTGCGGCCGAGATAGGCGTCGATGTTGACGCCGGTGATGATGCGGCCGTCGCGGGTGCGCATGGCCGCGCCGACCTCCTGCCAATCGTTGCGGTAGCGGTTCTTCACCGCCGCTGTCGCCGCTTCGATCAGCTCCTTGTCCTTCTTGCTCACCATGGGGAAGATCGTTGTCCTTCTGCGCGTCCGTCACAGCGGCGCGCGGCTATTTCGCCAGCTCCTTGAGGCCGAGGCGGATGAGTTGCGCGGTCTCGGCCTTGTCGCCGGCGGCACGCGAGGCGGCGGCAATGGCGGCGGCCGCTTGTGGCTGGCCATAGCCGAGATTGATCAGCGCGGAGATCGCGTCCGCGATCGGCTGCGGCGCGCGGGAGTCCTCGATTGCGCCCGACAACCTGACCACGCCCGGATCGACGTCGGCGAACGCTGGCGCCTTGTCCTTCAGCTCGGTTACGATGCGCTCGGCGACCTTCGGGCCGACGCCCGGCGTGCGCGCCACCGCGGCCTTGTCGCGCAGCGCGATCGCGTTGGCGAGATCGGCCGGCGGCAGGGTGCCGAGGACGGCAAGAGCGACCTTGGCGCCGACGCCCTGCACGGTCTGCAAAAGACGAAACCATTCCCGTTCGACATCCGAGCGAAAACCGAACAGCTTGATCTGGTCCTCGCGCACATAGGTCTCGATCGACAATGTGGCGGCTTCACCCGGTGACGGCAAGGCCTGCAGGGTGCGCGCCGAGCAGTGCACCTGATAGCCGACGCCGCCGACGTCGAGGATCACGAAATCCTCGGCGTATGAGTCGATCAGGCCCTTGAGCTTGCCGATCATAGGCCGGCCACCTTCATGCGCAGCGCCTGGCCCTGGCGGTGATGCGCGTGTGTAATGGCGATCGCCAGCGCATCGGCGGCATCCGCCGACGGCGGCTCGGCCTTGGGCAGCAGGATCTTCAGCATGACCGCGATCTGGCCCTTGTCGGCGTGCCCTGCGCCGACCACCGTCTTCTTGACCTGGTTGGGGGCGTATTCGGCGACCGAAATTCCGAACATCGCCGGCGCCAGCATGGCGATGCCGCGGGCCTGGCCGAGCTTCAGAGTGGCGACGCCGTCCTTGTTGACGAAGGTCTGCTCGACCGCGGCTTCCAGCGGCTGGAAGTCCGCCAGCACCTTCGCAAGCCCTTCGTGGATCGCGAGCAGCCGGTTCGCCAGCGGCAGGTCGTCCGGGGGCTCCACCGAGCCGCAGCCGACATAGATCAGCCGGTTGCCTTCGCTCTCGATCACGCCCCAGCCGGTGCGGCGGAGGCCGGGATCGATCCCGATGATGCGGATGGCTGCGCGAATCGGCTGGGCTTTCATGGGTTAGAGATAGCCTCGCGCCGCCCCTGAGGAAACATAAACGGAACGACCGGGTCGTCGTGGTTAACCGTCCGTCAACCGCCCATCTTCGCCATCAGCGCGTCGGAAATCTCGAAATTGGCGTAGACGTTCTGGACGTCGTCGTGCTCGTTCAGGAGATCCATCAGCTTCACCAGCTTCTCGCCGGTCTCGTCGTCGACGGCCACCGTGTTCTGCGGCTTCCAGGTCAGCGCCGCCTTGCGCGGCTCGCCGAACTTGGCCTCGAGGTTCTTGGCGACCTCGTGGAAACTGTCCGGCGAGGCATAGACCTCGTGGCCGCCCTCGCCCGAGATCACGTCGTCGGCGCCGGCCTCGATCGCCGCATCCAGCACCGCATCGTCGGAGGCGACGCTGCGGTCGAACTCGATGATGCCGACGCGATCGAACATGAACGACACCGACCCGGTCTCGCCGAGGTTGCCGCCGGACTTGGTGAAGAAGGAGCGGATGTCGGAGGCGGCGCGGTTGCGGTTGTCGGTCAGCGCCTCGACGATGACGGCGACGCCGCCCGGGCCATAGCCCTCGTAGCGGATCTCGGCGTAGTTCTCGCCCTCGCCGCCGAGCGCCTTCTTGATGGCGCGCTCGATATTGTCCTTCGGCATGTTCTCGGCGCGGGCGGCGACCACGGCGGCGCGCAGGCGCGGGTTCATCGCCGGATCCGGCGTGCCGAGCTTGGCCGCGACGGTGATTTCGCGCGCCAGCTTGCCGAACAGCTTGGACTTCATCGCATCCTGCCGGCCCTTGCGGTGCATGATGTTCTTGAATTGGGAATGGCCGGCCATGCGAGGTCTCTTGCAATTCGTCTGGAGGTCAGTGGGGAAGCGCGGCCTTATAGGCCGGGGAATCGTCAAAATCAAAGATTTGGGGTGGATTCAAGGGGGCTGGGATCGCCGGAGCACCGCCAGGCCACCTGCCCTCATAAGCCAAATGTTAACCATGGCTTCACTGTCAAGTGCAAGGATGCCCGCCTTCTGCACCTTTTCACGCACGACCGGGGGGCTACCCCAATGGCGTTTGGTTTGTTTGCGAGACGTGCCCCGGCGCCCGAACCGGTGGTCGAGCCGAAGCCGGCCGCAGCCCCCGAGCCGCCGGCGTCGTCGGACGCCGATTCGGCCAAGGCCATTCTCGACCTGCTGGAGCTGGAGCTCGGCGGCATGATCCGCCAGCTCGAGCGCGCCGCCAATTCGGTCGCCAGCGGCGCCGAGGCGACGGCGGGAACGCTGACCGACATCCGCCAGCGCGCCGATGCCCTGAGCGGGCGCAGCAGCGCCGCGCAGGGAACGGCCACCACCTTTGCCCAGGCCGCGGAGAAGGTGACGCAATCCGCCCACGGCATCCGCGCCCAGGTCCAGGATGCCGGCCAGCTCGCCGACCAGGCCAGCGCCGCCGCCCGCGAGGCGCGCGAGAATGTCGACCGTCTGCGCGAATCCTCCGCGGCGATTGGCAATGTCGTCAACCTGATCTCGCAGATCGCCCGCCAGACCACCCTCCTCGCCTTGAACTCCACGATCGAGGCGGCCCGCGCCGGCGAGGCCGGCCGCGGCTTCGCCGTGGTCGCGACCGAGGTCAAGGCACTGGCCGTGCAGACCCAGAACGCGACCGAGGAGATCACCCGCAAGATCGAGGCGCTGCAGAAGGACGCCGCAGGGTCGGCCGACGCCGTCCATCGGATCGCCCAGGCGATCGAGGCGATCCGCCCTGTCTTCACCAACGTCAACGGCGCGGTCGCCGAGCAGAATCAGACCACCGGCGAGATGTCTGATAACGCCGCCCAGGCGTCCCAATTCATCTCGTCCGTGGTGGACAGCGCCGCCGACATCAGCAGCGCCACCCAGCAGGCCGAGAGCTATGGCGAGCGCGTCACCAGCGCCGGCCGCGCGGTGACGATGTATGCCCAGAAGCTCAAGGCGCGCTGCGCCGTGCTGCTGCGCCAGGGCGACCGGACCGCGCGCAGCGGCAGCGAGCGCCTGCCCTGCCATCTCAAGCTCGAGATCAAGAGCGGCGGACGCGCGGTCACGGCCCAGGTCTACGAGATCTCCAACGACGGCGTGCTGATCACCGGTCCGGAGGCGAGCCGCCTCGCCGTCAACGAGCGCTTCGACGCCGTGCTGGAGGATGTCGGCCCCTGCCGGCTTGGTATCACCGAGCAGGTCAAGGCCGGCGCCCAGGCGCGGTTCGATGCGCCCGGCGCCGAGCTGCGCGAGAAGATCGAGGACAAGCTCTGGGCACTGCACGAGGAGAACAACGAGTTCGTCACCCGCGCCATGGAGGCCGGCACCGAGCTGAACCGGATGTTCGAAAGCGCCGTCGCGCGGGGCGAGATCACGCTGGAGGACATGTTCGACACCAACTATGTCGAGATCCCCGGCACCAATCCGCAGCAGCACCGCAGCCGAATGCTCGACTGGGCCGAGCGCGCGCTGCCGTCGTTCCAGGAAGCGTTCCTGGCGAAGGATGCGCGCATGGCCTTCTGCGTCGCGATCGACCGCAATGGCTATCTGCCGGTGCACAACAAGATCTATTCGCATCCGCAGCGGCCGGGCGATGTCGCCTTCAACACCGCCAACAGCCGCAACCGTCGCATCTTCAACGATCCGGCCGGACTTGCCGCGGGTCGCAACCAGCGGCCCTATCTGATCCAGAGCTACGCGCGCGACATGGGCAACGGCTACACCGTCATGATGCGCGAGATCGACGTGCCGATCCGGGTCCGCGGCCGGCACTGGGGCGGCTTCCGCACCGCCTACAAATTGTGAGCTGTGCGGTGACCTGCTGAAGTCCTTACGTCCGGGAGCCTGAACATGTCGGTCGCGCAACGCGCCATTCTGGAAAGTCACGATGCGCGCTCCGGCGCCGAACGGCTGATGGACGAGATCGCCGACCGCATCGGCGGGCTCGGCGTGGAGCTGGCCGACGTCGCCGGCAACGTCCAGGAGGTCGCCAGTCGCGTCAGCTACCAGTCGCAACGGTTCGGGCACCTTCAGGCCACCGCCAAGACAATGGTTGCGGCCAATCACGACATCGCCACCGCCTCGCAGGCGGTGCAATCCGCCACAACCGCCGCCGTCGGCGACATCGCACAGTCGCGCAACGTCGTCGAGACGGCGGTGCGGCACATCTCCGAGCTGGTCGATTCGGTGGAGCGAATCGAGCAGCGGCTCGGCTCGGTCGGCGATGCCTTGTCGCAGGTCGCGAAGGTCTCGGTCGCGATCGAGGCGATCGCCAAGCAGACCAACCTGCTGGCGCTCAACGCCACCATCGAGGCCGCCCGCGCCGGCAGCGCCGGCAAGGGCTTCGCGGTCGTTGCGAGCGAGGTGAAGTCGCTCGCCGAGGCGACGCGGCAGGCGACGCAGCAGATCGGCGACACCCTGCGCGGGCTGGACTCGCAGGTGAAGAGCCTGCTCGGCGAGAGCGGCCAGGCGTCCTCGCGGGCCAAGACCGCGGGCGAAGGCGCCCAGCAGATCGGCGGCATCATCGTCCGCGTGCAGGACGGCTTCACCAGCGTCGGCCAGGAGATCGACGGCGTGGCGAGGGCCGCGACCTCCAACCTCGCGCATTGCGACGCGGTCATCAGCGAGCTCGCCGAGCTTGCCAAGGGCGTCGACCAGTCCTCGCTCGAGCTGAAGCAGGCCGACAGCCGCATCGCCAAGCTGCTCGATCATTCCGAGGCGCTGATCGGGCTGATCGCCGAGAGCGGCGTCGAGACCGCCGATGCGCCGCTGATCCGCACCGTCGTCGAGACCGCACGGCAGATCTCGGCTGTGTTCGAAGCCGCGGTCGATCGCGGCGAGATCTCGCTCGCAGACCTGATGGACGAGAGCTACCGCGAAATTCCCGGCACCAACCCGAAGCAATATCTCACCCGCTACGTCGAGTTCACCGACCGCGTGCTGCCCGCGATCCAGGACCCGATCCAGGGCAGCGACCCGCGCATCGTGTTTTGCGTCGCCTGGGCCCGCGGCGGCTATTTGCCGACGCACAATCCGAACTACCGCAAGCCGCAGGGGCCCGACCCGGTCTGGAACAACGCCAATTGCCGTAACCGCCGGCTGTTCGAGGACCGCGCGGTGACGAAGGTCGCCGCCGCCAGCAGCAAGCCGTTTTTGCTGCAGACCTACCGCCGCGACATGGGCGGCGGGCAGTTCGTGCTGATGAAGGATCTCTCCGCACCGATCTTCATCAAGGGCAGGCATTGGGGCGCGTTCCGCATGGGTTTCCGCATCAAGGCCTGACCCGTTCGTCTCACGCGCCCCAGAATGTCGGCTTGGTCTGCGACAGCCGGCCGCCGATCCGCACCGGCGCGATCCGCTCTGCCAGCCCGGTTGCGTCGTCGGTTTCGACCGCCACGCCGCTGAGCGTCGCCTCGCCCATCGCCGGCTCGAAGCGCGCCGACGGGATACCCGACTGGAAGCGGCGCAGCGGCTCGTCCTTCTGCATGCCGATGATGGAGTCGTAGTCGCCGGTCATGCCGGCATCGGTCATATAGGCGGTGCCGCCGGGCAGGATCTGGTGATCGGCCGTGGGCACGTGAGTGTGGGTGCCGACGACGAGGCTGGCCCGGCCGTCGCAGAAATAGCCGAGCCCCTGCTTCTCGCTCGACGCCTCGCAGTGCACGTCGACCACAACGGCATCCGCCGCCTCGCGCAACGGGCAGGCGCCGAGCTCACGGCCAACAGCCGCGAACGGATCGTCGAACGGCGTCATGAACACGCGTCCCAGCACGTTGACCACCAGCGCACGCGCACCGTTCTTGGCTTCGACCAGCGCGGCGCCACGGCCGGGCGTGCCCGCCGGGTAGTTCGCAGGCCGCACCAGGCGCGGCGCGCGTTCGATGAACACCAGCGCCTCGCGTTGATCCCAGGAGTGGTTGCCGAGCGTGACCGCGTCGGCGCCGGCGTCGACCAGCTCCTGGTAGATCGCTTCGGTGATGCCGAATCCGCCGGCCGCGTTCTCGCCATTGACGATGACGAGATCGAGCGCCCAGTCACGGATCAAGCCTGGAAGGTGGTCTGTGACGGCGGTCCGGCCAGACCGGCCGACGACGTCGCCGACGAAGAGAATGCGCAACTCAAGTGCTCCGGAAGTCCAAGGTCTCGCCTTCGGTTAGCACATAATCCAGCGCCGCGTCGTGGGCCAAAGCCGGAATGGCCTCGGTTTCCTGCACGGCGAAGCCGAGGCCGACGCCGATCACATGATGCGATTTCCGCAGATGCGAGAAGGTGTAGTCGTAGTAGCCGCCGCCATAGCCGATGCGATGGCCGGTGCGGTCGAAGGCGGCGAGCGGCACCAGCATGACATCCGGCACCAGTTCGGCCGCGACGGGCGACGGCTCGGGGATGCCCAGCGCGCCGAGCGTCAGCCGGTCGCCCGGGACGTAGGCCCGGAACGACAGCGAATGGCCGCGCGCCAGCACGACCGGCAGCGCCAGCCGGGCGCCCTGCCCGGCCAATTCGCGCATCAGCGGCATCGGGTCGAGCTCGTTGCGGATCGGCGCGTAGCCCGAAACCACCATGCCCGGCTTCAGCGCGAATGGCAGGCCGCGCGCTGCGATGGCCTGCGCTGCCGCGGCCCTGTCGTCCTCGCTCAAGGCGTCGCGCGCTGCGAGGGCGGCCGTGCGCAACTGCTGTTTGGTGTGCTGAGCGGCCTTCATCGGCATGCGACGGGACCTCCGTTGGAGCGCGCGGACCCGGGCGCTCGGACGTTCTCGGAAATGCAGGTCAGCAATCGAAGGGGACTGAAGCGAAGAGGACTGAAGCGACCAGAGAGAAAGAGCGAAGCCGCAATCGCCGTTGAAACGCTCGATCCCGGAGTTCCCTACGAAAGTAGGTGGGCACCATATGTCCAGATCCACGGACCTGGCCAGGGACAGTTCCCTAAAGGATCGATAAGGCCCCGGGGATATGTTGGTTCCGGACGCGCGTCGCAGCCTCGCCGAGGCAATGTAACCATGGCCGGGTGATTTTGCCAGCGGTGGACGTGGATAAGGCAACATCGGGCGTCCAACTCGGTGTCGTCGCCCGGCTCGCGCCTTCGCTGAAGCTTCGGCGCGCCCTGTTCATTCGCGGCCGCGTCGAAGCCGAAGGCGAAGACGGGACCGGGCGACCCGGTACGCCGTGACGGCAGTGATTGAGCCGAAGGGCCGCGGCGTACTGGATCGTCCGCTATGTCTACGGGGTAAACATTTCGCGGGCGATGACGTTGTGGGGTGGTGGGAGCCCGGCCGACCGCGGCAGAGCAGATCAGAATAGGCATGGCTTCACACTCTCGCGGCGCTCAGCGTCCGAGCTGTTGTTTCGATCACCCTCCGCGAACAGAGGGCGCAGGGAAGGCCGGGCGTCGGCTGACGCCCGTGGCCCGCCTGCGAGAAGAAATGCAGGCGGCAGGTACCACAGGTGCAGCCGGGACAGCCCGGCCTTCCCTGCGCGACGGTTGAACGGCTGCTTCGCGCTCTCCCTGGTGCGCCGGGCTTGTTGGCCACCATGTCGCGCAACGCGCTCCCGCACGTTGCGCGGGGGACACCAGCTTCGGGGTGTCAGGACCACGCGACTTGACCGGTCGTGCCTCGCCGTTCGTCCGCGCGATCGACTCACGCTGCGGCAATCCACGCCCATCGCATCCCACTGCCAACGTCTCGTGACGGTCGCGACACGCCCCTCATGCGGCAGCAGGACGGGCGGAAGCATCGACCTGATTTGCCCGACACGACAAGCGACGCAGCCTGCGACATCGTAACGCGACGGGCAGTTTGCGCATGCGGCCCATGCGCGGATTGCCCGTCGTGCAGCGTCCGCCAAGACAAGCTTGCGAGCATCTTGCTTGCCCTGATGCGGCCCAACCCTCCGCCGTCGTCCCGGCGAACGCCGGGACCCATACCGCGGACGCATCCGAGGGACATGGCTGTGAGTTGCCTGCCTCATCTCCGCCGGTGGTTATGGATCCCGGCTCAAGGCCGGGACGACGGCGGAGTTCTTGGTGAGACCACGTCCTTGCATCACCGCCAACTTACACCAACGGCCATCCGTCGTTTCACTCGGTCTGGCCCACCGTGCCCAACTGATAGCGTCCGCGGTATGGATCCCTGCGTTCGCCGGGACGACAGCGGTGGGCCACAGCTCCATTTGTCTCTGCGAAGCACGCTTGCACCGATCGTGAAGGTGTCAATCATGTCCTCGAACACCTGTCAGGGGGCCGCCGGTCTGACTGATCACAATGACGCCGGAGCGATGACGGCGCCCGCGCGGCAATGCCGCGTCGGCAGGCGCATAGTCTCGCCATGATTGAGGCCCATCGAATGCAGCTGAGGTTGTGGTGGATCATGACCACATCCAAATGCCCTGCAGCGTACATAAATGTCGCGTATCCGCGTCAATGGAGAGTTGGCATGCGCTTCGATCTCAAATCTGTCACGGCCGCCTGCGCGCTGCTGATCGCGTCAGTCGGCGCCGGCCTCGCCGCCGACGTCAAGACTCACCGGGTCTCGATCCAGGTTGATCAGAACGATCCGGCGATCATGAATCTGGCGCTGAACAATGCCACGAACATCATGGAGACCTTCAAGGAGAAGGGTGAGGAGGTCGAGATCGAGCTCGTCACCTACGGGCCCGGTCTCAACATGCTGCGCGAGGACACCTCGCCGGTGAAGGACCGGCTGAAGCAGATCGCCGAGCTCAGCTTTCCGGCCAAGATCAAATTCTCCGCCTGCAACATCACCAAGCGCGGAATGGAAAAGCGCGAGGGGCATCCGATCGCCATTGTTGCTGAAGCGAGCCTCGTACCATCGGGCGCGGTGCGGCTGATGGAGCTGCAGGAGAGCGGCTGGAGCTATCTGAAACCGTAGGTAGTCACTGCCCCAAATCCGCCAGGTTTCGGTCGCACAACAACTCGACCTGAGATTGAGAACACAGCAGTCTGCTCGCGGGGACACCAGAGCAGGCGCGATCGGGGGGACTACCGTCATGCGTCGAACGTTCGCGGGCCCAGCGCTGATGGCGCTGGCCATGATCTCTGCTGCCTTCTTCAGCTTCCACGGCGCCGCGCGGGCGCAAGACCAGCCTGCCGCCCCGCTCTCTCTCAAACCGGCGCGTTCGGCCGAGCGACGGGCGATCGAGCCGCGGGTGTCGGAGGTGCGTGCGGCCGAATCGCGCAGCGCGTCGGACGAAGCCGCGATCAAGGCACGGATGAATCAGTGGACCGTCGGCCTCGCCGCGGGCCTGCCGGACGGCGGCTTCGTGCGCTTTGCCAGTGAGATGGCGCGGACGATGGATGACGGCGACAACATGCGCCTGATCCCGATGGTGACGCGCGGCACTACCTCGAACATCGCCGACCTGTTGTATCTGCGCGGCGTCGACGTCGCGATCACCTATGCCGATGCGTTCGACTTCTACGCCAAGCAGGCCGGGCTTTCGAACATCAACGACCGCATCCGCTACGTGCTGCGTTTCTTCATCTCCGACGTGCACATCTATGCGCGCGAGGAGTTCAAGACGCTGCAGGACCTGAAGGGGCAGAAGATCGCGGTCGGCACGGCGGGGGTGGCGGCTGCGCATACCGGACCGCTGATCTTCCGGCGGCTCGGCATCGACATCGAGCCGGTCGCCGTCGGCGGGCCGGTGGCGCTGGAGAAGCTGCACAAGGGCGAGATCGCGGCGATGGTGTATGTCGCGTCCAAGCCTGGCGAGCTGTTCAGCGGCAAGAAGACCGATCCCGGATTCCACTTCGTGCCGGTGCCGTACACGCAGCAATTCTCGGATTTCTACTATCCGACCAGCATCAAGGCCGAGACCTATCCGGGGCTGGTGGCGCCGGACACGGCGGTGGAGACGATCGCCGTCCCGTCGGTTCTGGCCGTCTACAATTGGAAGCCGGGCAGCGATCGCGCCGACCGCGTCAACCGCTTCGTCGATACGCTGTTCACCAACCTCGCCCGGCTGCAGCAGCCGCCATTCCACCCGGGCTGGAAGGACCTCAACCTCGACGCCCAGGTGCCGGGCTGGCAGCGCTACCCTTACGTCGAGACCGTGCTGGAGCGCATGAAGAAGGAAGCCGATGTCGGCCTGCCGCCGGCGGCTACCGGCAGCCTGACGCAGCAGGAGCGCTTCGACGCGTTTCTCGCGTCGCAGGCCAGGACCCCGTCGAAGGCCGAGAAGGACGAGCTGTATCGCTCGTTCCTGGAATGGAGCCGGAAGCAGCGGAAGTGAGAGGGACGCTAGACACGGCCAGGCCAGAAGCTGCGATTTCAATGCAGCTTCGTGGCCCTTCCCCTAAGATCGACGTGATTAGCCGACTCAATGGTGTGAGACGATCCATCAAGTCTCGGGCGGTCTGCTCCCTCTCCCCGTTCTTAACGGGGAGAGGGTCGGGGTGAGGGGCAGCCAC
>NZ_CAFI01000075.1 GCF_000239775.1 Bradyrhizobium sp. ORS 375
CCGGCTTCCATTCCGCACGTCCAGACACCTGCCCTGCAGATCACGGCGCCTGAACGCACCGTCGAGCCGCTGCAGGATGATCGGCTCAGCCTCGCCCCGGGAGACACCATCCTTCTGGTCGTTGAAGATGACCCGCATTACGCGCGTGTCCTGATCGATCTCGCACGCGACAGGGGCTTCAAAGTCCTGGTTGCGAGCCGCGGCGCCGAAGCGCTCGAGCTTGCCAAGCAGTATCAGCCGGCAGCGATCTCGCTCGATGTGTTCCTTCCGGACATGCTCGGCTGGACCGTTCTGAGCCAGCTGAAGCACAACCCGCTGACCCGGCACATCCCGGTGCAGATCATCACGCTCGATGAGGACCGCCAGCACGCGCTGGCACGCGGCGCCTTCTCCTTCGTCAGCAAGCCGACGACAACGGAGGGGGTCAGCGCGGCGCTGTCGCAGATCAAGGAATACGCCAAGCCGCGGCGCAAGCGGCTGCTGATCGTGGAGGACAACGACGCCGAGCGGATGAGCATTCGCCAACTGCTCGAGCATGATGATATCGAGATTCTCGCGGCGGAGACCGGCGCGGGCGCGCTCGATGTACTGCGCAGTGCGCCCTGCGACTGCGTCGTGCTGGACCTCCGGCTGCCGGACATGAGCGGCTTCGACGTGCTCGACCAGCTGCGGTCGGACGAGACGCTGGCCGGGGTGCCTGTCGTCGTCTTCACCGGGCGGGAATTGTCCGCCGAGGAGGATGCGGAGCTGCATACGATGGCGCGCAGCATCGTCGTCAAGGGCGTGGAATCGCCCGAGCGTCTGCTCGATGAGACGTCGCTGTTCCTGCATCGGATCATTACGGAACTGCCGATCGAAAAGCAGCGCATGCTCGAAAAGCTGAACAGCTCCGATGAGGACCTGATCGGCAAGACGGTGCTGCTGGTCGACGACGACGCGCGCAACATCTTCGCGCTGTCGAGCGTGCTGGAACGGCGCGGCATGAAGGTGCTCACCGCAACGACAGGGAGCGAGGCCATCGATCTCGTGCAACACAACCCGGAGATCGCGATCGTGCTGATGGACATCATGATGCCGCAGATGGACGGCTACCAGACCATTGGTGTCATCAGGCAGTCCCCGACCTTCGCACGCCTCCCCATTATCGCGCTGACCGCGAAAGCCATGAAGGGAGACCGAGAAAAGTGCCTTGAAGCCGGCGCCTCAGACTATCTGGCCAAACCCGTCAACACCGAGCAGCTGCTCCTTGCCATCCGCATGTGGCTGCACCGCTGAACGGCTGATCACCATGGAACATCCGAAGGTCAACATTCTCCTGGTCGACGACCAGCCCGCAAAACTGCTGGCCTATGAAGTCATCCTGAAGGAGCTCGGAGAGAACCTCGTCGTCGCGACATCGGGACGCGAGGCGCTCGAGATCCTGCTGAAAAACGAGATCGCCGTCATCCTGGTCGACGTCTGCATGCCGGAGCTCGACGGGTTCGAGCTGGCACAGATGATCCGGGAGCACCCGCGGTTCCAGAAGATCGCGATCATCTTCATCTCGGCGATACAGGTCAGCGACTTCGACCGGCTGCGCGGCTACGAGATGGGCGCCGTCGACTACGTCCCCGTTCCCGTCGTGCCCGAGGTCTTGCGGGCGAAGATCAAGGTCTTCGCCGAGCTCTATCGCAAGACCCGCGAGCTGGAGAATCTGAACCTCGAGCTCGAGAACCGCGTGCGGGCGCGCACGGCGGAACTGGAGAGATCGACAGCTCAATTGCTGGAAAGCGAGCAGCGCCGCAGCATGGCCATCGCCGCAGGCCGAATGGGCTCGTGGGATTTCGACGGCGTCAACGGCGACTGGATGTGGGACGAAGGCCAATACCGCATCTTCGGGGTGACGCCGCAGAGCTTCGAGCTCAACAGCGTGAACATCATGGGTCTGCTGCATCCCGAGGACGCGGAGCGTGCGCGACGGGTGGTTGCTGAGTTCGGCCGTGGAGCAACGTCCTACGAGGCGGAATTTCGCATCAACAGGCCGGATGGCGAGGAGCGCTGGTGCGTCGGGACGGCGGCCGCGACGACCGACACAACGGGGCGCGTGATCCGCGTCAGCGGCGTCACCATCGACATCACCGAGCGCAAGCGCGCCGAGGAGCGGCAGAACCTGTTGACGCGCGAGGTCGATCACCGCGCCAAGAATGCGCTCACGCTGGCGCAATCGATCGTGCGGCTGACCAAGGCCGATAGCGTCAGGACCTATGTCAGCGCGGTCGAGGGCCGCATCAGTGCGCTCGCGCGCGTTCACACCATCCTGTCGCTATCGAGCTGGCAGGGCGCGGAGATCAGTCGATTGGTCTCTGAGGAGCTCGCGCCCTATGCGACCGGCGGACAGGTGGCCTTCGGCGGCGCAGAGTTGCAGCTCGAGCCGGCGACTGCACAGACGCTTGCGCTGGCGCTGCACGAGCTGGTGACGAACTCGGCGAAATATGGCGCGCTCTCGGTGCGCTCCGGCCAGCTCTCGGTGCATTGGACGATCGAGCAGGACCGCCTCGATCTCTTGTGGATCGAGACCGGCGGCCCGCTGGTTCGGGTGCCGACCTCGCGCGGCTTCGGCACCCGCAGCCTGATGGCCAGCGTCGAGAGCCAGCTTGGCGGGCGCGCCGTGTTCGACTGGCGGCCGGAAGGACTGGTCTGCCGTCTCGTCGTTCCACTTCGCCCGGGCGCGTCACCGCCCGAGACGAGCGCTTTTACCAAGGATGCCACCGACCAGGGCCGACGACGCGCGGCGAGCTGATCGCTCGCTCACGCGTCTAGCCCGCCGTTTCCGGGCTGATCCTGACCGGCACCGATTTGGCTGCCGGCACCTTGCTGCCCTCAGCGTAGTGCCAGAGCGGGATCAACCCGTTGCACTCGGGGTAGTAGGCGGCCACGCTATGGCGTGGAATGTCGAAGGTCACGACCTGCAATCCCCCGAGCGAACGCTCTACGCCGTCATCGGCCACGGTCGCCAACCGCACGGTGTCGCCTTGGGCGACGCCGAGCTCGCTCATGTCTCGCGCATTCATGAAGACGACAAGGCGACTTCCGCTGACGCCCCGGAACCTGTCGTCCTCGTTGTAGATCGTGGTGTTGAACTGGCCGTCGGCGCGCAGCGTCATCAGTTGGAATACGCCTTTGCCCTCCTCCGGCGGGTTCAGTCCCGCCTTAGGGACCGTGAAGTTGGCCTTGCCGGTCGACGTCTTCCACTTGCGCTCGCGCGCACCGAGCGGACGGGGAAAGCCGCCCGGCTGGAACAGGCGCTGATTGAAATCCTTAAACTGATCAGGATAGGTCCGCTCGATCGCATCCCTCACCCGCGCGTAGTCCCCGACCCACGCGTCCCAGTCGACGCGCGGATTCGGCGCCAGCGTTGCCTTGGCCAGACCTGCCACGATGGCCGCCTCCGACAGCAATCCCGCGGCGACGGGCTGACGCTGTCCGCGCGAGCCGTGGATGCAGGCGGTGGAGTCCTCCATCGATACGGCCTGCGCCCCGCTCGCCTGCCGGTCGATCTCGATCCGGCCCAGGCATGGCAGGAGATATGTCACCGCGCCCGGAACGAGGTGGGTGCGATTGAGCTTGGTCGCGATCTGCACCGACAGCCGCAGCCTCGACCAGGCCGGCTCCATCAGCGAGCGCTCCGGCACCGCCCGCAGGAAGTTGCCGCCGAGACCGACAAAACCCTTCACCTCGCCCTTGATGATCGCCTCGCAGGCATCGACCGTGCTGAGACCATCCCAGCGCGGCGGCTCGAAATTGTAGAGCTCAGCCAGCTTGTCCAGCGGCACCAGCTTGGTCTTCTCCGAGATGCCGACCGTGCGCTGTCCCTGAACGTTGGAATGCCCGCGCACCGGCGAGATTCCGGCGCCCGGCTTGCCGATGTTCCCGCGCAAGAGCAGAAGGTTCACGATCATCTTCGCAGTCTCGACGCCGTGACGATGCTGCGTGATCCCCATCCCATAATTGGCGATCACCGCATGCGCAGACGCATAAACCTTGGCGGCTTCCAGAATGTCGGACCGCGCCAGCCCCGAAGCCCGCTCGATGTCGCTCCACGCCGCTTGGCGGCAGTAGCTCGCGAAAGCGTCGAATCCAGACGTATGCTGCTCAATGAAGGCGACGTCGAGGACGCGGGGACTTTTCGTCGCGATCGCGGCGTCATCAGCCTCGATCACAGCCTTGCAAAGCCCGAGCAGCGCCGCTCCGTCGCCGCCGACCCTGAGCTGATGATACTGCGTGCTGATGCGCGTGCCGCCGGTCAGCACCATCTGGATCGGGTTTTGCGGGTCGGTGAAACGCTCCAGACCGCGCTCGCGCAACGGATTGAAAGTGATGATGGGGACGCCGCGCTGCGCCGCCCGCTGCAGGGGATGCAGCATGCGCGGCGAATTGGTCGTCGTGTTCTGGCCGAAGAAAAGAATGCAGTCGCTCGTGTCGAAATCCTCCAGCAGCACCGTGCCGACGGGGACGCCGATGACCTCTGGAAGCGCGACGGAGGTCGACTCATGGCACATGTTGGAGCTGTCGGGAAAATTGTTGGTCCCGTACATGCGACCGAACAGCTGGTACATGTAGCTTGTTTCGAGCGAGGCACGGCCGGAGGTGTACATCACGACCGCGCGCGGCTCGAGCGCCTTCAGCTCCGCGCCGATCGCGCGAAACGCCTCGTCCCAGCTCACGGCAACGTAGCGATCGCTAGCCGCGTCGTAGTGCATCGGATGCGTCAGCCGGCCCTGCTCCTCCAATTGGTGGTCCGACCACGTCCGCAGCTCCGCGAGCGTGTGTTGGGCGAAGAAATCCGGCCCTACGGTTTTGCCGGTGATCTCCCATGCCGTGGCCTTGGCGCCGTTCTCACAGAACTCGAACGGGTGCGGATGCGCAGGCTTCGCCCACGAGCAGCTCACGCACATGAAGCCGCCCGGCTTGTTCTGCTTCAGGAGAATCTCGCTGCCGAGCAGCGCCACCTCCTCCTGGGTGAGAATGCTCGCCACAGCCTGAACGGAACCCCAGCCGCCGGCCGGAGCCTTGTAGTCCTGAATCTTTGCCTTCTCACTCACGGCACATCTCCGCGGCCTGGAAAACCCGGCCAACCCGGGATCGCCACGTAAGTTCCGCGCTGTCACGGGAGGTTGCGCGGCCGGAGAGGCGGATGAAGGCGAGGCGGATGAAGGCAGAGGACGAAATTAGGAACGAGGCGCCGTGCCGAACGTCTTCCATCGGTCTCCGGCGGCGTTCCCCCATCTCGCTGGAGACACTCCGTGTGGACTGCGGCCCAGCGTTCGACCCCTCGGGCGCTGGGCCCGTCTGCGCAAAGAGGCCGGACGTGATCCGGCCTCTTCCGGTGCCCCGCCTCAAGCGGCGCTGCGTTGCAGATGGCGACCTTCCTTGATCTCTTCGATGATCTTGGCGCTGAAGGCCTCGAGATCGCCTGGATTGCGCGAGGTGATCACGCCCTGATCGACGACGACCTGCGCATCCTGCCACTGCGCGCCGGCGTTGGCGACGTCAGTCTTGATCGACTTGTACGACGTCATCTTCCGCCCCTTCGCGATCCCCGTCTCGATCAGAAGCCATGGCGCGTGACAGACCGCAGCCACGATCTTCTTGGCGTCGAAGACGTCCTTGATGAATTTCAGCGCCTTCGGCTCGAGGCGCAGCAGATCCGGATTGATCTGGCCGCCCGGCAGCACGATGGCGTCGTAGTCGGACGCCGAGGCCTGGTCGAGCGTCTTGTCGACCTTGACGGGCCTGCCCCAATCCTTCTGGTCCCAGCCCTTGATCTCACCCGGCGCGAGCGAGATGATCTCTACCGTCGCCGCGGCCTGAGACAGGCGATCGCGCGGCACTTCCAGCTCGGATTGTTCGAAGCCATTGGTGGCAAGGATCGCGATCCGCTTTCCCTTGATATCCATTGATTGCTCTCCTTTGGAGTGATGACCGCGGCCAACCAGGGGCGCGCGCCGATCGTTCCGCGGCGACGCATGACCAATTGTCACAACTCATCGATCGGCGGCGCGTCTCCGCCAAAAGGGAACCGGAGCCCGCGGCGACTGTTTTGTCTGATACGAGCAGCCCTGGCGGCGCCGCGCAGCGCGGACGAGCCAAGCCCGCTCTGTCGAAGATCTGGAGCTCCTCGTGCCCTACGCGCTGTTTGAGAATGACGAAAGGATGACGCGTCCGTTTCGAACCGAGCGCGAGGTATGGGAGGCCGCCGAGCAGGCGGATCTCGTCACCCTGGATACGCACGGCGAGAAGGTGCTCGACAACAATTTCGAGATCAAGCCGTGTGAGGCGACGGCCGACGAACTCGCCGGTCCGGGACAGGACATCGTCATACCGGATGCGCGTACGCCAGATGCGCCGCGCACCGGGAGCTCGGCGCAACAACAACCGCCACAGCCCGCCGTGAAGAAGACGACGCAATCCTCGCAGTAATTGGCGACCTCTTCGCTTGGCGGGTGCAACTGCGCGTCTCGACCGGCTCGGTGAAGGCCCCGAATTTCCGGCAGGAACGAAGAATGAACGAACGGCAGCCCGGCGCGTTGATCTCGGCCTGACAATGGAGTCCGTTATGACCGACAAAATCGAGAAGGATCCCAAGGACTGGGCTTCGGGCAATGACCCAATGACGGATGCACAGGCGTCCTACCTGAAGACGCTCAGCGAGCAGGCCGGCCGGCCGGATCCCACCGCAAAGGTGCGCAGCAAGGCGGAAGCATCGGAACTGATCGATGAGATGAGACGCGCCGCCGGACTGGAGTGATCGGCCACCTCGCCCGTCAGCGCTCGCACAGATGATGAGCTGGCGGCAGATCGGTATTCGGGTGCTTGCGCAGGCGGCCGGCCTGTCGCGAATCACGACTCGGTCGGTTAGTCTTTGCGGCCTTTCTCGGGAGTGCACGATGGTTGCGGATAGTGACAGCAGGGTTGCCTGGCACCGCGCTCAGCTCAAGAAGAACCGCGCGGCGCTGAAGCAGATCGAGACGGCTCGGTTCACGGTCGGGGAAAGCGCGGATGCCAAGGCGATCGAGCGGACCAGGCGACAGGTGTCTGAGCTCCAGCTCAAGATCCGCGAGTCGGAGCAGATCATCGGGCAGCACGACAAGCAGGTGCGTCGACCGCTCGCCACGGATCTGCGGAGTCTCTCCAACGTCGCCTGGCGCAACTGGACCGGCAACGGCCCGCGCTGACCAGCGGCGCTGCGTTCAATCGACGGCCGTCCTAATCGACGCCACGGTGCTGCAGGCTTGACGATGGCGATTGTACGGCCGATGCGTCCGCCGCAATCGGTCCCTTTTCACCCGGCATCCACCGCCGCAATCGCTCGTCGCTTCGGCGTAGCGCCTCCAGATCGAGCCGTCCTTGCGCCAGAGCATCCTTCGCGCACGCGAACACGCGGTGGAACTGCGTCCCATCATAGGCGACGAGCAGGAGATCGGCACCGCCGTTGAGCGACTCGACGACGGCCTTGCAGAGATCGTGGCCGTAGATCGCGCCCATGACGAGATCATCAGTGATGATCACGCCGTGGTAGTTCCAGCGGCCGCGGATCAGGCCCTCGAGCACCGCCTTCGAATGCGAGGCGGCATGCTCGCGATCGATCGCATCGACCACGACATGACCGACCATCACCGCCGCAGCGGAGTTGTCGAGCACCTGGCGGAATGGCCGCCAGTCCGACTGCTCCAAGACATCAGCCGCCGTCTCGAGCTGCGCGGAGAAATGGTGCGTGTCGGCAGCAACGCGGCCCAAACCCGGGAAATGCTTGACGGCGGCGCGAACGCCACTGGCCTCGAGACCGCGCACATAGCCGAGCGCGACGTCGCCGACCACCGTGGGATCGTTTGAGATCGCGCGCCGACCAATCAGCGTATGAAAGTCGAACCGGTTATGCGTCCAGCTGGGACGCAGATCGACGACCGGGGCGAGATTGAAAGTGATACCCGCGTCCGCCAGCGATCGCCCCTGGCTCTTGCCCATCTCGAACGCCTCCTGCGCGCGCCGCGCTGCGGGCAGATCTGCAAGCGTCGCGAGCGCGGGCATGTTCGGCAGCATCGGCGACAGATGTGCGACGGAGCCTCCCTCCTGATCTGCCGAGACCAAGAGAGGTGGCAGGCCCGCGCGCGTCCGCGCGGCCTGCAGTCGGGCGATATCAGCATGCAGCTGAGCAGCGGTTCGGCCACGCACATTGTGGCGGGTCACATAGACGCCGGCGATCAGCCCCTGCCGCGCCAGCGCTGCAGCGTCGTCCGTCGACCTGTAGCCGACCATGAAATGCGGCCCGAGCAGCCGCGCGACCTCGGGGGCCGTGCGGAACGTCTCATACTTCCGCCAGGCGAACATGAATTGCGTGGCCGTCAGCGCGATCAGCGGGATGCACCACGCGAGCAGGAGCAGTCGCCCGCCGACGCTGCGCCAGCGGCCGCCAAGCAGGAGCAGAAGCGGAGCTGCGAGACCAATGATTAGCAGGGCTGCGTGACCGGGGCCGCGCAGCCGAACGAGATAGGGCTCGTTGCTGTTGAACGTGATGAAGATGAAGAGCAGGGCAAGAGCCCAGAGGAATGCCGTCCTGATACGCCCGAGCATGTGTGCGGCCGATTGTTGCAAGGAGGAAGACGGCT
>NZ_CAFI01000074.1 GCF_000239775.1 Bradyrhizobium sp. ORS 375
TATGGACTCTTCGTGGATCATCATTCATCCTCGTGTCCATGACCGCCTCACGCTCCGTCCCGACCACCCGCGACCGCGCCGTCGAAATGATGCTGGCCGACAGCGCCAGCGACGCCGCCTTTGCCACAACACTGGCCAAGGGCCTGTTCGTGCTTGAGGCGTTCGGGACGGGATCGGCCGTGCTCGGCAACATGGACATCTCGGTGCGGACAGGCATTCCGAGGCCGACCGTCGCCCGACTGACCCACACCCTGACCGAGCTCGGCTACCTCTCCTTCGATCAGGCCCTCGCGAAATATCGCCTCGGGATCCGCGCGCTGCGGATGGCCCATCCACTGCTTGCCGACATGCCGTTCCGCCAGGTCGCGCGGCCGCTGATGCAGGATCTCGCCGCGAGCGTGCGCGGCACGGTGTCGATCGGCCTGCTCGATGGCAGCTCCATCGTCTATGTCGAGACGGCGCGCTCCGGCGACGTCGGTCCGCATGTTCCCGACGTCGGCATGCCGATCACCGTGCTCGCGACGGCCATGGGGCGGGCAGCGGCAGCGATCCTTCCGCCCGCCGAGGCCGCGCGTTTCGACGCGCAGCTCGCGGCCGGCAATGCCGCGCAATGGAGCGAATTTTCCGCATCCTATTTCGACGGTATTGCGCAATGCGCCGAACGCGGCTTCTGCGCCTGCGTCGGCGAATACATGCCCGCGATCCACGCGGTGGCAGCGCCGCTGCACTATGCGGCAGGGTCCGGCCGCGCCTTCGCGATCAATTGCGGCATCCCCGCCTTTCGCCTGCAACCCGGGCAGCTCATGACCGAGATCGGTCCGCGCATCACCGCGCTCGCTGCCAGCATCCGCGCGCTCATCAGCGAGGCCGAGCCGGCCATCTGCAAACGCACGCCCATGCTGGCGGACGCGGGCTGAGACGGATAGCGCGCCATGGCCGGACCGCTCGCAGGTTTGCAGGTTGTCGACATCGCGACGATCATCGCCGCACCGTTCGCCGCCACGCTGCTCGCCGATTACGGCGCCGACGTTCTGAAAATCGAGATGCCGGGCCACGGCGACGGCGTCCGCACGTTCCCCCCGTTCAAGGACGGCAAGCCGCTGTGGTGGAAGACCGCCAACCGCAACAAGAGCTTTGCCACGCTCGATTTGCGCACGCCGGATGGGCTGGCGTTGTTCAAGCGACTGCTGCCGCGCTTCGACGTGCTGATCGAGAATTTTCGACCCGGCACGCTCGACCGCTGGGGCCTGTCAAAGGAGGTGCTGTGGTCGATTCAGCCGCGCCTCGTGATCCTGCGTGCCACCGCCTTCGGCCAGGACGGGCCGTATAAGGACCGGCCAGGCTTCGCCCGCATCTTCGAGGCGATGGGCGGGCTCACTTACATCACCGGCGAAGCGGATGGCGAGCCGACCCATCCAGGATATCCGATTGGCGACGCGATCGGCGGCGCGTTCGGTGCGCTCGGCGTGCTCGCGGCCTTGTGGAAGCGGGCCCGCGATCCCGACGCCCCAGGCGAGGAGATCGACCTTGCGCTGACTGAGGCCGTCTTCCGCCTGCTCGACGTGCTGCCGGTCGAGCACGATCAGCTCGGCTTCAGCCGCAGCCGGATCGGCAATGCCAACGGCTATTCGGCCCCCGCCGCGGTCTATCGCACCCGCGATCATCGCTGGGTGACGTTGGCCGGCTCGACCAACGCGCTCTACGCCGCCAACTGCCGCGCCATCGGTCGCCCTGATCTGATCGACGATCCGCGCTTCGCCACCAATGCCTCGCGCGTGAGGCATGCCGACGAGCTCAACGCGGTCTTTGCCGCCTGGTGCGCCGCGCACGACCTGGATGAGGTCCTCGCCCGCTTCACCGAGGCGAAAGGAACGATCGCGCCGATCTACGCCATCGACCAGATCGCGGCCGATCCGCAGGCCATTGCACGCGAGATGATCACGCGCGTGCCCGATCGCGATTTCGGCTCGGTCGCGATGTCGAACGTCGTGCCGCGCTTCGGCAACGATCCCGCGGCGCTGCGCCATACGGCCGGCGACGTCGGCCAGGACAACCGCGCGATCTACCAGGGCTGGCTCGGACTATCAGACCAGGAAATGGACGATCTCGCCCGCCGCAAGGTGATCTGACGCGGCGCGAGCAATGACGGCAAGGCGCCGCGAACAAGGCGCCGTCGCAGCCCGGCACGGGATGCAAGAGACAGGGAGACGCGCGATGAGACAACCGAGGATGACGCGCCGTGGCCTGCTGGGTGCGGGAGCCGCGCTGGCCATCGGCTACGATGATCGCGCACGGGCGCAGGGTGACTGGCCGACGCGCATGGTGCGGCTGATCTGCCCCTATGGCGCCGGCGGGGCCAGCGACATCTCGCTGCGCATCCTCGCTGCCGAGTTCGAGCACCATCTCGGCCAGCAGTTCATCATCGAGAACAAGCCGGGCGCAGGCAGCCGCATCGCCAACGACGTCGTCGCCCGCGCCGCCCCCGACGGCTACACCCTGCTCTACGCGGCCGCGCCCTACGTCACCGCCGAAGCGCTGTTCGGCAAGCTGACCTACGATCCCGTCAAGGACCTGCGTCCCGTCGCCGGCACCATCGTGGCGCCGATCTTCCTGATGATCAGCGCCAACGCGCCGTTCAAGACGCTGGCCGAGCTGATCGCCTATGGCAAGTCCAAGCCGGAAGGCCTGACCTTCGCCTCGCCCGGCGCCGGCTCGCAGCCGCATCTTGCGGCCGAGCTGCTGTTTCGCGACGCCAAGGTGACCGGTCTCAACATTCCCTTCCGCGGCGACTCGATGGCCTACACCGAGCTGCTCGCCGGCCGCGTCGACGCGACGCTGACCGCGATCAGCACCGCGCTGCCCTACATCCAGGCCGGTCAGTTCCGCGTGCTCGGCGTCGCCGCCACCGAGCCGAGCCCGATATATCCGCAGGCGCCGACGCTGCGCGAGCAGGGCCTGCCGAACGTGGTCGCGTCGGGCTGGTACGGCTTTATGGCGCCGGCTTCGACGCCGCAGTCCATCGTCGACCGGCTGTCGCGCGAGATCCTCGCCGATCTCGCCGCCCCCGAGGTGAAGCAGAAGCTGCTCGCGCAAGGGCTCGACGTACAGCCGCGCGATCCCGCAGCGTTCGGCCAGTTCATTGCCGACGAAACCAAGACATGGAGTGCGGTCATCCGCGACGCCGCCATCAAGGCCGACTGAGTTTCACAAAAAGAGTAGTCAGGGAGTTGGACGTCATGATGAATAGGCTCAACGCGCTCGCGGCGCTCGCTTTGCTGTCGCTGACATCGACGGCACCGGCGCTCGCCGCCGAGAAGAAGTACGACACCGGCGCCAGCGACAGCGAGATCAAGGTCGGCCAGACGGTACCGCTGAGCGGCCCGGCGTCGGCCTATGCCACCATCGGCAAGGCGCAGGCCGCCTACATCAAGATGATCAACGACCAGGGCGGCGTGAACGGCCGCAAGATCAACCTGATCCAATATGACGACGCCTATTCGCCGCCGAAGACGGTCGAGCAGGTGCGCAAGCTGGTCGAGAGCGACGAGGTGCTCTTGACGTTCCAGATCATCGGCACCGCCCCGAACGTCGCGGTGCAGAAATATCTCAACACGAAGAAGGTGCCGCAGCTGTTCGCGGCCACCGGCGCCTCGCGCTTCACCGACCCCAAGAATTTCCCTTGGACGATGGGCTTCAACCCGAGCTACGTCGTCGAGGGCCGCATCTACGGCCAATACATTCTGAAGACCCATCCCGACGCCAAGATCGGCGTGCTCTACCAGAACGACGATCTCGGTCGCGACTATCTCGCCGGCATCAAGGCCGGACTCGGCGACAAGGCGGCCAAGATGATCGTGGCAGAATCCTCTTACGAGATCACCGAGCCGACGATCGACTCGCACATCCTGAAGCTGAAGGACGCCGGCGCGGACCTGCTGTTCAGCGCCTCCACCCCCAAGCAGGCGGCGCAGGCCATCAAGAAGGTCGCCGAGCTCGGCTGGAAGCCGATCCACATCGTCGACATCAACGCCAATTCGCTGGGCGCCACCCTGAAGCCTGCGGGAGTGGAGAATGCGAAGGGCCTGATCAGCGTCGGCTACGTCAAGGACCCGCTCGAGGAGGCCTTCAAGACCGATCCCGGGGTGCAACGCTATCTCGCCTTCATGGAGAAATATTATCCCGACGGCGACAAGGGCTCGAACTTCAACGTCTACGGCTACATCACGGCCGAGCTGCTGGTGCAGGTGTTGAAGCAGTGCGGCGACGAGCTGACGCGCGAGAACGTCCTGAAGCAGGCCACCCATCTCGACCATGTCGAGCTCGGCATGCTGCTGCCGGGCATCAGCATCACGACCTCGCCAACCGACTATAGGGTCAACAAGCAGCTGCAGATGATCCAGTTCGACGGCGCGCACTGGCAGAACATCGGCGGCATCGTCACCGACGCGGCCGCGGAGTAGCTGCGGCGGTGGAGACCCGCCCTGCCCGGCCGGCGTCCATGTCGGCCGGTCACAGCCCGCGGATCAGCTCGGCGTCGATCAGCATGCGGTTGAAGCGGCGCGCCTCGGCGCCGTCGCCGCAGGCGTAGAACACGCCCTTGCAGCGCTGCATGATGTCCTTCTGCTCGGCGAAGGACGGATCGAGCGGAATGCCCGCCGCCTCCAGGGTGACCAGCGGCAGATAGGCCGCGTCGATCCTGTCCATCACGGCGCCGCTTTGGCGCGGCTCGAAGTTGACGGCGTCGATGGCGTAATAGGTCTGGTAGTAGCGCGGATCGTAGCTCTCGAGCTTCTCGCCGATGCCGGCCTCGTCGAGCTTGGGATCGAGGATGTGCGGCGAGAATTCCGGCTGGTGATCGCCATAGCGCACGATCAGGAAAGGCTGGTCGCCGAAGCGCTTCTTCAGGTTGGCTAGGAAGCGCTGATAGTCCGACGCGCTCATCGCCTGGCGGCGCAGATATTCGTCGATCGCAGGCCCATTGCCGGGTGCGCGCCAGGACGGTGTCAGATCGGGCCGGAACGTCGTCTCCCAGGGGAAATGGTTGGCCGCGAGATAGACGAACATGAACAGCGGCTTGCCCGGCTTGCGCTGCTGCATCAAATCGAGCGCGGCGTCGTAGAAGAATCCGTCGGGCTCGACGCCCTTGGCGCCGAGGTCGCGCGCGTCGAGGAAGCGGTCGACGCCGACGGTGGTCTGGAAGCTGCGCGCGCTCATGAAGGCGCCATGCGCGGGATAGAGCGACACCGTGTCGTAGCCGCAATTGCGCAGCGCCAGCGGCAGGCCGCGCTCGACGCGTCCCGAGGCGATGCGCGTCACGAAATAGGCGAAGCGGCCGAACGAGCGTGAGGACAGGCCGGCGAGCACGTTGTATTCGGTGAACCAGCTCGGCCCGCCATTGCTCTCGGCCATGAACTGCCGCGCCTTGCCGTCAAACGACTTGAAGTGGCTGCCATAGCCATCCGGCACCTTGATGCCATCAGCCGAACGGATGTCGAAGCTCGACTCGTCATGGATCAGCACGATGTTCGGGCGCCGGCCGGCGGGATGGCAGGAATCCGGGACGAAGGCCGCCAGCTTGCGATCGGCCGTGGCGTCGGATTCCATGAAGCCGTTGCTGAGAAAATCCGACACCGCGGTCACGCCGGAGCGCGCGAATTTAGAGAGATAGCCGTCGTCGTAATAGCCGCGCCACGCCTCGTCGCGCCAGTTGAGCGAATACAGCGTCAGCGCCGCGAGGCAGGCGAGCTTGCCCGCCAGCGCCGGCAGCCGCGCGACGCGGAACGGATCGGCCCACCACAACAGGCCCATCAGCGGCAGCACGACAGCCGCGGCCACCAGCACCGACAGCTTCAGGCTCGGAAAGATCGTGAACAGGAACGCCGCGCTGTCGTGGTCGATCAGCATCACGTCGACGAAATTCGCGGTCATCTGGACCACGGCATGCTTGAGCTGCGACAGCAGCACCAGCACCACGACCATGGTCAGCGCCAGCGCGCCCGATACCGCCGGCCGCCGCAGCAGCACCAGCCAGAATCCGTTCAGGATTCCCCACGCCAGCAGGAAGCCGAGCCGGGAGCCGAAATCGGTCTCGGTGTGCAGCATCAGCGCCAGCGCGGCCACGTGCGGCGCGGCGACGGCCGACAGCCGCGCCATGTTCGAGCGCGTCGCACTGGCCGCGGTAAGCGTCGGGATGGGGTCGAGATTCGGACTCAGTGACATCTGGCGATCGAAAGGAGATGCCCTTCGCCGGCGCATGCCGACGATCGAGGACACCGATCCTGTCATGCGACCGTAATGAAATCGTCACAAATAACAACAGTCCGGATTTGCCCGGAGCGCTGCGCGCATCCCGCGTCGCGGCACGATGCGAGCGGCCTGGCTGCGGCCGTTGTCAAACGTTCATCATCCGCCGTTGCGGCCGCACCGCTCCGCGCATGCCCTGGGGTGAAGAACGGCCGGATCTCCTCGCCCTGAGACGCTGCGGAATGCGCCGGAGAAAGGGCCAGCCGAACCACATCGCACCGCAGAGCGGCAGCAGCGGCAGCAGCAGGTTGGAGCCGCGCTCGCGGTCCACGATCGCAAAGCGCGAGGCGTCCTCGCCGCGATAGCGCACCATGACCGGGTCGCCGACACGATAGCGCGGGGAGCTGCCGCCGAAATCCTCGAACCGCACCAGCGCCCCGGACGCGGTCGCGAACTCGATCACCGGATAATAGGTCGGCTCCCGGTCCGGGTCGTAGCCGTCCACCCTGATCGAGACGACCCGGCCTTCGGTCCGCAACCCCGGCATTTCGAGCCAGGTGACGTACATCGCCAAGGCGATCGCGGTCGCAAGCAGAACCGCCGCGAGGCCGGTGGCGAGCCGCGCCGGCGCTCGCGATGCGCGGCGGTGCGGCGCCTTTGCTGCGGCGGTCATGAACAGCAATGCGATGTCGTAGTGAGCGGTCCCGCCAACAAAGTGATGATCGAACATTCCGATGCCCCCGCAGGAAGCTGCATCGAAGAAACCAATCGTGGGTAAAATACGACGATCAAATCCCGCACAATCACCGGATCGTGCCTGCAGCCGACCCAATAGCCTCGGCAATTCCGCGGCTTAGGTGTCGTCCTCGTCGCGTCGCAATTTGTGCGACGATCGCACCTTGCCCACCAATATCGCTTCCCTCCATGCAAGAAAGACGAGCGCGCCAAAGGTTGATTCGCGTGATCAGCGATTGACGCCGTCCCCGTCGAGCAGACGCTCGCGAACCAGCCGGACCGCGCCGCGACTCCATGACTCATTTGCACCGAGGCGCAGTCCGCTATCCTCGGTGGTGACGAGCGCACCGGTATTGGCTTGGCGAACGCGGAAGCCGATGATGTATTCGGTGCGGCCGATCCGTCTGACGATCCCGAGCAGCGATTGTTGCGCGTCGAGCGCACGGGCAACGCGCGCCTCGCAATCATCGCAATCGTGGATCGACCGTCCGGGCTCGATCTCGGCCGCCGCGTCGATCAGACGATAACGGCCGGATTCCGCCAAGAGCTGCCGCACAGCATCGGTCGCATCCTGCAATCCCTTTCGGTCGGTATCGGTCTGCCCCAACGCGGCGCCGGCGCTGGTGTCGTCGAGCTCGAACGGCAGCAGCGCCAGCCGGATCGGCTCCGGCAAGGCCAGCGCATCGCGGACCTGGCGCGAGACAAACGCTTCGGCGCGCTGCCAAGCCTCGTCGGAGTCGCCGCGGAAGGTGAACAGCTTGTCGAACAGCACCCGGTTGGAGGTGACGTCCACCGCCGCGGCGCGCGCCCATTGCACCAGTGTCGACAGCTTCTGCACCCCGCCGGTGATCACGATGCCGGCGCCCGCCTCGGCCGCCATCTGCAGACGGGCCGCCGGCGGCGCATCGGGGGCCGGACAGGACGCGCCGCAGGACGGGCTCACCAGCCGCAGGCGCTGGTCGGATGCGACATCGCGCCGGAGCGCCGTGACGAACGCCGCGAGCCGCCGCTGATGCGCCGCCGTCTGATCGGCCGGCTCGCCCGACGTGTCGAGATAGCTGAAATCATCGACCATCACGGCCGGGACTTGGACGGCGGTGGCGCGAACCTCGCCGGCCGCGAGCAGCGAGGCACAGAGAATGAACCAGCCGATGGCGCGAAGAGCTGACATGGGACTCCCCCAGGACGTTGCGGAGCAACAGCGATAGATGGGCCGGCCCGCAGCCGAACCGGAGGCAGTCCCGACGCGCAACGGGAAAATTTCACGACGTCGCGCCGAACGGGCAGCCACGCTTTCGGCGCTGCCGGTTCTGCCGTTAGATGGTCCATGGCCCGGCCATCATGGCCTGCACGAGACGTCGGGATGTGGACCTTGCCCCGCTGGGATCTCAAATACCGCCTGACCTTGCGGATAGGCCTGGTCTCCGCGTTGTGCTTCGCGGCAATCTGCGCCTACGTCCTGTTCGATATCGACCACACCGCGCATGTGCGCAATCAGCGCATCGCCGAGATCACCGCCCGAACGCTGCAGCTGCAGCAGAACAAGCTGCACTGGGTCAACAGCCCTCCGGCCGGCTTTCCGGAGCTCGATGCGGTGGCGGCGGCTGCCATGGTGCCCGGCCTGTGCATCGCCTATCGCACCATCGACGGCGCGGTTCAGCAACGCATCTGCAGTGGCGCCGAAGCCCTGGCCGAGCATCCCCCCGCGGCGTTCGCTTCGGTGTATGCGTGGCTGTTCGATCCGAGCCGCGCCGCGACTCAACCGGTGCAGTTTCGCGACCGCCAGACCGGCGAGGCGCTGGCCTGGCTCACGGCGGACGTGATGACGGCCGATGCCTGGCGTGAGCTGAGCCGGCTGCTGCCGGTGCTCGGCACGGCGCTGCTGCTGCTGTGCGTGCTGGCCCATGCCGCGATGGCGCGCGCGCTGCGTCCGACCCGCCTGATCCGTGCCGGGCTCGAGCGCATCGCGGCGCGGGATCTCTCGGCACGGCTGCCGCCCTTCGACCTCGCCGAGCTCTCGGCGATCCGCGACGCCTTCAACCAGCTCGCCGACGGACTGCAGACGGCGCTTGCCGAGCGCAGCGACTTGACCAGGCGCCTGATCGCGCTCGAGGACGATGAGCGCCGTCATCTCGCGCGCGAGCTGCACGACGAGTTCGGCCAGTCGCTGGCGGCCATCCGCGCACTCGCAGCCTCGGTCCGCCACAGCGCCGCGCGCGATTGCCCGGACGTGGTGGGCGAATGCGACACCATCGCGCTCACCGCAACCCGGATGATGGAGACGCTGCGCGGAACGCTGGTGCGGTTGCGGCCGCCTGACATCGACGAGCTCGGCCTGGCGGCAAGCCTCGAAGGTCTCATCGCCGGCTGGAACAGACGGCAGCACGGCCTGCCCCGGTTCGAGATCCGCCTGTCGGACGGAATCGACCGCGTGCCCGACGGGGTCGCGACCCACATCTATCGCATCGCCCAGGAGGCCTTGACCAACGCCGTGAAGCATGCCGGTGCCACGCGCGTGCAGCTGCAGCTCGCGCTCGGGCCGACTCCGGGCCATGGCGCCTCTACGATGACGCTGGAGGTCGGGGATGATGGCACGGCCAACGAGGCCGGCAGCCGATCGGGCTTCGGCCTGCTCGGCATGCGCGAACGCGCTTTGTCCCTCGGAGGCGAAATGAGCTTTGCGGCAGGTGCGCAGGGCGGCTCGCAGCTCCGAATCGTGATCCCGCTCGTGGCCTCGCCGCAGAGCGAGACGGCCACGGAGCGCGCGGCATGACCGCGCCGGCCGGCACCATCATGCTGGTCGACGACCATGCCGTGGTCCGTGAGGGCTATCGCGCGATGCTGCACAAGCAGCCCGGCCTGCGCGTGGTCGCCGAGGCCGCCGACGGCGCCGAAGCCTACCGGCTGTTCAAGGAGGTCAGGCCCGATCTCGTCATCATGGACCTCACCATGCCGGGCGTCGGCGGCATCGAGGGCATCCGCCGCATCCGGCAATGGGACCGCGACGCGCGGATCCTGGTGTTCACGATGCACGAGAATGCCGGGTTTGCCGTGCAGGCGATCCGTGCCGGGGCGCGCGGCTACGTCACCAAGAGCAGCCCGCCGGACGCGCTGATCAGGGCGGTTGCCGAGGTGCTCGCCGGCCAGATCGCGATCAGCCCCGACATCGATCACGAGCTCGCGCTCAGCCGGCTATCCGGCGAGCGGGCGGCCGCCGACGTGCTGACCGCGCGCGAGTTCGAGGTCATGCAGATGCTGCTGGCCGAGCGCAGCACCGAGGAGATCGCCGCGGCACTGCATCTCAGCCCCAAGACCGTCGCCAATCTGCACTCGCTGATCAAGGACAAGCTCGGCGTTGCCACCGACATCGAACTGGTGCGGCTGGCGCTGCGCCAGGGCCTGCTGACCTGACCGCACCCGCATCGCCTGTGGGTCGCGGACAGCCTCAGCGGCGGCTGATGCCGTCGACGAACACATCGATCGCCCGTTCAGCCATGCGCTCCATCTCATCGGGCGCGACGCCCCATCGCGGCAGATGCCCGTCGATCTTCATGCGCGCCAGACCGTAGACCAAGGCGCGGCCGGCGATCTGCACCGCCTTGAGGTCGACATTCCCCAGCTCGTCCCGTGCGGCCGCTTCGGCCAGCAGGCGCTCGGTCATCGTGATCACCTCGGCATTGTCGTCCGACACGGCGCCCGATGCATCATGGTCGAACAGCGATGCCGTCGAGATGATCTCGAAATGGGCGGGGTTGCGGACAGCCCACCTGACATAGGCAAGGCCGAGCGCGCGAAACCGCAGGAGCGGCGCATCTCCGGGACAAGCGGACAGCGCAACATCGATCTCGGACCGGAAGCGCCGCTGAGCTTCCGCCGCGGCGGCCGCGAGCAGTGCGTCGCGGCTGGCGAAATGCCGGAACGGCGCCCCCGGCGACACGCCGGCACGGCGCGCCGCCTCGCGGACGCTCACGGCAACCGGACCGCCATCTGCCGCCAGCGCGAGCGCGGCTTCGACCAAAGCGCGCCGCAGGTCGCCATGATGATAGGGGCTCTCGGGCGACGATCGTGCCCGCCGCTGCGGCCTGTTTCGCGCGGTCCTGCTCTTCGACGGTCCGGGAATGAGATCCCCCTCAACAGATGTGCCGACAGTGGTGGCTGGACGGAGAGCCAGCGCGCCGCTCTCACCCGATCGTGAATGTAATCGACGATTACATTATTGCAAGGCATGCCGACCTCAATGTAATCGATGATTACATCAACGGAGGCTCGCATGCCCCTTATGCGTGGGACTTGGTTCGAAGGATTTCGCCTGCTGGCCACGCTGTGTCTGCTGCTGCTGACCGCGAGCATCGGGCTGGCGGCCGCGCGCGATTTCGATGTCGACGGCGTCAGGATGGTGATCCGCTTCACGGCGCGATCGTCGCTCGTGCTGTTCTGCCTGGCGTTCTCAGCGGGAGCGCTGTTCAGCCTGTCGCCCAATCTCTGGAGCCGGTGGCAACGCCGCAACCGCCGCGAGCTCGGCTTGGCCTTTGTCGTCTCACACGTCATCCACGCGATCGGCATCGCGCTGTTCGCCACGATGGACCCGGACGGATTCGCAGCCGCGACCAGCCGCGCGTCCTTCCTGTTCGGAGGGCTGGGCTATCTGGCGATTGCCGTGATGGCCGTCACATCGTTCGATCGTGCGCAATCGCTGCTCGGGCCCCCCGCCTGGCGCGCCCTGCATCTCGCCGGCGGCTATTATCTCCTGGCGCAGTTCATGGTGTCGTTCGGCATGCGGGTGCCGGCCATGCCGTTGTACAGCCTGTTCCTGGTCCTGCCCCTCGCGGTGCTGGCGTTGCGTCTGACCGCCATGGCGGCCCGCAAGCCGCACGCGGTCCAGAGCGGCTAGTCTCGATGGGCGGCCGTCGCGCTGCCGGAGGGCTCGACCTCCGGCATCAGGTGAAACTCCCGACCCAGCCGGCGCTGCACGCTCATGACGGCGCGGTCGACGTCGCTGATCAGGCTGTCGCCGAGGACGACGTGCGGGATCTCCCAATTGCGGCCTATGCGGACGTCGAGCGCCTGCACCGCAGGCACGCGCGCCGTGTCGCAGCCCGGCTCGGCACGGATCGCGTCCTCGACCAGGCGGGTGAGCTCCGCCTGGGTCTTGCCGCTCGTCGTGACCACCGCCATCAGACCTTGGTGACCGGCAACAGCCCGAGCCGCTTGGCGATGATGCGGTCGACGGTCCGCTTGGGCAGCATCCGGACGATCCACTGGCGCAGCGGATCGGGCGCGAGCTCGTAGCGCACTTTCGGTGCCGGCGCGGTCAGCGCCTCGTGCACCCGCTCGGCGATGGTCTCGGCCGGCAGCCCGGTCTTGCCGAGATGCAGCATGAAGCCCCGGATGCGTTGCAGCGCCGGGAAGAACGGCGAGCTCTGATACGGCGAGAGGTCGACCTCCTCGGCCTTGGCCCAGATCGGCGTCTTCACCGCTCCGGGAGCGATGATCACGACGTCGATGCCGAACAGCATCAGCTCGCGGCGCAGGCTCTCGGAGAGACCTTCGACCGCGTGCTTGGAGGTCGAATAAGGCGCCATCAGCGGATTGCCGTTGCGGCCCGCCACCGAGCTGATCATCACGATCCGTCCCCGCGGACCCGTCATCTTCGGGTCAGCCCCGAGCAGCGGCGCGAACGCCTGGGTGGCGATGACCGGACCGATGACGTTGACCTCCATCTGATGGCGAAACTGCGCGATCGGCAGCTCCGTCACCGGCCCGGCGACGGCGATGCCCGCATTGTTGACCAGGCCCGCAAGCGCCTCGCCGTTCAGAGCGGCCCGTACCTCGCCGGCCGAAGCCTTCACCGCCGCTTCATCGGTCACGTCGAACAGCAGCGGCGTGAAATCGGGACCGAGCTCACTGCGCAGCCGTTCCGCATCCTCACGCTTGCGAACGCTCCCGAACACGCGGAAGCCGCGTGTGAGCATGAGCTTCGAACAGGCGTAACCGATGCCGGTGGACGCTCCTGTGACGACGACGGATTTCATGGGCGACCTCAGAGAGTTGCGCTTCGCTTATCGCACGGGATGCGACGGAATGCTGGTGCTGATTTGCTGCCTCAACCCGTGTCCGTTCCATGCTCGGAGCGGCGCATCGCGGGCGCACCGGGCCGGCACCGCTGCCGCCCGTGCGGGTCTGCGGCAAGAATGTGGTTTAAATTTCGATTGTTGAGATGATGACAGCTGACGTGACATCGACGCCAGCGAGCAAACTGGATGAAGAACGGCAGATGACCTTATGAGATCATTAACCTTTCGCTCACATCCGCCGGCTCTCTGCAACTTCCCGAGCCCGTGGTGGGAGCAGCATCCGGCAAAAATCCCGCAGAACCGGCGAAAGCCTGGTTCCCCGCGTCTCCGAGCCCTACACGCGTCGTCTTAATTTTCCGTATCCGTGTTTCTCCGGAGTACTACGCCCTTCTCCCCTAACACATTGTTATCGCCCATACCGAAAACTTGGGCCGCCGAGAGCTCTGCAGCGGACCCGACGCGCATCGCTGCCGCTCCGGACATCCGGACCAGACGAGCGCCAACGTGCATCAGCCAGAACAGCTTCCGCCTTCAGAACAATCGATCATCACCGAGCTCGAGGATGCCGTCCGCAGCGGCTCGTCGGAGAAACGCGTCAACACGCTGCGCCAGGTCACCAACCTGTTCCTGCATGACGGCGAACGCCTCAGCGAGGACCAGATCAAGGTGTTCGACAACGTGCTCTGCATGCTCGTCTCCCGAGTCGAGACCCGCGCGCGCGCCGAGCTCAGCAAGCATCTCGCCCCGGTCGACTTCGCGCCGATCGATGTCATCCAGCAGCTCGCCCGCGACGACGAGATCTCGGTCGCCAAGGACGTGCTGATGCACTCGACCCGACTGACCGAGCACACGCTGGTCGAGGTCGCCGCGACCAAGGGCCAGGACCACCTGATGGCGATCTCGAGCCGGCCGCATCTGACCGAGGCCGTCACCGACATCATCGTCGACCGCGGTGAGATCCGCGTCATCCGCAAGCTCGCCAACAACCAGACCGCGCGCTTCTCCGAGACCGGCTATTCGGGGATGATGGCGCATGCCGAGGATGACGACGAGCTGACCGAGATCATCGGCCTGCGCGTCGACCTGCCCACCAAGCACCTGCGCGACCTCTTGCGCCGCGCCACCGATTCCGTGCGCACCAAGCTGATGGCCTCGGCGCCGCCGGCGCTGCAGCAGGAGATCAAGAAGGTCCTCAAGGCCATCGCGGACGTCGCGCGCAGCGACGGCGGCCTGATCGGCCGCGACTTCTCGCTGGCGGAAGAGGCCGTCAAGCGGATGAAGGGCTTGAACGAGCTGAACGATTCCGCCATCGGCTTCTTCGCCGAGACCCGCCGCTTCGGCGAGGTCGCCGCCGCCCTCGGGCTGCTCAACAACGTGCCGACCGAGATGATGGCCAAGGTGCTGGAAGGCCCGCGCACCGACATCGTCCTGATCCCCTGCCGCGCGGCGGGGTTGTCCTGGTCGGTGGTGGCCAAGATCCTGACTCACCGCCCGATCAAGCACGCCATCGACAGCGACACCCTCAAGCTCGCCGAACGCGACTACAGCCGCCTGTCGCTCGACACCGCCCAGCGCACGCTGCGGTTCTGGATGGTGCACAACAAGGTCGAGAAGTGAGCGGGCGCTGACGAGGCCAAGCCGGCTCTGCGTGGGCCCGCTGCGCATCCTCACACTCCGCTGTATCCTCCCACTCCGCTGTCGTCCCCGCGCACGCGGGGACCCATACAGCGTGATGTGAGTTGGCGGAGAAGGTCTGGGTCGCCGTCCCCCGCAACACAGCCGCCGGTGGTTATGGGTCCCTGCGTGCGCAGGGACGACAGCTCTGGGTGTTGCGGGCGGCCGGGCCTCTCAAACGAAGGCCCGAACCAAGAGACACTCCATCTCACCGCCCTACAAATCCCGCCGCTCCAGCGCGGCGAGCAGCGCGGCCAGCTCATCCGCCGCCTTCTGTACCACCGGCTGACTGGTCCAGGCCGGCAGCGCCTCGCGCGCCCGCGGCGGCGTGCCATCGACCTGGACGAGGCTGATGACCTCGTTGGGATCGTGGGTGAGGTCGTACATCTCCCATTGCTGCGCGACCTTGCCGGCGGGATCGAAATAGCGCGACAGCTTGTACTCCCGGGTGCGCACGCAGCGGACGTGGTTGGGCTGCCGCACCGGGCCAGGCGTGATGGTCCTCACCGGCCCCTTGCCATGGCGCCCCTCGCGCACCGCGGCGACGACCTTGTTGTAGAGGTCGAACTCGGCCGATGACTGCCGGTTATGGGCGTTGTTCTCCGGCGGCAGCGGCTCGGTGATCTCGTCGTCGGTGATGAACAGCACGCCCCGGCGCGGCTGGCCGTCGGGCTCGATCACGACATCGGTCTCGCCGCGCAGCAGCGGGCTGAGATCGACGCCGCGCAGCGCCGGCACCGGCCGGCTCTCGGACAGCTTTCGCGCGATCTCCTCGCGCTCCGTGGCCGTCACGCCGGCGAGGCCCAGCACCGTCGGCAGCATGTCGATGTGGCTGGTCAGCGCATCGCTGGCCCGCAGTTTCTTGTCCTGCCCGTCGGGCGGAAACTGCACCACCACGGGCACGTGCAGCGCCTCCTGATAGGCGGCGTGCCACTTCTCCATCATCATGCCGTGCGCGGCGGCGTATTCGCCGTGGTCGCTGAGGAAGATCACGATGGTGTTCGCCGCCTGCCCGGTCTCTTCCAGGGTCTGCAGCACCTGGTCGATGTGGGAATCGACCACTGCGTGCAGCCAGGCGTAGAGCTGGATGAACTTGCGGCAGGCCTCGTCGGGATGGTCGGTGAGCTGGAACGGGATCGAGCTGCGCAGCGCCAGCGCGACGGCAGCTTCGGAGTCGCCCTTGTCCTTGCCCGACAGCACGTTGTAGCCGGTCTTGGACGCGAGCGCCAAACCCATCTTGTAGGCGTAGTCGTGCTGGCACGACGGCTTGCCGTCGAGGCTCTCGTTCATCGTCGGCGGCGCGTTGGCGCAGTCCTGCGGGAAGTCGAGCGGATTGAGCGGGACCACCGCGCTGCCGGCGACCGGCGGCGGCGTGCCCTGCCCTTCCAGCGGCACGGTCAGCGGCCCGAACAGCGATTGCTGCTTGCCGGACTGGTCCGGCGACGGCAACGCCTGGCTGATCACCGCCGGATAGGTCGCGATGTCGTGCGGATTGACGAAGGAGGCGACGGCGAACCACGGCTTGATATCCGACCCGTCGGGCGGCGTCGCATCCGGATCGCGCGCATCGGCTTCGGCCACGACGCGATTGTAGTTCAGCGCCAGCGCGTGGCGGCGGATGAAGGCGCAGACGGAATCGGTGAAGCCGGCGTCGCGATAGAGGCCAAGATTGTTGGTCTGCGCGCCATGCGGCTCGGGATAGGACTGCTCCCAATTGTCGAAGCCGTAGCGCTCCAGCGAATGGTCCGGCGGATTACTGACGTGCCACTTGCCGAAATAATGCGTGGCATAGCCGGCCTCGCGCATCCAGTTGCCGAGGGTGGGGATGCCGTCGGCGGCGAGCCATGGAAAGTTCGGCGAGTCGCCGTTCTTGAACAGGCCGTCGGTCTGGGTGACGCCGGTCCTGGTGCCGTATTGGCCGGTATAGATGGTGGCCCGGCTCGGCGTGCAGGCGCTGGCGGCGATGGTGTGATTGCGCAGCAGCACCGCGTTGCGGCGCAGCCGCAGCAGGCCCGGGAAGAACTTCGCGTAAGGGTTTTCGTGACCGATGTCCGCGCTGAAGCCGAGGATGCGCTTCAACGGCTCGGCGAAGCCGTGATCGGCACCATAGGAGAAACGCGGGAAGCGATACTGATCGCAGGTGACGAGCAGAATGTTCGGACGAGTCATGGCGGGCTCCCAATCGGCGATCTCCGGGTCTACCCGGCGACGACGCCTTCTCTCCCAAGCACGCAAGGGAGACGTATGAAGCCGATCACAATCTCAGGTGGTTTTCCATTGTGGAAATTTGGGTGGGTTGTCGCCCCTCGTGCACCCCAGTCCTTCCGTTGGGAACAGGGCTGCATGCGAAGACATGAGCCGATTGCAGCAGGAACGCTCCCAGTTTTTTGCACCGTGGCCGGACTTGACCCGTCTGCGCCGCCGAAGCCGATTTGCCGCGGCGAAGGCTCCGCGCGTCCGCGCGCCCCGCGTTCACCGCACGACTTGGACGGCCAGGGCAGCCTCCGCATCGTGCGAGGCGGCTGACAGTGGTCTCGCAGATCGATTAAAATGAGAGCAACAGGAGATGTCTCATGGTTGTTGACGATCCAGGCTCCCGTTCCGAGGCCCGCCTCGCGCCCGTTCCGCCGCGCCATGCAGTGGCCTTCTGCTTCGTGCTGCTCATCGGCGCCTGTGCGCTGGCGAGCTTCGTGTTTGCCTGCGCGACGCCGTTCGCGGCCTTCGCAGTGATCGCGTCCATCCTGCTGCCACTGCGGGCGGCACTGTCGGTGATGCTCGGCGCCTGGCTGGTCAACCAGGGCATCGGCTTCGGCGCCCTGCACTACCCGGTCGATTCCAATACGCTGGCCTGGAGCGTCGTGATCGGCGCTGCGGCACAGGTCGCCACCGTCGCGGCCCGCGTCGTCCTGCAGGCCTTGCGCGCAAGCCGTGCTCCGCTCGCCTTCGCTGCCGCCCTGCTCGGCGCATACGCGGCCTATGAGCTGCTACTGCTCGCCGCCACACCCGCACTCGGCGGCACCGCGAGCTTCACGCCGCCGATCGTCGCCCGCCTCGGCCTCACCAGCGCCGCCTGGCTGGTCGGCCTGGTCGCCGTCAGCGAGATCGTTCGCCTGCTGACACCGCTGCTCTCTCGCCGCGCGGCATCCTGACCGAACCTGCGGTCACCGACAAAACAAAGATGCCGGGCCTCGGCCCGCCGTTTTCAACTTCGATTGACATGAAGGCTGATCGGCCGCTTTGGAAAGAAACCCCTCCTGACGGGAGAGGTCGATGAGATGAGGTATGGGTAGGTGATTCCGGTACCTCGACCGTAAGCAGACCCGAGGAGCCCCACCTGGCGCTGGGTGGATGGCCGGCATGCCCAGATCTGAGGATGTGCCTTGGCGACCTGCACCGTTGTCGAGTTGTTTGGTCAGTCCAGCATCCCGTCCTTCTTCCACCGCCTCAACGTACTCTCGGCGACCTCGAAGTGCATTCCATCTTCGGTTGGAAACGTGACCCCCCAGTACCAACCGGCTGCATTGAAGTAGCGCGAGAGGATCAGCAATCCGCGATAGCACTTGTCGTCCCCCTGCTCATCGAGCGCGCCCTTCAACGTGATATCGACTGCCAGCCCCCAGGAATGATTTGATGGATTCTTTCCAAGCTTGATCGATCCATCTTTCTGCTTGATCTTCACCTTGCGGGCGCACGCCATGCCCGCAGTCCCCAGGATCGCGTAGAGATCCGGCACTTCTTTGCGCACGGCAAGCATGATGTCGGCAAGCGAGGCGACCGCCACGTCGAAACCCGTGCACTTGAAAGGGCCGACGGACCTAGTCACGATGCGCTTCTTGAAGGACCCGGTAATCGGCTGACAAGAACCGGTATAATCAGGGCGGGGCTCGCCCAATATGCTGCGGAGGGTGGAAAGTTTCGGCGAGGAGAGACCCAGATTGACAGTCGACGCCTTAGGTTTGGGAATCAGGTCGAGATAGTCGGTCATGCTGAATCATCCTTGAGGCTGTGGCGAATGCTGCGATCACCAACCCGATTGCCTATCCGTATTTCTTGTTGCCCAAGCCGGCCTTGTTGATACTGTTGCGCATCCGATGGCTCATCGAGCTGCCACCCCCGAAATGCCACCAGTTCATGCCGATGATGCGGCCATACCCCGACCAACCGGGGAGGAATTCGTCGAGCTTGTCTTCAGCAGCCTGCTGGGAAAATGGCGGGACGCCTTCTCCCCAGTAGGCCTGACCAGTGACCACGATGTCCTTTTGGACACCGCCCATCAACTTAGTCCACCGGTCGAGGCAAAGATCGACATACTCAGGCGCCTGATTCTGGCGATACGCGGCGCCGCCACTGCGTTTGAACTGCGTGACCATCTTCTTGTTAGGAAAATGGTGCCAGTAGATCTGAGGATTGAACATGTCCACGATCGACAGTGCGGCTGTCATGAGCTCTGGCTCATGCCAGTCAATCAAGGGGAAGGTCGTGATTCCGAAGCTGCCGCTGACTCCAGCGCGCACGCGAGTGCAGAAGTTGGTTATCTCGGACAATTCCCAATTCGCGCCGTGGACACCATGCTCAATGTCCGCCACATAGTCTGAGAGACCGAACGATTTCAATTCCTTGACTGCGAGCTTCGCGTCGGCGGTCGCATCGCTCCCCTGACACCACCCCCATCCCGCAACGGCGATATCAGCCTTCTTCAGCGCGTCGATGAATGCAGCAATGCTCCTTTTCTCGTTCGTCGGATACGGGCCTTGCGCATGAATCCGCACCCAGGCGTGGCTCATTTGAGCCTCTTTCATTGCTTCGATGGTGAGCGCGGTCGTCCCGTATCGCGCGATGGTAGCCGGCACCTCATAAACGTATGTTCCATGCTTGCGAAAGGCTTTCGACGAACCAGCCATCATTTTTCTCCATTCGACCTGCAACAAGCTCACCGGGTGAGGCTGCGTTGACGGACAGGCAACTGACAGAGCCTGTCTCAATCAGCGGGCGTTCACATCGCATGATTGGGACGAACGCCAGGAAGCCATTCACGCCGGGAACGCCGAAGCCGCGGCAGCGCAATTCGTGTCGACACGCGCGCGACCGATGCCGCCTTGATCGAAAGCTCATCAATCCAAGATGCTGACCGAACTTGGCCGTCTTCTTTGGCGATGGCTGATCATGCGCGATGGCGGCAGCCGTGTCATCGCGCGGATTGCGCGCGGAAGCTTCGCCCGTGCAACACAGCATCACGGCGGGTGAGTCAGCGAGTACGGCCCCCATTCAAATACCTCAAGAAATCGATCTTACGAGGTCAAAAAGACGGCCCAACCAGCGAGGGCCGAAGTAGTCCGAAACAAAATAAACCAGCAGACGCGTTCAAACGGCAATGCTCAACCGAAGGTTGAGTAAGTCATTATATTCGTCAACCGTCGGAAAATTACAACAACAGAATAGCAGACCGCGCCTGTATCCTTGGGGGCCGAAGGCAGGCAGGAGGTCGCAGTGGTGGCCTGCCTCGCGATGGTCTCGTCATCAGTCCCGGCGGAGACGTCTGAAGAACGCTTTCGCGTCCCCCCTGGAAGGCTGCCCGACCACGGTGACAGCAGCCGGCAATTGAAACACAAACGGCGGGCCTCAGCCCGCCGTTTGCCGTCGATGTCTCGATGATGGTCTGATCGGGACCAGCTCAGTTCTTGGTCTTGTCGACCAGCGCGCCCTTCTTGATCCAGGGCATCATGTCGCGCAGGCGGGCGCCGACCTCCTCGATCGGGTGCTGGGCGAGGCGGGCGCGGGTGGCCTTGAACGAGGACTGGTTGACCTTGTTCTCCAGCATCCAGTCGCGCGCGAAGCGGCCGGACTGGATGTCGTCGAGCACGCGCTTCATCTCCGCCTTGGTCTCGGGGGTGATGATGCGCGGGCCGGTGACGTACTCGCCGTACTCCGCGGTGTTGGAGATCGAGTAGTTCATGTTGGCGATGCCGCCTTCATAGATCAGGTCGACGATCAGCTTCACCTCGTGGAGGCACTCGAAATAGGCCATCTCCGGGGCGTAGCCGGCCTCGGTCAGGGTCTCGTAGCCGGCCTTGATCAGCTCGACCAGGCCGCCGCACAGCACCGCCTGCTCGCCGAACAAATCGGTCTCGCACTCTTCCTTGAAGGTGGTCTCGATGATGCCGGCGCGGCCGCCGCCGATCGCCGAGGCGTAGGACAGGCCGAGGTCATGGGCGTTGCCCGAGGAATCCTTGGCGATCGCGATCAGGCAGGGCACGCCGCCGCCGCGCTGGTACTCGGAGCGGACAGTGTGGCCGGGGCCCTTCGGCGCGATCATCAGCACGTCGAGGTCGGCGCGCGGGTCGAGCAGGTTGAAGTGGACGTTGAGGCCGTGCGCGAAGACGAGGGCGGCGCCCTGCTTCATGTTGTCGTGCAGGTGCTCGCGGTAGATGTCGCCCTGCAGCTCGTCCGGGGTCAGCATCATCACGAGGTCGGCCCACTTGGCCGCCTCGGCGACTTCCATCACCTTGAAGCCGGCGCCTTCGGCCTTCTTGGCCGAGGCCGAGCCCTTGCGCAGCGCGATGGCGACGTCCTTGACGCCGGAATCCTTCAGGTTCAGCGCATGGGCGTGGCCCTGGCTGCCGTAGCCGACGATGACGACCTTCTTGCCCTTGATCAGGTTCAGATCGGCGTCGCGATCGTAGTAGACACGCATTGTCGTTTCCTCTTTGAGATGGCCGGAATTGGCTGAAAAGTCAGACGCTTGGGTGAGGCACGGGCGGCTGCGCCCGGACGAAATCCGGCCCGTGTCTAGAGCATTTTGGGCTGATATGGAAACCCCGATCTCGCATGGCGGCGGCCCCTCTCATGCGTCCATGAAGACGGGATAGAGCGAGGCCAAGAGCAGCACCGCCATCACGATGTTGAAGCCGCGCACCGCGCGCTCGGAGCTGAGCAGCGGCCGCAGCGCGGTGCCGAACAGCGTCCAGGTGATGGTCGAGGCCACCGCCATCACGAAGCTGATGGCGACCTGCAGCGCAACATTGGCGGGAAAGCGCGCGATCGCGGCATAGGCGGTGATGGTGCTGAGCACCATCACCCAGCCCTTGGCGTTCACCCATTGAAACAGCGCCGCTCCCCAGAACGACATCGGGCCGCGCGAGGTTTGCTCGTCCGGCTTGGCCGATCCGGAGAAGGCGATGGCGATCGCGAGGTAGATCAGATAGGCGGCGCCGAGATATTTCAGCGCGTCCTGCAGCACGGGATAGCGGATGAACACCGTCGCCAGGCCGAAGCCGACGGCGCCGACCATGAACGCGAAGCCGAAGCTGACGCCCATCATGTGCGGCACCGTGCGGCGGAAGCCGTAGGTCACGCCTGACGACAGCAGCATGATGTTGTTCGGCCCGGGCGTGAACGCCATCACGAAGGCGAAGGTGACGAAGGCGATGAGGAGCTGCTGGGACATCTACGATGCTCCCGCGATACGGGGACTCTTCACCCTCCCCTGGAGGGGGAGGGTCGGTTCACATCGCGCGAAGCCGCGATGTGAACCGGGGTGGGGTGATCTCTCCGCGCGCGAGCTGTGGGTGGGGCCCATCCCACCCCGATCGCGCATTGCATGCGCGATCGACCCTCCCCCTCCAGGGGAGGGTGGCAGCGGGGCCACCTCACCATTTCGCTCGAACATCAACACCGCTCGCTTCAGCCCTGCCCCGCCGGCTTCTGCAGCACGTAGGTCGCGTGCATCGGGGCGTGGTAGTCCGCGGACACCGTCACGAAGCCGACCTCGGCCAGCATGCGCTCCATCACCCAGGCGAAGGTGGAGTTCTCGTCGCGCATGTGGGTGATGACGCTGTCGCGGGAGAGGTCGTGGTTCTTGATGTTGAAATCGGCCCACTGCTCGACCGAGCGCTCGGCGCCGTCGGGCATCGAGACATAGACGATGTCGCGCAGGAAGAACTGCGCGCCCGGCTTCAGCGCCGCGAAGATCCGCGCCAGCGCCACCGCCTTCCAGAAATCCGGCAGATGATGCAGCGTGAACTCGCTGGCGATCAGGTCATAGGAGTTGGGCTCATAGGCGAACGACAGCAGGCCCGCCGACATCGGCCGCACGGCGGTGCGACGGTCGCGGGTGTAGATCCTGGTGAGCGCCAGCATCGCCGGCGAGATGTCGATGGCATCGACGACCGCACCCATGAGCGCCGCTTCCGTCGCCAGCACGCCGTTGCCGCAGCCGATGTCCGCCACCCGCCAGCCCGGCTTGACGCCGAGCATCTTCAACGCGGCGCGCGCGCGCTCGTCGGCATCATCCCCCGAGCCGTAGATCGAGGCCACGGCATGATCGAGCCCGATCCGGTTGCGTTCGTTGTAGTACCAGTCGCGCGCCAGCATGACTCACATCCCCTCCGGTCCCCGCCCGATCGCCGCCACGCCCGTCCTGGCGACTTCCACCAGGCCGAGCGGGCGCATCAGATCGATAAATTGATTGATCTTGTCGGTGTTGCCTGTGATCTCGAACACGAAGCTCTCGGTCGTCGCGTCGATGACGCGGGCGCGGAACGCATCGGCCAGCCGCAGCGCCTCGACTCTGGGCTCGCCGATGCCGCGGACCTTGACCATCGCCAGCTCGCGCTCGATCGCCCGCTTGGTCAAGGTCATGTCGACCACGCGGTAGACCGGAATCATGCGGTCGAGCTGATGCTTGATCTGCTGGATCACCATCGGCGTGCCCGTCGTGACGATGGTGATGCGCGAGAGATGCTTCTGGCTCTCGGTCTCGGAGACGGTGAGGCTCTCGATGTTGTAGCCGCGCCCGGAGAACAGGCCGATGACGCGCGCGAGCACGCCGGGCTCGTTCTGCACGAGGACGGACAGCGTGTGCGTCTCGTTCGGATCGTGACGGTCTTCGAGAAAATAGGCTGAGGCTGGCTGGTTCATTGGTGTCCCCATCGGATTTCAGTCGTCATGGCCGGGCTTGTCCCGGCCATCCACGTCGAGCGTCGCGCGCGGCTCGTGGATGCCCGGGTCAAGCCCGGGCATGACGGCGGTGTTTGTGGTAAGCTGGGTGCCTTCATGCAGCCCCCGCTTTTTCTGGCTCGGTGGCCGCCGGCATCACCCAGCGCCTGAACAGGTCGAGATCGATGTTGCCGCCGGTCAGCACCAGGCCGACGCGCTTGCCAGCCAGCTTGCGCTTCTCCTGCAATGCGGCCGCGAGCGAAGCCGCGCCGGCGCCTTCGGCGAGATTATGGGTGTCGGTCCAGAGGATGCGGACGGCCTCGGCGATCTCGGCGTCGCTGACCTGCACGATGCGCGAGGCGCCCTTCAGGATGATCGCGAGCGCATCGGCATCCGGGCTGCGCGTCGCGAGCCCGTCGGCATGCGTGTCGGCGCTGTTGGTCGTGACGACGGTGCGGGCCGCGAACGACAACGCGTAGGACGGCGCTCCCATCGACTGCACGCCGACGATCTCGGTCTTCAGGCCGAGCAGGTCGCGCGCCAGGATGCATCCGCAGATGCCGGAGCCCTGCCCGATCGAGACGTAGAGCACGTCGAGATCGGGCGCTGAACGCAACAGTTCCAGCGCGTAGGTGGCGACGCCGCGGACGAGATCGGGATGGAACGACGGCACCATGTGCAGGCCGTCGCGCGCGGCGTGGCGGGCGGCCTCCTCGCGCGATTCCTGAAAGTCGCTGCCATGTTCGATCAGCTCGGCCCCGAACGCCGCCATCGCGCGGTTCTTCTCGAGCGAGTTGCCGCGTGGCACGTAGATCGTCACCGGCAGGCCGTTGCGGCGGCCGGCGAAGGCGACGCTCTGGCCGTGATTGCCGCGCGTCGCGGTGATCAGGCCACGGACATCCGGCTGCGTGCGCTTGAGATTGTCGACATAGACCAGGCCCCCACGCACCTTGAAGGCGCCGGCCGGCGTGTGGTTCTCGTGCTTGACGACGACATGTGTCCCCAGCCGCTGCGCCAGCAACGGCCACGCATGCGCCGCCGTAACCGGCACGGCAGTGCCGACGATGGCGTGGGCGGCTTCGAGCTCAGCGAGGGTGAACATGGGACTGCTCATTGTTTGTCGAGCTTGCAGCCGCGAGCGCCGCGCTGCGCCCCCTCTCCCCGTCCTTACGGGGAGAGGG
>NZ_CAFI01000073.1 GCF_000239775.1 Bradyrhizobium sp. ORS 375
GCGGCGTATGGGTCCCGGGTCAAGCCCGGGACGACGGCGGAGGGTGGGGCTCGCGGTCTACCAACTCACAGCGAGCGCTATACCAACCCGCAGCGAAACGAGCGCCGATCGAACAGCTTCGCTGTAGGATTCCTATCCACGTCTTCAAACAGCTGCTCCGCGACATCGTCGCGGAGCCCGTCTGATCGCGGACCCGTCCGCCTGCGATCAAACCCTACGCCGCCTGCACGGCGGTCAAAAAGTCCTTCACCTTGCTACGCAGGTCGTCGGCGTGCCTGGCGAGTTGCCCCGCCGCCCCGAGCATCTGCCGTGCCGCACCGCCGGCGGATTCGACCGTCTGGCTGACCGAGCCGATGTTGGTGGCGACCTCGCGGGTCCCGCTGGCGGCCTGGCTGACCGAGCGGGCGATCTCCTGGGTCGCATGTCCCTGCTGATCGACGGCGGTCGCGATCGTCTTGGCGATCTCGCTGATCTGGCCGATGGTGCCGCCGATGCCCTGGATCGCGGCCACCGTGTCGCTGGTGGCGCGCTGCATCGCACTGATGTGCGCCGAGATCTCGTCGGTCGCCTTCGCGGTCTGGCTCGACAGGCTCTTCACCTCGGAGGCCACGACGGCGAAGCCGCGGCCGGCATCGCCGGCACGCGCGGCCTCGATGGTGGCGTTCAGCGCCAGCAAATTGGTCTGGCTGGCGATCGCGTTGATCATGTCGGTCACGGCACCGATCTTGGCGGCGGCATCCGCAAGGCTGTTGACGAGGTCGTTGGTGCGCGAGGACGCCTCGACCGCCTCCGCGGCGATGGTGGAAGAGGTTGCGACCTGGCGGTTGATCTCGCTCACCGAGGTCGACAGCTCCTCGGTCGCGCCGGCCACCGACTGCACGTTGGAGGAGGCGGAGTTGGACGCGGAGGCCACCAGGGCGACGCGCTGCGCGGCCTGGTCGGCGGTCGTCGTCAGCGAAGCCGCCGTGGTCTCAACCTCGCGCGAGGCGCCGGAGATGGCGTTGGCGATCGCACCGACGGTGGTCTCGAAATCCTTGGCGATCCGGTCGAGCGCGCGCTTCTTCTCCTCGCGGGCCGCGATCAGATCGGAGAGATCGCGACGGAAGCTGATGACGTAGGTCTGGCCCTCGACCTGGGTCGGCACCAGCGTGATCTGCACCAGCGCCGGGCTGCCGTCGGCGCGCTTGGTGGTCCACTCGAAGCTGGCATGGCCCTCGCGCCTGGCCTTGGCGTCCATCTCCTTGACCATGTCGGCGGAGCGCTTGCCGCTGGGCTGGAATTCCGGAGCCATCGTCGCCGGCGAGCGCGACAGCAGGTCCTGCTTGCTGCGGAAGCCGCCGAAGCGGACCGCGGTCTCGTTGCAGGCGATGATCTTGCCTTCCGACATCACCAGGATGGCGTCGCGATGGCGTTCGAACAGCTCGGCCATCAGGAGGTTATGCGTGCGATCAGCCGACTTGCCGGAGAAGAAAGCCATGGGGGGTCCCGAATCCACTGTCAGAGAAGAATGCACGACTCGTAGCAGGACAAAATTAACCAAAACCTTTCCGCTTTCCCGGCTGCGGCCAATAATGCGGGCGCTGGAATCCTG
>NZ_CAFI01000072.1 GCF_000239775.1 Bradyrhizobium sp. ORS 375
GGGTGAGGCGCCCTCTGTCGTCTACCACTCGAAGACGAGAAAGACTTACGTCGACGACACCGCCGGCTTCCGGCCGTAGATCGCATCCGCCCGCTTCTCGAACGCGGCCGACATGCGCGCGAAAATCGTGTCGAACATCGAGCCCATCAGCATCGCCAGCATGCGGCTCTTGAACTCATAGGCGATGAAGAACGTCACCTCGCAGGCGCCCTCGCCTGTTGGCTCGAAGCTCCAGCGGTTTTCGAGGCTCGAGAACGGCCCGCTGACATATTCGACCAGGATGTGGCGCTTGGCGCGATCGAGCGTGACGCGGCTGGTGAAGGTCTCCTTCACCAGCTTGAACGACACCGTCATGTCGGCGACGACGACCTCGGTGCCATCAGGCTTCGGGTTGCGCTGGCGCACCACCAGCCGCTCGCACAGCGGCACGAATTCAGGGTAGCGCTCGACATCGGCGACGAGGTCGAACATCTGCTCGGCCGTGTGCGGCACGCGCCGCTTGTTGGAAAATCTCGGCATCTCGTCTCGCTCAGCGCGCGAGCGCGTCGCGCGCGGCCTTCAGCTTGGTAAAGTCCTCGCCGGCGTGGTGCGAGGAGCGCGTCAGCGGGCTCGCCGACACCATCAGGAAACCCTTGGTGTAGGCGACGGTCTCGTAGTTGGAGAACTCCTCCGGCGTGACGAAGCTCATCACGGCATGGTGCTTCTTGGTCGGCTGCAGGTACTGCCCGATGGTGAGGAAATCGACCTCGGCGGAACGCAGATCGTCCATCACCTGCAGCACCTCGTGGCGCTGCTCGCCGAGGCCGACCATGATCCCGGACTTGGTGAAGATGGTCGGATCGATCTCCTTGACCCGCTGCAGCAGCCGGATCGAGTGGAAGTAGCGCGCGCCAGGACGCACCGACAGATAGCGCGACGGGACGGTCTCGAGATTGTGGTTGAACACATCGGGCTTGGCGGCGACGACCAGTTCCAGCGCGCCGTCCTTGCGCAGGAAGTCGGGCGTCAGCACCTCGATCGTGGTGGTCGCGCACTTCGCGCGGATGGCGCGGATCGTCGCGGCAATGTGGGCGGCGCCGCCATCGGCAAGATCATCGCGGTCGACCGATGTGACGACGACATGGGCAAGGCCGAGCTTGAAGGTCGCCTCGGCGACGTGCTCGGGCTCACCGGCATCGAGCGCGGCGGGCATGCCGGTCTTGACGTTGCAGAAGGCGCAGGCCCGCGTGCAGGTGTCGCCCATGATCATGAAGGTGGCGTGCTTCTTGTCCCAGCACTCGCCGATGTTCGGGCAGCCGGCCTCCTCGCACACCGTGACGAGGCCGTTCTCGCGGACGATGTTGCGGGTGTCGGCATAGCCGCGGGTGGTCGGCGCCTTGACGCGAATCCAGCTAGGCTTGGCCGGCGAGACCGAGTCCGGCCGGTTCACCTTCTCGGGATGGCGGGGGCGCAGCGGCGTGTTCGCGTTGATGTCGACGATGGTGACCATGGGACCTGCAAATCCTGTTGCGCCCTAGCTATTCCGTGCCGGGCTGCGCCGCAACCGGCTGGCCGAGGATACCAGGGCATGGCAGATATGGGCAGCGCCGGCGGGCGCTCATCCCGGCAGATTTTCTCGAGAATGGCACAAAAACCGGCAAAAACTCCCGGGGTTTCACGGTCTCCGGCCAGACGCGCCGGCAAGCGACTCACCCGGTCGTTCTTCGCACGCGACGTGCTCCAGGTGGCGCCGGAGCTGATCGGGGCGACGTTCCTGGTCGACGGCGTCGGCGGCGTGATCGTCGAGGTCGAGGCGTATCACCACACCGATCCGGCGGCGCATTCGTTCCGCGGACCGACGCCGCGCAACCAGGTGATGTTCGGCCCGCCCGGCTTTGCCTATGTCTATCGCTCCTACGGCATCCATTGGTGCATGAACTTCGTCTGCGAGCCGGAGGGCTCCGCGAGCGCGGTGCTGATCCGGGCGCTCGAGCCGACGCTCGGGATCGAAGAGATGAAGCGGCGGCGCGGGCTGAAGGATGTCCGGATGCTGTGCTCCGGGCCGGGCAAGCTGACGGAGGCGATGGGGGTGACCATCGCGCACAACGCGCTGGCGCTCGACGCTCCGCCGATCGAGCTGTTCGCGCGACCGGCCGATGTCGAAATCGTCACCGGAGTCCGCATCGGCATCACCAAGGCGGTCGAGAAGCCCTGGCGTTTCGGCCTGAAGGGCTCGCGCTTCCTGAGCAAGCCCTTCCCGCCGTCATCGCGAGGAGCGTAAGCGACGAAGCGATCCAGGGGCTGCGCGCGGGACGCTGGATTGCTTCGCTGCGCTCGCAATGACGCGGAGAGAGCGTCGTGTCAGACGCCCTGCAGCCGCGACAGCGCGTCCTGGAACTTGGCCTTGCGGGCCAGCGCCGCCTCGCGCTTCTCCTTCTCCTCCTCGACGAGCTCCTCGGGCGCGTTGGCAACGAACTTCTCGTTGCCGAGCTTCTTGTCGACGCGTTCGATGTCGGCCTCGGCCCTGGCGATTTCTTTTCCGAGGCGGGTGCGCTCGGCGGCGAGATCGACGACGCCCTTGAGCGGCAGCGCGGCCACCTCGCCGCGCACGACGAGCTGAGCTGAGCCTTCGGGCGCTGACTCGGCGAAGGTGATGTCCGACAGCCTGGCGAGGCGCTTGATCACCTCACTCCAGCGTGGCGCGCGCTGCTTGGTCTCGGCGGAGGCGCCGACGAGCGCGAGCGGCATCAGGGTCGCCGGCGGAATGTTCATCTCGGCGCGGACCGAACGGATCGCGGTGACGAGATCGACCACCCAGCCGATCTCGGCCTCGGCCGCTTCGTCCTTGAAGCTGGCGGCGTCGAACGACACCAGCACCGGCGGCACCAGCGGATCGCCGAAGCTGGCCGCCGACAGCGCGGCGATCTCGGCGACGGTGGGGGTATCGACGCGGTGCGGCCAGGGCGAGAGCGTGAGCAGGCTGTCGCGCTTGGCCGTGCTCTCCCACAGCGCCTCGGTGATGAAGGGCATGAACGGATGCAACAGCTTGAGGATCTCGTCGCGCGCCCAGGCGACCATCGCCTTGGTCTCGTCCTTCGCCGGCCCCTCTTCGCCCAGCAAGGTCGGCTTGGAGAGCTCGACATACCAGTCGCAATAGACGTCCCAGACGAAGCGGTAGATCGCGTTGGCCGCATCGTTGAAGCGATAGGCCTCCAGCGCCTCGGTCACCTCGCGCGTGGCGGCGGCCGCCTCATGGGCGATCCAGCGGTTCAGCGTCTCCTTGGCCGAAGCCGGATCGAAGCCTTCGGGCACCGTGCAGCCGTTCATCTCCGCGAAACGGCTGGCGTTCCAGAGCTTGTTGGCGAACTTGCGGTAGCCCTCGACGCGCTGCGTCGACAGCTTGATGTCGCGGCCCTGCGCGGCCATCGCGGCGAGCGTGAAGCGCAGCGCGTCGGCGCCGTGCTCGTCGATCAGCGCGAGCGGATCGATGACGTTGCCCTTCGACTTCGACATCTTGGCGCCCTTCTCGTCGCGGACGAGCGCGTGGATGTAGACGGTCGAGAACGGCACTTCCTTCATGAAGTGGATGCCCATCATCATCATGCGGGCGACCCAGAAGAAGATGATGTCGAAGCCGGTGACCAGCACGTTGGTCGGGTAATAGCGCTTCACCTCCGGCGTGTCGTCGGGCCAGCCGAGCGTCGAGAACGGCCACAGCGCCGAGGAGAACCAGGTGTCGAGCACGTCCTCGTCACGCGTGATGAAGCCCTCGCGCTTGTTGCGGTCGAGCGCCATCTCGCGGCCCTGCTCCGCCGTGATGACCTCCTGCTCGACGTAGTAGCCGATGGCGTGGCCGACGGCCTCCTCCTCCGTCTCGGCGACGAAGACCTTGCCGTCGGGACCATACCAGGCCGGGATCTGATGGCCCCACCACAGCTGGCGCGAGATGCACCAGGGCTGGATGTTCTCCATCCAGTCGAAATAGGTCTTCTCCCAGTTGCGCGGCACGAACGTCGTCGCGCCCGACTTGACCGCCGCGATCGCTGGCTGCGCCAGCGTCTTGGCGTCGACGTACCATTGGTCGGTCAGGAACGGCTCGATGACGACGCCGGAGCGGTCGCCATGCGGCACCATGTGCGTGTTGGGCTCGATGCGCTCGAGGAAGCCGAAGGCTTCCAGCCGCTCCAGGATCTTCTTGCGCGCGGCAAAACGCTCGACGCCGTGGAATTCCCTAGCGAACTCCTCGGAGCCCTCGGGCAGGCCGCGCAGATAGTCTTCGTTGTCGACCAGCGCGATGCAGCCCTCGCGGTCGAGGATGCTGATTTGCGGCAGGCCATGGCGGCGGCCGACCTCGAAGTCGTCGAAGTCGTGCGCCGGCGTGATCTTGACCGCGCCGGTGCCCTTCTCCGGGTCGGAATAGGTGTCGGCGACGATCGGGATCTCGCGCCCGACGAGCGGCAGGATCACGCGCTTGCCGACGAGGTGCTGATAACGCTCGTCATCCGGATGCACGGCGACGGCGCTATCACCGAGCATCGTCTCGGGACGCGTGGTCGCGACCACGATGAAGCTGGTCGGATCCTCGGGGCTGAACGTCTTGCCCTCGATCGGATAGCGCAGATACCAGAGGTTGCCCTTGACCTCGATCTGCTGGACCTCGAGGTCGGAGATCGCGGTGAGCAGCTTCGGGTCCCAGTTCACCAGCCGCTTGTCCTTGTAGATCAGGCCGGCGCGGTGCAGCTCGACGAACACCTTCACGACGGCCTTGGAGAGGCCCTCGTCCATGGTGAAGCGCTCGCGGCCCCAGTCACAGGAGGCGCCGAGGCGCTTCAGCTGGTTGATGATGGTGCCGCCGCTCTCGTCCTTCCACTGCCAGACGCGTTCGAGGAACTTCTCGCGGCCCATCTCGCGGCGGCCGGGCTGCTGGCGCTCCATCAGCTGGCGCTCGACGACCATCTGGGTGGCGATGCCCGCATGGTCGGTGCCTGGCTGCCACAGCACATCGCGGCCGCGCATGCGCTCGAACCGGCATAGGATGTCCTGCAGCGTGTTGTTGAGCGCGTGCCCCATGTGCAGCGAGCCGGTCACGTTCGGCGGCGGGATCACGATGGTGAAGGGATCGGCGTCGCGGCGATCCGGGCGGCCGGCGGAGAACGCGCGGGCGTCCTCCCAGACCAGGGACATGCGGCCTTCGAGGTCGGCGGGCTGATAATTCTTTTCGATCATGACATTTCCCAGCGGGCGCGAGGCCGGCCGTCCAATTCAAGGTGTCGCGGAACCTGTCCGGGTCTTGGCTCGCGACCTGAATAAGCTCACGCAAGCTGTTGGTGCTTGGGCTCTTTTTGGACTGATCGCCGGCCGGGACCGCGCTCGCGCGGAGCATTTCCCGATCCGCCCTGCCGGCATCAGCTCGAACGGGCTAAAAAGCCGCCGCAGGCCGCCAAGTCAACAGCGGCGGCAAAGATAGATGTTGGGCCGGACCGCTGCAGCCGGTCTTCTGGGAGCCTGACCGGGCAGCCCCGGCATTACCGGCCGCGTGAGACTCGCTCGATCTCCGCCTTGACGATCCGCTCGACCAGCGCCGGAAGATTGTCGTCGAGCCAGGATTTGAGCATCGGCCGCAGCATCTCCTTGACCAGATCCTCGAGCGTCCGGGCGTTATTGCTGAGTACGGTGTTGGCGAGCGCATTGAAGGCCGACTCGACGGCATTGACCGTCGAGGGCGCCATGATCGGCTGCCGCGGCGCAGCGTTCTCGAACGACGATTCGAAGCCCGCGCTCTTCTGGTTGAGGCGCCCGGATTCGATGAACTCGATGTCGTCCTGCGGGTCCACCTTGCGGAAGGATGCGGGCGCCGGCGCGGGAGGTGGGGCTGGAGCGGGAGAAGGTGGTGCCACGGCCATGTCGTCCGTCAACTCGAGTACTTCAGGTTCGGGC
>NZ_CAFI01000071.1 GCF_000239775.1 Bradyrhizobium sp. ORS 375
CGCGCCAGTGCGAGCAGCAGGTCAAGCGGGCCTTCATAGCCCTCGACATCGACGACCAATGCCGGTTCGGCTTCGGCCAGCTCCGTCGTGGGACGGCCGGTTTCAAACGACAGAATTTCAGCGGTCATGCGCTCGCGGGTCCCAGCCGGTTGATCAGGGCATCGAGCTCGGCGCGCGCAGCGCTGCGGTCGAATCCCGTGGGTGGCTTGCGCGCCGCAAGCGCGCGGTCGGCGCGGATCAGAGCCTGGCCGGCCAGCTCCGGCGTCTCGGCCGCGACGGCCTGCATCTCCTCGAGCTTGCCGTTGCAATGCAGCACCATGTCGCAGCCCGCCGCGACGATCGCGCGCGTCCGCTCCGCGATCGATCCGGCCAATGCGTTCATGGACACGTCATCACTCATCAACAAACCCTGGAACCCGATCCGTTCGCGAATCACCCGCTGGATCATTGTCGCAGAAGTCGTGGCCGGATGGGCGGCGTCGATCGCGCTAAACACAACATGTGCAGTCATGGCCATCGGCAGGTCGGCCAAGGGCCTGAACGCGGCGAAATCGGTGGCGTCGAGCTCCGTTTCAGGGGTGTCGACGGTCGGCAGCCGGTGGTGGCTGTCGGCGGTGGCGCGGCCGTGGCCAGGGATGTGCTTGAGCACCGGCAGCACGCCGCCCTGCTCCAACCCCTCCGTCACCGCCCGGGCAATCGCCGCCACCTTGGCCGGCGTCGTGCCATAGGCCCGGTCCCCGATCACGGCATCGGCGCCGGCAATGGGGACATCGGCCAGCGGCAGGCAGTCGACCGTTATCCCCAGCCGGCTCAGATCATCGGCGATCAGGCGGGCGCTGAGCCAGGCAGCACGGAGGCCTGCGGCCGAATCAAGGTCGTGGAGGCGGTCGAACACGACGCCGGGGGGATAGGCCGGCCAGTGCGGCGGCCCCAGCCGCTGCACCCGCCCGCCCTCCTGGTCGATCAGGACCGGGGCGTCAGCGCGGCCGGCGCAATCGCGCAATTCCTGAACCAGTGCAGCCACTTGAGTGGGTGACTGGACATTGCGTTTGAAGAGGATGAAGCCCCAGGGCTTCGCATCGCGGATGAAGGCGCGCTCGGCCTCGGTGAGGTCTGGGCCGGAGATGCCGGTAATGAAAGCCCGCATGGTCATGCGGGCCGCATAGACCCCGCCTCAGGGGCGGTCAAGCGAGCCTTAATTGTTGCTAAACGGGAAACACTGTCCGCCGGCAGTTTTCAACGTTCCGCACATCTTGTTGGCCTCTTCCTTCGTCGCGAAGGGGCCGACGGCCGCGCGGTACTTGACACCGCCCTTATCGCCCAGATCCATCCGCTTGATGATCGGCTCGTACTTGCCGAGCACCGCGGTGTACTTGTCCTGGACGGCCTTATAGGACGTCATCGCCTCGGCCTCGCTGGCCTGCGACGAGATCGAGACCAGATAGCCCCCGGTGCGCTCGGTCTGGGTCTGCTCGGTGACCGGCACGGCCGCAGCGATGCGGGCCGGCGCGGTTGCGGGCTGCGGCGTCAGCGGCATCGGGGTTTCGGTCGCCGCGGAGGCATTGGCGTTGGCCGGCGACTTCTTGCCCTTCATCGCCTGCTTGGTCGGCGGCGGATTGGCCGGTGGCATCCCGGGATCAGCCGCGCCAGCCTGGTTGCCACCAGTGACCGACAGCGTCTTGATCGGCCGCGGATCGCTGTTGGGGAGAATGCCGTTCGCGTTGGCGATCTGCGCCGGCGTCACGCTCGGAGGCGTCGTCGGCGGAGGCCCACCGTTCTGGCTCATCTGCGGGAACACGACGCGGGGATTGCCGCCGCGCGTGTTCAAGTCCATCGGCGTCTCCTCGCGGGACACCAGCTTCTCGCCGCCATCGCCACCGAGCAGCCGGTCCGGCACCTTCGGTGTCGTGTCCTGCTGCGCCATGATCTTGGTCGGGCTGTTGTCGGCCCGGATGATCGGCGGCTCTCCGGTACGCCCGGACGAGATATAGGTCTTGTAGCCATAGGCACCGCCGGTTCCGACCACCGCAAGGGTCAGCACCGCGAGCACCGTGCTCATGCCGCCGCGCCGACGCGGCCGCTCCTCTTCCTCGCCCTCGTCGTAGCCGTCCTGGTAGCCGTATTGGCCGTCCTGGAATTCGTTGTCGCCCTGGAAACCCTGCTGTCCCCCGCCCATCTGGCCGAACAGCGCATCGTCGTAGCGCGAGGAGTCCTGGTCGTTGTCGTCGTAGCCGTCGCGGTTGTAGTCGCGATCGTTCTCGGCAAAGCCGTGGCGCGAGTCGCCGACGCTGTAGTCGAGCTTGGACAGCTGGTCGGCGAATTCGGCGTTCGGATACCCCGGTTGCGGCCGCGGCGCGGCGGGCGCGAAATCCTGCTCGGGGAAGCCGGGCTGGCCGCGCGGATCCTGAAAACCGGCAGGAAAAGCCGGCGGGGCTGGCGCCGGCTGCGGCTGCTCACGTCCCATGTCGGCAAACGGATTGGCGGCGGCCGGCTGGGCGCGCTGCATCCAGGCCGGAGCGCCGGCGGGCGGCATGGCTGCGGCGGGCTGTTCTGGAACTGGCGCGGCGGGACGAGGCATCGGCCGCTGCTGGGCCTGAGGCGTGCCCCGGCCCGATGCTGCAAAAGGATCGTTCTGCCCGATCAGACGGGCGAGTTCGGCGAGCGGATCGGCATCGCCCGACTGGTTTCCACCGCGGCCAAAACCATCAGCGGGAAAGGGTCTGTCCTGGTAACGATCAGCCATCGTGATGAAGCGTCCCTGCGGGTGAGCCGCATATGCGTCCTAAGGCGGACCCTGCCAGATTGAGGCCCCCAACTGAAGTCGCGTGTTTCCCCCAATCAGCGCATTGCATCAGGAGCATTAACGCCCAAGATCGCAAGTCCCGACGCCAGTACCGAGACGACGCCCTGAACCATGGCCAAACGTGCCTTGGTCAATTCTGCATCATCATCGATAATGAAGCGTAAATAGGGCAAATCCCGCCCCCGGGTCCAGAGGGCGTGAAATTCGCTTGCAAGTTCATAGAGGTAGAAGGCGATCCTGTGCGGCTCATGCGCCAGGGCCGCGCTCTCCACCGTACGTGGGTACAGGGCCAGCCGTTTCAAGAGGTCGTGTTCGGCCGAGTCGGCCAGTTTTTCCAGGTTAGCCCCGCGCAGGAACGCGATCCGCGCCCCCTCCTCCTCCGGCAGCTCGGGCAGGCTCTCCCGGGCATTGCGGAAGATCGAATGCCCGCGGGCGTGACCGTACTGGACATAGAACACCGGATTGTCGCGCGACTGCTCGATGACCTTGGCGAGGTCGAAATCCAGCACGGCATCGTTCTTCCGATAAAGCATCATGAAACGGACCGCATCGCGCCCCACTTCATCAACAACTTCGCGCAAGGTGACGAAGTCGCCGGAGCGCTTCGACATCTTCACCGGCTCGCCGTTGCGCAACAGCTTGACGAGCTGCACGACCTTGACGTCGAGCACCGCCTGCGCGGCCGTCACCGCTTTCACCGCGGCCTGCATGCGCTTGATGTAGCCGCCGTGATCGGCACCGAACACGTCGATGAGATCGGCAAAGCCGCGCTCGAACTTGTGCCTGTGGTTGGCGATGTCGGAGGCGAAATAGGTGTAGCTGCCGTCCGACTTGATCAGCGGACGATCGACGTCGTCGCCAAAGGCAGTGGCGCGGAACAGCAGCTGCTCGCGATCCTCCCAGTCCTCGACCGGCGCGCCCTTCGGCGGCGGCAGACGACCCTCATAGACGTCGCCGCGCCCGCGCAGGAAGTCGATGGTCTCAGCGACCTTGTTGGTGCTGCCTGTGATCAGGGAGCGCTCGGAGAAGAACACGTCGTGCCGAATGTTAAGCGCCGCGAGATCGTCCTTGATCTCGTCCATCATCATCGCGATCGCCTTGTCGCGGACGATCGGCAGCCACTCGGCCTCAGGCATCGCCTTCAGCCGGTCGCCATGCTCGGCGGCGAGCGCCTGCCCGACCGGCTTGAGATAGTCGCCGGGGTAGAGGCCCTCCGGAATCGCGCCGATGTCCTCGCCGAGCGCCTCGCGATAGCGGAGGAAGGCGGAGCGCGCGAGCACGTCGACCTGCGCGCCGGCATCGTTGATGTAGTACTCGCGCGTGACGTCGCGGCCGGCGAACTGCAGCAGGCTCGACAGCGCGTCACCGAACACGGCGCCGCGGCAATGGCCGACATGCATCGGCCCGGTCGGGTTGGCCGAGACGTATTCGACGTTGACCTTCGCCGCGCCCGGAACAGGCGCCAGGCGGCCGTAGTCGGCGCCCTCGCGCAGGATGGTGGCCAGCGCCCGCGTCCAGACGATGGGCTGCAAGGTGAGATTGATGAAGCCGGGACCGGCGACGTCGACCTTGGCGACCAGCTCATCGGCGCGCAGCCGCTCGGCGATCTGCTCGGCGAGATCGCGCGGCTTGGCCTTGGCCTCCTTGGCCAGCACCATGGCCGCGTTGGTCGCCATGTCGCCGTGGCTCGGATCGCGCGGCGGCTCGACCACCACGCGCGAGAAATCGATGCCCTCGGGCCAGCCGCCGGCCTTGGCCAGCGCGGCGCAGATGGCGTGCACGCGGGCCAGCATGTCAGCAAAAAGATAGGGGGTGGACGCTTGTTCAACCATGCCCGCGCCTAACGCAAATCCGGGGTCGAGTCAAAAAGCCGATGGTGTTCGGTTAACGCAAAACGGTCGGTCATTCCGGCGATAAAGTGGCTGATCCGGCGCGCCCGATCGCCCTCTCCCGCACAGCCGTCGAGCCAGCCGGCCGGCAATGTCGCGCCATCCTCCTGATAGCGGCCGAACAGGTCGGCGACGATGCGCTCGGCGTCGCGCATCACGCGCATGACCCGCTCGTGGCGATACATCCGCTGCCAGAGGAACGCCTTGATGGTGGCCTCGTGCTCGGCGACATCGGCCGGGAACGCCACCAGCGGGCCGGCATGGCGCCTGACGTCATGAGGCGAGACGGGTTTTGCGCGCTCGATTCGGCGCTGCGCCTCGGCGGCCACGGCCGCGATCAGATAGGAGATCAGCTCGCGCACCAGCTCGGCGCCGCGGCGGATGTCGTCGAGCGCAGGATACTGCCCGTCGATCTCGGCGATCATGGCCGCGAGCAGCGGCACCTCCTTGAGATCGTCGACCGCGAACAGACCGGCCCGCAGGCCATCATCGATGTCATGCGCGTCATAGGCGATGTCGTCGGCGAGCGCGGCGACCTGCGCCTCCAGCGAGGCGTAGCTCCACAGCTCCAGGTCGAACCGGGTGTTGAACTCGGCGATCCCCGCGGGGACCGGCCCCTGCAACGGCCCGTTGTGCTTGACGATGCCCTCGAGCGATTCCCAGGTCAGGTTGAGCCCATCGAAATCCGGGTAGCGCTGCTCGAACGACGTCACGATGCGCAAGGTCTGGGCATTGTGGTCGAAGCCGCCATGCTCAGCCATGCAGCGGTTGAGCGCCCGCTCGCCGGCATGGCCGAACGGCGGATGTCCCAGATCATGCGCCAAAGCCAGCGTCTCGGTCAGGTCCTCGTCGAGGCCGAGCTGACGGGCCAGCGCGCGGGCGATCTGGGCCACCTCCAGGGAATGGGTCAGGCGGGTGCGGTAATGGTCGCCTTCGTGGAAGACGAACACCTGGGTCTTGTGCTTGAGCCGGCGGAAGGCGGTGGAATGGATCACCCGGTCGCAATCCCGGCGGAACGGGCTGCGGGTGCGCGACGGCGGCTCGGCGAACAGCCGGCCCCGGCTGCGATCGGGATCGCAGGAATAGGGCGCGCGGGGGGCAGCCATTCCGACCGACACGGGCGATTGTTCCTTTTGCGGTTTGATTCCTTGAGGCAGCCCACTTAACTATGGGGAGTGCCCGGGACCAAATGAATAGGGCATGACGCGCTACTCTCGGAGACCTCCTGCCATGACTGATGCCTCGACGACTGATGCCTCGACCGGCCCCGTCACCATCAGCGAACGCGCCGCCCGCCGCATTGGCGAGATCCTCGGCAAGGAGACGGCCGGCGCGATGCTGCGCATCTCGGTCGAAGGCGGCGGCTGCTCCGGCTTCCAGTACAAGTTCGACGTCGACCGCACCAAGGCGGAGGACGATCTCGTCATCGCGCGCGACCAGGCGATCGTGCTGGTCGATCCGGCCTCGGTGCCGTTCCTGGCGGGCTCTGAGGTCGATTTCGTCGACGACCTGATGGGCGCCTCGTTCCGGATCAACAATCCCAACGCCACCGCCTCCTGCGGCTGCGGCACCAGCTTCTCGATCTGACCACCACCACCGTCATTCCGGGGCAAGGCCGCAGGCCTTGAACCCGGAATGACGGTGTTGGCGTCCATTTCCAACAAGCTCGAGATTCCGGGTTCAATCGCCCAACGCAGCCGCGGCGCGGCTGCTTTGGACGATTGCCCCGGAATGACGATTGGGGGACGAAGAAATCGGACTTGGCTGCTCAGCGCAAGCTCCCCCCTCCCCCGGCTTAGGCCTCGGCAGTCGCAGCCGCGGCCTCGTCCGGCGCCAGCGCCGGCGCCTCAACGCTCGGGGCTGGCGTGCCGATCGCCTTCAGCATCGCCGCGACCATCGCCGGCTTGCGCAGCGGCTTGGCGAGGAAGTCGGTCATGCCGGCCTCGCGGCACTGCTTGATGTCGTCGGGGAAGGCGTTCGCGGTCAGCGCGATGATCGGCAGTTCGGCCAGCCTGCCGCCCTTCGCACGGATCGTCCGCGTCGCGGTGATGCCGTCCATCTCGGGCATGCGGACATCCATCAGCACCAGGTCGAACTCCTGCTCGGAAGCCGCCTTCACCGCCTGCAGGCCGTCCG
>NZ_CAFI01000070.1 GCF_000239775.1 Bradyrhizobium sp. ORS 375
CCAGACCAACGAGCAGTTGGCGCGGATGATGATCCGACAGTCCAAGGACATGCTCGACTGGATCGTCGAACAGGGCGTGCGCTTCCAGCCCTCGCTCGGCGGCACGCTGAGTCTCGGACGTACCAACTCGTTCTTCCTCGGCGGCGGCCGCGCAATGCTCAATGCCCTCTATCTGACCGCCGAGCGTCTCGGGGTCGAGGTGCGATACGAGGCCGAGGTGGTCGCGCTCGATATCGATGACGACCGTTTTCGCGCAGCGATCGTGCAGCAGCCTCAAGGCCGGATGCGCGTCCGCGGCAAGGCACTGGTCGCGGCCGCCGGCGGCTTCGAATCCAACATCGAGAAACTGGTCGAAGGCTGGGGCGAGATCGCGCGCAACTTCCTGATCCGCGGCACGTCCAACAACCGCGGCACGGTGCTGGACATGCTGCTCGGCGCCGGCGTCGACAGCATCGGTGATCCGACCCAGTGTCACGCGGTCGCCATCGATGCGCGCGCCCCAAAATATGACGGCGGCATCATCACCCGTCTCGACTGCGTCGTGTTCGGCATCGTCGTCAACAAGCACGCCAAGCGCTTCTACGATGAGGGCGAAGACGTCTGGCCGAAGCGTTACGCCATCTGGGGCCGGCTTGTGGCGGCGCAGCCCGACCAGATCGCCTACATCATCTTCGATGCCAAATCGGCCAATCTGTTCATGCCCTCCCTCTACCCTGCGATCGAGGCTCCCAGCATCGCCGAACTTGCCGGCAAGCTCGAACTCGATCCCGAGAAGCTCTCGGCCACCGTCGCCGACTTCAACGCTGCGGTGCGCGACGGCAGCTTCAATCCCGACATTCTCGACGATTGCCACACCGAGAATTTGACGCCGCCGAAATCACATTGGGCGCGGCGCATCGAGACCGGCCCTTACTACGCCTATCCGGTCAGGCCCGGCATCACCTTCACCTATCTCGGCGTACGGGTCGATCACGAGGCAAAGATGATGATGAAGGCCGGTGGCCCGACTGAGAACATGTACGCCGCCGGCGAGATCATGGCCGGCAACGTGCTTGGCCGCGGCTATGCCGCGGGCATCGGCATGACCATCGGCAGCGTGTTCGGACGCATTGCGGGCACAGGAGCAGCACGACATGCAGCGCAGTGAGGCGTTGACCGAGGCGGATCGCCTGATGACGATCTGCAACTCCTGCCGCTATTGCGAGGGCCTCTGCGCGGTGTTTCCGGCGATGGAGATGCGCCGCGCCTTCAGCGGCGGCGATCTCAACTACCTCGCCAACCTCTGTCATTCCTGCGGCGCCTGCTATGTCGACTGCCAGTTCTCGCCGCCGCACGAGTTCGACGTCCGGGTGCCCGCGGTGCTCGCGCGGGTCCGGCACGAGAGCTACGCGGACTATACCTGGCCGCGCGCGCTCGCCCCGATGTTCAAGCGCAATGGCCTGGCGATCGCGCTCACCGCCGTGCTGAGCATCGCCGTCTTCATTCTCGGCTTCGTCGCCTTCAACGATCCGGCAGCATTGCTGCAAAGCCGGCATGGCCCCGGATCGTTCTATGCGCTGATGCCGCACAACACGATGGCGCTGGTGTTCGGCGCGGCTTTCCTGTGGGCTGTCATTGCCTTCATCAAGGGGGCGCGCGCGTTCTGGAACGACATCGGCGAGCCGCACGCGACACTCACAAACCCCCGTCCGCTTCTGCGCGCCGTGCGTGACGCCGGCAGCCTGCGCTATCTCGATGGCGGTGGCGTCGGCTGCTACAACGAGGACGAGAAGCCTGACGATAACAGGCGGTTCTATCATCATCTGACGTTCTACGGCTTCCTGCTCTGCTTTGCCTCCACCAGCGTGGCGACGCTCTATCATTACCTCCTGCACCGCGAGGCGCCCTACCCGCTGTGGGATCTGCCGGTGGTGCTCGGCACGCTCGGCGGACTCGGCATCGTGATCGGTCCGCTCGGACTCTATGTCGCGAAAGCCAAGCGCGAGCCGGCAATGATGGATGGCGGCAGCCGCGGCATGGACGTAGCGTTCCTGGCCATGCTCGTTCTGACCGGCGTGACCGGCCTCGCTCTCCTGCTGTTGCGCGAGACGAGCGCGATGGGCCTGTTGCTGGCGCTGCATCTCGGTGCGGTGTTCGCGCTGTTCATCACGATGCCCTATGGCAAGTTCGTGCACGGCCTCCATCGCTTCCTGGCGCTGGTCCGCTACGCACGAGAGCGCCACACAAGCGTGTAGTCTGCGGAACAACACCGTATCGCAGCTTAAGTCCCCCTCATCGTCATCTGGCATTCATCACTCTGAGCATCCGTTCATAAAGTTGCGATCTGCGACATTTTTTCGGAACGATCGGAGCCGTGCGGAACGACTCCAACCTCCTGCCGTTGTCGGCGCGGGCAGTGCCAATGAGGAGGATCGAGGATGACTAATCGCTTGATGGTATCAGTTGCTGCAATCGCGCTCCTGGCGGGTGCAAGTTTTGCTCATGCGCAGGGCGGCGCCGGTGGTGCGGGCGGCGCGGGTGGTCAGTCCGGCGGCGCCGCGATGCAGGGCGGTGCGACGGGTGGTGCGGCCGGCGGCGCATCGAGCGGTGGCATGAACGCGCCTGGTGGCGCGATGCATCGCGACAGCGCCTCGCCGTCGACCGGCGGCGCGTCCGACATGCGCTCCAGCCAGTCCGAGCAGAAGTCCGGCACTGCGACCAAGGGACAGCACGCCGAGGACGGCATGAAGGGCCCGAACACCAAGGGCGCGAGCTCCGAGAGCGACAAGAGCGGCTCGAAGAACATGAAGGCCGAGGGTCGTGAGGGTCGCGACAACAACATGAAGGCCGAGGGCCGCGACAGCAAGACCGGCACCAGCACCAACGCCGAGACCAAGACCGGTGGCGATCGCTCGCAGACCACCACCGGCCAGGCCGGCGCCGGCGCCAAGCTCTCGACCGAGCAGCGCACCAAGATCACCAGCGTCATCCGCAGCCAGCGCGTCGAGCCGGTGACCAACGTCAACTTCAACATCTCGGTCGGCACCCGCGTGCCGCGCGAGGTCCACTTCCACCCGCTCCCGGCCGAAGTGGTCACGATCTATCCGGAATGGCGCGGATATGACTTCATCCTGGTTCGTGAGCAGATCGTCGTGATCGATCCTCATTCCTACGAGATCGTCGCGGTTCTCGACACCTGATCCCCGACCAGGCAGGTGACGGGAGAAGGGGCGGACAGCAATGTCCGCCCCTTTGCGCTGCCGGGCTACACGTCAGGCGTGCATACTGCCCAGCGCGGTGGTTAACGTGCCATTTCCGCGACTTGGCGGACTTTTTTCGTGTGACGGGCCAGCCGTCCTATCCCCATCCCCGGCGCTGAAAGGCTTTCCCTTGGCGGCTTTGTTACCTATAACGCCGCCCACTGCCGCCACACCGCCGGGATGGGAATGGCCGACGACGCGCACAAGACGATCGATGTCCGCAATGGACCCCACTCGATTCTGCCAGCGACCCGCCGGCCAGAGGCCTCTGGACGCGCCACCGTGGCCAATGTCGAGCGCCTGCGCATCCAGCCCGCACCCCGCTTCGGAGCGACGGCCGAAAACCAGCATTCGAATACCTTCGTCTCTCGGCATCAAGCGCTGATGCACATCGGCCACATCTGCGCCTGCGAGAGTCTCCGGCACCACACTTTCACGGCCCAGGCCGCGTTTGCGTCAATTTCTGGCTTAGGGATCGATCACGGCGATCGACACCCGATCTCCGGCCCCGCTGCAAGGATTGGCGCTCCGACCGACCCGACCGACATCATGGCGCAAGCCTGACGTCCTCGCCCTCACGTCACACAACGTTTCTGGATCACGATCATGGCGCCCCAGCCCGACGACAAGACCACGGCCAAGTCCGAAGACAGCCAGCTCATCCGCGAGTTGGCCTCGCTGCTGGATGAGACCAGCCTGACCGAGATCGAGCTCGAGCGGGCGGGCCTGCGCATCCGCGTCGCCCGCAACGTCACCGTCGCGGCCGCCGTGCCGTCGGCGATCCCGGCCGCCGCCGCCGCTGTTCCCGTCGTTGCGGCCGCGGCCGCAGCCGCCGCCGGCGCCGACCTCTCCAAGCATCCGGGCGTCGTGCCCTCGCCGATGGTCGGCACGGCCTATTGGGCGCCCGAGCCCGGCGCGAAGCCGTTCGTCGAGGTCGGATCGAAGGTCTCGGTCGGCCAGACCCTGATGATCATCGAAGCCATGAAGACGATGAACCAGATTCCGTCGCCGCGCGCGGGCACGGTGACGCAGATCCTGGTCGAGGACGGCCAGCCGGTCGAGTTCGGCGAGCCGCTGGTGATCATTGAATAATTGCGACGAGCCTATGTCGAATAGCGAATAGCTGTCCGTTCCTGTTCGCAATTCGCTCTTCGCTACTCGCGCCCGAGGCACCATGTTCGACAAGATCCTCATCGCCAACCGCGGCGAAATCGCCCTCCGCATCCTCCGGGCCTGCAAGGAGCTCGGCATCTCCACGGTCGCGGTGCATTCCACCGCCGACGCCGATGCGATGCATGTGCGCCTCGCCGACGAAAGCGTGTGCATCGGACCGCCGCCGTCCAAGGACAGCTATCTCAACATCCCGGCCCTGCTCGCGGCCTGCGAGATCACGGGCGCCGACGCGGTGCACCCCGGCTACGGCTTCCTGTCGGAGAATGCGCGTTTCGCCGAGATCCTCTCCGACCACAACCTGCATTTCATCGGGCCGAAGGCGGAGCACATCCGCCTGATGGGCGACAAGATCGAGGCCAAGAAGACCGCCAAGCGCCTCGGCATTCCCGTCGTGCCGGGCTCCGACGGCGCGGTCACGCCCGACCAGGACGCGATGGCGATCGCCAAGGCGATCGGCTTCCCGGTGCTGGTCAAGGCCGCCGCCGGCGGCGGTGGCCGCGGCATGAAGGTCGCGCACACCGAGGCCGACCTGCAGCTGGCGTTGACCACCGCGGCCAACGAGGCCAAGTCGGCGTTCGGCGACGCCTCGGTCTATCTCGAGAAGTACCTGCAGAAGCCCCGCCACATCGAGATCCAGGTGCTCGGCGACGGCCGTGGCGGCGCCATCCATCTCGGCGAGCGCGACTGCTCGCTGCAGCGCCGCCACCAGAAGGTCTGGGAGGAAGGCCCCTCCCCGGTGCTCGACGCGGCGGCGCGCGCCAAGATCGGCAACACCGTCGCCAAGGCGATGCAGGAGCTGAAATATATCGGCGTCGGCACCATCGAATTCCTCTACGAGGACGGCGAGTTCTATTTCATCGAAATGAACACCCGCATCCAGGTCGAGCATCCCGTCACCGAGATGATCACCGGCATCGACCTCGTGCTGGAGCAGATCCGCATCGCCGCCGGCGGCGACCTGCCGATGACCCAGGACCAGGTCGTGATCAACGGCCACTCCATCGAGTGCCGCGTCAACGCCGAGAACCCGGTCAGCTTCCGGCCCTCGCCCGGCAAGATCCAGCAGTACCATCCGCCCGGCGGCCTCGGCGTCCGCATCGATTCCGCAGTCTACCAAGGCTACGTCATCCCGCCTTATTACGACTCCCTGGTCGGCAAGCTGATCGTCCACGGCAAGAGCCGGGTCGAGTGCCTGATGCGGCTGCGGCGCGCGCTGGACGAGATGGTGGTCGACGGCATCGAGACCACGCTGCCGCTGTTCCGCGCCCTGGTCCGCGAGCCCGCGATCATCGACGGCGACTATCACATCCACTGGCTCGAGCAGTATCTAGCCGGCCAGAAGACGGACTGAGCGGCCGCGGTCAGAAAACCCTCATCTGAGACGGAACCATCCGGCCGCAGCCGCGTTCTGCTCGGTCGGAGCAGTTCCGCCAGGGGGCCATAATCATCAACGACGTGCGAGCGTGCAGTGGCGCCTGAGGTGAGACGAAGGCGCACGCTGGGACAGGTCCTGCTGTTGTCAGCGGGATTTCTTGTGCTGGTCGCCGTCAGCACGGCGTCAGTTCTGCTGGTCAACAAGGCCCGCAGCGACAGTGCCTGGGTGGTGCACACCGTCGAGGCCGAGAACCAGATCAACGCGCTGCTGCTCGAGGTGCGGCGTGCCGAGAGCGCCGCCCGCGCCTACCTGCTCACCCAGGGGCAGGAGTTCCTCAACGACCACGAATCGGCCGTCGCGGCCATTCGTCCGGTGCTCGAGAAGCTTGACACCCTTGTTGCGGACAATCCTGCCCAGGTCGAAAACCTCGCCCAGCTGCGCAGCGTGATCGAGACCCGGCTGTCGCAGTTCGATCGTGAAAAGATACTGGTCGCGCGGGGCGATCTTGCTGCCGCGATCGCCCTGGTCCGCGACGCCGGCTCGACCCGCAGCAGCAAGACCATGCGCGAGACCGCGGAGGTGATGCGGCTCGAAGAGGAGCGTCTGCTGGCGCTGCGGACGGCCAATGCCGACGCGAGCCAGCAACTGGCGGCCATCGTCACCATCACCGGCTCGGCCCTCGTCGTGGTGCTCGCGATCATTTCCGTGCTGCTGGTGCGCCGTTCGACGCGCGCCCGCGACGATGCCGAAGCCAAGCTGCGCGAAAGCAATCTGAACCTCGAGGCCACCGTCGACGAGCGCACCGCGGACCTGCGCGAGGCCAACGAGGAGATCCAGCGCTTCGCCTACATCGTCAGCCACGATCTGCGCTCGCCGCTCGTCAACATCATGGGCTTCACCAGCGAGCTCGACGAGCTGCGAAATGACATCTTCCGGCGCATCGCGAGCCTCGCGCGCGCCGTGTCGGACTCGCCGCCGCCGGCCGAAGGCGCGGAGCCGGAGCTCGAAGGGGCCGACAAGCAGCTGTCGGAGGATTTCTCCGAAGCGCTCGGCTTCATCAAGTCGTCGATCGCCAAGATGGACCGGCTGATCAGCGCGATCCTCAATCTGACCCGCGAGGGCCGCCGCGAATTCGTGCCGGTCCGCATCGACACCCGCGAGCTGATCGAGCAGATCGTGTCGACGCTGGCGCATCAGGCCGAAGAGGCGCATACGACGATCCGCGTCGAGCCGCTGCCGACTGTCGTCAGCGACCGTCTGGCACTGGAGCAGATCTTCTCGAACCTGATCGACAACGCGATCAAATACATGAAGCCGGGCGTGCCCGGCGACATCAGGATTCGCGCCCGAACCAAGCTCGGTTTCGCGATCTTCGAGGTCGCAGATAACGGCCGGGGGATTGATCCCCGGGATCACCAGCGTATCTTTGATCTGTTCCGCCGCGCCGGAACCCAAGACCGTCCAGGTCAGGGGATCGGACTGGCGCATGTGCGCGCGCTGGTGCGCCGGCTCGGTGGAACCATGTCGGTCGCGTCGGAACTCGACCAGGGTAGCACGTTCACCATCACGCTCCCGATCAATTGGAACGTCTCAAACCGGAACTCAGACCGATGACCATGCCCGTGACCATCATCATGATCGAGGACGACGAGGGCCACGCCCGACTGATCGAGCGGAACATCCGCCGGTCCGGCGTCAACAACGAGATCAAGCCGTTCACCAACGGTACAGATGCCGTGAAATATCTGTTGGGCGCTGACGGCAGCGGCCTCGATCACAAGGGCCACGCCCTGCTCATCCTGCTCGACCTGAACCTGCCGGACATGACCGGCATCGACATCCTCAAGATGGTCAAGCAGAACAGCTACCTGAAGAGCGCGCCGGTGGTGATTCTGACCACCACCGACGACTCCCAGGAGATCAAGCGCTGCTACGAGCTTGGCTGCAACGTCTACATCACCAAGCCGGTCAACTACGAAAGCTTCGCCAACGCCATCCGCCAGCTCGGCCTGTTCTTCTCCGTCATCCAGGTTCCGCCCGCCGCATGAGCGCCCCCGCCCCCACGCTGCTCTACATCGAGGACGACGCGGCGCTGGCGCGGCTGGTCGAGCGCGGGCTGAAGCGGCTCGGCTTGGCGGTGGAGCACGCGCCGGACGGCAGCGCGGGTCTCGAACGGCTGCAGCGTGGCGGTGTCGACGTGGTCGCGCTCGACCAGCACATGCCGGGGCTCGACGGGCTTGAGACGCTGGAGCGCATCATGGCGTTGCCCGATCCACCGCCGGTCGTGTTCGTCACGGCATCGCAGGACTCCAAGATCGCGGTGACGGCGCTGAAGGCCGGGGCCGCCGATTATCTCGT
>NZ_CAFI01000069.1 GCF_000239775.1 Bradyrhizobium sp. ORS 375
AGGACGGCAGCGGCCGAGAGCACAGCAGCAGAGCGCATCTCAATGTCCTCCTGACGCCGTCTGCGCCGACCCGACCAGCGGCACGCCGTAGCTCGCCAGCAGCGCCGTGATTGCGGCCTTGTTGTCGTCGATGAAGCCGTTGAGCCGGTCGCGCAGCACGTCATCGCCTTTGCGTACACCCATGGCGATGGCGAACCGGAAGCGCAGCGGCGCGAAGCGGCCGTCGTCGTCGATCGGCGTCACCGCGAGCGGCACGGATGATTGCTTCGCGAAATAGCCGGCCAGCGGGCCCCAGGCCGCGGCGACATCGATCTCGCCAGCGCTCACCGCGTCGATCAGCCGCGCTGGCGGATTGGGCTGGCGATAGTCGCCGTAGATCGGATAGCCCCTGACATTGTCGATGATCCCTTCCTGACCCAGCGCATGTGCGGGCGGCGGGTTGTTGCCGTCATCGCCGATCAGGTGCACGCCGATGCTCAGCGCATGCAGGCGTGGATCGTCGAGCGAGGAGAGATCGAGACGTCGCTCCGCGCGCGAGATGAAGACGTAGCTCGAGCGGTAATAGGGCTTGGTCGTTTCGACGAGGTCGTAATGCGCGGGCACGCCCATGACGACGTCGCACAGGCCGGCTTTCAGCGTCTGGCGCACGAAGCCGCGCCGCTGCGCCCACCACGTATAGGTCACGCTCCAGCCGAGCGTCCTCGCCACCATCTGCGCAAGCTTGTTCTCAAAACCCTCGCCGGCCTGGTTCGAGAACGGCAGGTTGTTCGGATCGGCGCAGACGCGCAGCGACGGTGCATACACCGGCTCCTCGGCATGAGCGGGGAGGGCGATGCCGAGCGCCGCGAGCAGGGTGATGTCAGCGAGCCGGCGCATCGGTCTTGTCCTGATCCGCTCCACCGGCAGGCGGCGTGGTCTGGGCCGGTGCTTGCTGAGTGGCATGCTGCGTGGCGTTGCCGAGCTTGAACACCAGGAGCTCGCTGCCGCCGGCCGTGTAGAACGGCAGATCCTGCGTCGCGCCGGTGAAGCCGAGCGCGCCGTTGCGCACGCGCGGGTCGACCTCGGCATTGGCGACGACGCCGGGCCAGCCGCCGACGCCGGAGAGGATCGCGACATATTGCTGGCCGTCGCTGCCGCGATAGGTCACCGGCTGGCCGATGAAGCCGGAGCCGGCGCGGAATTGCCAGAGCACCTCGCCCGTTTTCGCGTTCACCGCTTTGAACATCCGGTCCATGGTGCCGTAGAAGGTGACGTCGCCGGCGGTCACCAGCGTGCCCGCCCACACCGGCAGCTTCTCGTGAATCTCCCATACCTTCTTGCGCGCGACCGGATCCCACGCCATGAACTCGCCGCGATAGCCGCCGGGGCCGGCGTACATGTCGACGTCGGCGCCGACGAATGGTGTGCCGGCGATGTAGCCGACCTCACTTGCCCTGAAGCTCATGCACAGATGCTGGTGCGGCACGTAGAGCAGTTTCGTCCGCGGTGACCACGCCGTGGGCTGCCAGTCCTTGGCGCCAGGGGCGCTCGGGCAGATGTTCTCGACGGTCTTGCCGAGCACCGGCGTCTTCTCGTCGTTCGGAATGATGCGGCCGGTCTTGAGATCGACGCCCTTGTAGGCGTTGATGAACTCATAGGCGTCGGCCGAGATCACCTCGCCGGTGGTGCGGTCCATCACATACATGTAGCCGTTGCGGCCGGGATGGATCAGCGCCTTGCGCGTCTTGCCGTCGATGTCGAGATCGACCAGCACGTTCTCGTTGATCTCGTCATGATCGAACAGATCGTGGGGACTGACCTGATAGGCCCATTTGGCGTGGCCGCTATCGATGTCGCGGCCGAAGATCGTGGAGCTCCAGAGATTGTCGCCCTTGCGCTGGTTGGCGTTCCACGGCGACGGATTGGCCGTACCGAAGAAGATCATGTTGAGCGCGGGATCGAACGACACCCAGCCCCACATCGTGCCGCCGCCGGTGCGCCAGCGATCCGCCGGCCAGCTGGTGACGCCGAGATCCTTGCCCTTGAAGCTGTCGTAGAACGGCTTGAAGTCGTCGCCAATCAGCACATCCTTGTCGGGCCCCGTCGCGTAGGCGCGCCAGGCGATCGCGCCGGTGTTCTCGTCGAGCGCGGTGACCCAGCCGCGCACGCCGAGCTCGCCGCCGCTGTTGCCGACGATCACCTTGCCCTTGGCGACCACCGGCGCCATGGTGATGGTCTCGCCTTTGTTGATCTCGCCGAGCTTGGTGTGCCAGATCTCCTTGCCGGTCTTGGCATCGATCGCGACGGTGTTGTCGTCGAGGGTGTTGAGGAAGACCTTGCCATTGTCGAAGGCGAGGCCGCGATTGACGACGTCGCAGCAGGCGACGCCTTTTGCCGCCGGCTCGGGCTTCGGCGCATAGGACCATTTCAGATCGCCCGTCGTCGCATCCAGCGCGAACACGCGGTTCGGGTAGGGACCGTCATAGGGACCGACCACGTACATGATCCCATCCACGATGATCGGCGCCGCCTCCTGGCCGCGGTCGGCGCCGATCGAAAATGTCCACGCGAGCTGCAACTGTCCCGCATTGCCGGTGTTGATCTGGTCGAGCGGGCTGTAGCGGGTGTTGGCGTAGTCGCGCGCCGGCATCGGCCATTGCGCCGGGTCCTGCATGCGTCGCTCGAGATCGCTCGAGGGTGGGGCTGGGGCTGTCTGCGCGGCGGCGGGACACAATGCGGAAGCGCTCAGGAGGACACCCAGAAGCGCGGCGCGTGGGGCTCGAACTAACATGAGTTACCGATCTCCGCCTGTCAGGGCCGCTCAGCCTTGCCGCGACGTACAAACGACCGCGGCTGCGTCCGTTCCTAAATTTCCGCTCGCCGCGTCTCATTTGATGCGCCGCGGCGTCTTCGCGTCCGGTCGGCGCGGCCCGCCGCACCGCGTTGCGCGGCGCCATCCGTCTTGCTACCTTGGCTGCCGTTGACGCGAGCGAGAGGCTGCAGTGACGGAGACGGAAAAGGCCGAGCAGGTGGTGGCGGCGTTGCGATCGGCGCAGGCGGCTGCTCCCGATGCGGCGTTGCAGATTCTGAACGGGCTGATGGGGCTGGTGCGCAGCCCGAGCGCGGAGCAGCCGTTCGAAACCGAGGAGGCGCGCTCGTCGGCGTTCATGTCGATCTGCGAGGTCGGCAAGGCGCTGCACCGGGGGCAGCCCACCGAAGCGTTGTGGCCGGCCGCGGTCTCCGCCAGCGAGCGCTGGCTGGCGCTCGCCAAGTGACGCCCGCCAAGTGAGCTCAGCCGGACGGTCCTTCACAAGATGATCGATGTGCGTGCCACGGATGGTCTGCACTGGCGCGCGATGACCTCCAGCGATCTCGCCGCGGTTGATGCGATTGCCGCCCGCGTCCATCCTGACTATCCGGAAGACACTTCGGTGTTCGCCGAGCGGCTGCGACTGCATTCCGAAGGCTGCCGCATCCTCGCGGCTGCCGCCGTCGTGGGCTACGTCATCAGCCATCCCTGGCATCTCGGCCCGCCGCCGGCGCTGAACGTTCTGATCGGCAGCATCCCCGAGGCCGCGTCGACCTATTACATTCACGATCTGGCGTTGCTGCCGGAGGCCCGCGGCAGCGGCGCTGCAGTTGGGATCGTGACCATGCTGGTCGCGCACGCGCGCAAGCTGGGCCTGCCGTCAGTGTCGCTGGTGGCCGTCAACGGCTCCGCGCCGTTCTGGGCCAAGCAGGGGTTTGCGGTCGTCGGTGAGCCCGCCGACCATAAGCTGATGAGCTATGGCGCCGACGCTCGTCTGATGCGGCGGCATCTCGCTTGAGACCTGCCGCTTGAAGGCGAGCGCGAGCATCCGAAAAGCAAACGGCCCGGTCGTCGACCGGGCCGTTCTTGCTTGTGTGCTATAGTCTATTCCGGCATCGACATCGGGCGCCGCCACATGTCGCGCCGCCGGCTGAAGCGGTTGGCGTGCAGCATCCAGCCCGAGACCGGCTTGCCGTCGCGGTGACGACCGCCGCTCTCGGCACCCATCCAGGCGGCGACCGCGCCGAGCAGCAGCGCGGTCGCGATCGAGAAGGCGAGGATGGTCGTGCTCGCGCGGCTCCGGGACAGCGCCGTCTTGGCATTGGCGATGGTGGTGTCGACCCGGCGCTCGGCGTCGGGACCGGTCAACCCCGTCGTGGCGTTGACGAGCTGCACGAGGTAGTTGCGATCGTCCGTGCTGACGCCGCTGTGGCTCGACGCCGTCAGCAGGATCCGGCCTGCCTCGCTGCGCGCCGGCGCAAGCTCGGGGCTGGGTGGTCGCCGCGCGGCGCGGAACAGATGATCGAGCTCGTAGCTCAGCACCGAAGGCTCGTTGGCCGCCGGCGGCGCGCCGAGCGGATTCGGCCGGCTGGCCGCGGAGGCGACCATGGCCGCCAGCACCGTGCCCAGCACGACCGCGAGCGCCCAGGCGGCGACGCCATGCAGGCCGTCGCGCTTCTCGGTCTCGTCACTTTCGGCAGGCCCGTAGGGCGCGCGGACACGCCCCGCGATATAGCCGCCGCAGCCAAAGCTCACGAGCGCCTGCAGCATGAGGTAAAGCCCCGACAACAGCCAGAGCGCGACCGACGCATCGCGCCAGGTCGGCGCCGTCGAGCTGACGCCGAGCCCGACCGTCATCGCGAAGCTGATGAGGATCGAGGAGACGGCTGCGGCGGTGAGGGCGCCTGCAATGACCGGGGTCCATTGCAGCGTCCAGCTATCGGCAGCGACGCGCCCGATGGGCGACGTGGCGACCGGCGCAGTTTCCATGGCCATCGGCGTCGTCTCAGCGCAGGCCGAAGAACGACAGGATGGCCATGATCACCACGATCAAGCCCACCAGATAAATCAGTCCGTCCATGGTTTCCTCCTCCGGTTCAAAACGCGTGGCCGTATAAGCGGCGGCAACGCGCAATGTTCCGCGCGCCCGGCGGCGGCGGCGGAGGGACATGCGCGGCGATGCAGCATGTAGCTGACGCCCGTATCGACAGAGAAGGGGGTCTCGGTGGACCAGCGTGAATGCAGACCGACGCGGTCCTGAAGCTTCAGGACGGCGGCGGTCGCGACGACGGCCGCCATCCTCATATCATGGCCGCGCGGGCATTGATCGCGAGCGCGGTTTCGGAATGTCCCGCACGGCGATGTCAATAGCGGGGATAGTAGCCGCGCTGGCGCGCATAGGCGTAGGCCGGGTTGATGCCGCAGCCGGCGTCGGTGCCGGAAGCGGCGGCCTGGCATTGCTGATAGGTTGCGAATTGGCAATTGCCGGGATAGCCCCACATCCTGCCCTGCAGGCAGAAGCGATCCTGTGCCGCGGAGGCAGGCGAGATCGCGGCAAAGGCGGCGAGGACGGCAGAGGCGGACAGCGAAGCAAATAGCAGGCGGCGCATACGTTTATCCTTGCGTTGAAAGGTGCCGTTGCAACGCGGGGCTGCACGGGGGCGTTCCTCGCACGCCACATTAACTGTTGTGTCGGCGCCACGTCGCCGCGTTCATTTGTCCCTGGTCGATTTGTCCGGCGCGCGTCGCTAACAGGCCGGGAAGCCCGGAACATTCCCTGAGTCCTCCGGTTGCTTCACCCGACAAAGACGGATGCTCGCAATGTTCGGTCGATCCAGGAAGTCGGATGGTGAATCTCAGGACGTGATCGGCCTGCTCGGGCCGCGCCGCATGCGCGGGCCCGGGACCGGGGGCATGCTCGCGCTGCTCGGACTTGCGTTCCTGATCCAGTATTTCGACCAGCGGCCGGAGCAGGACGGCCGGCAGCAGCGGCGCAACGTGTCCGACGACGGCCATGGCAGGCTCGCCGACTCGCCGTCGGAGATTCCTGCGAAAGGCTGGAAGGACGTTCTGTACCGCGTGTATGAGAACGTCACCGAGCACAGGATCGTCGCGCTCGCCGCAGGCATGACGTTCTATACGCTGCTGGCAATCTTCCCGGCGCTCGCCGCTCTGGTCGCGATCTACGGTCTGTTCTCGGATCCTGCCAAGATCACCGTCCATCTCGAGCAGTTGCAAGGCCTCATGCCCGGCGGCGCGATCGACATCGCGCGCGACCAGCTCACGCGGGTGTCGTCCAAAGGCAGCCAGGCGCTCGGCGTCACCTTTCTGGTCAGCCTCGCGATCTCGCTGTGGAGCGCCAACGCAGCCATGAAGTCGCTGTTCGACACGTTGAACGTCGTCTATCGCGAGCCGGAGCGGCGCGGCTTCTTCAAGCTCAATGCGATCTCGCTGACGTTCACCGCGGGCGCCATCCTGTTTGCCCTGCTCGCCATCGCGGCGATCGTCGTGGTGCCGGTGGTGCTGCAATATGTCGGTTTGTCGGACGCCGCCGATCTGCTGCTGCGCATTGGCCGCTGGCCCGCGATCTTCATCTGCGTCTCGCTCGGGCTGGCGCTGATCTATCGCTATGGTCCGGATCGCGAGGAGCCGAAATGGCGCTGGATCAGCTGGGGCAGCGCGCTCGCGGCGGCGCTCTGGCTCGGAGGCTCGGCGCTGTTCTCCTGGTATGCGGCGAACTTCGGCAGCTTCAACGCCACCTACGGCTCGCTCGGCGCTGCGATCGGCTTCATGACCTGGATCTGGATCTCCGCGATCGTGATTCTCATCGGTGCCGAGCTCGACGCCGAACTCGAGCACCAGACGATGCGCGACACCACGACCGGCCATGAGAGGCCGCTCGGCACGCGCGGAGCCACGATGGCCGATACGGTCGGACGGTCGACCTGACGCTGCCCGCGATCGTTGCTGCCGTCGGGGTTCCCGGCTCCTCCATCCCAGCGGGCTCTTGCTCGGGTACCTGGGGAACCGGAGCGGGTTGAATCGTGTTCCTTATCATCTCGTCGCGCGGTGGCGGGCCTCACGGCCTGCCGGCGCGCTGACCATTGCGATCTCGTCCATATTCACCACGGAGCTTTGCATGACGGAGGGGCTTGCTGGCGGCACTCGCGAGCGCGAGGATCTCTCCCGCATATCCACCGGAAGCGACGGCCTCGACGACATCCTCGGCGGTGGGCTCGACGCCAACCGCCTTTATCTCTATGAGGGCCGGCCCGGGACCGGCAAGACAACCATCGCGCTGCAGTTCCTTTTGAAGGGCAGGAGCCTCGGCGAGCGGGTGCTCTACATCACTTTGTCCGAAACCAAGCGTGAGCTCGAGGTCGTTGCCGGAAGGCACGGCTGGTCGCTGGCCGGCGTCGACGTGTTCGAGCTGGTGCCGCCGGAGACGACGCTCGATCCGGAGCGGGAGCTCACCGTGTTTCATCCGGCCGAGGTCGAACTCAGCGAGACCACCGGCCTGATGTTCAAGGAGGTCGAACGCATCGATCCCTCGCGCGTCGTGATCGACAGCCTCTCGGAACTCAGGCTGCTGGCGCAGAGCCCGCTGCGCTATCGCCGTCAGGTGCTCGCCTTGAAGCACTTCTTCGCCAAGCGCAACTGCACGGTCATCCTGCTCGATGACCTCTCGTCCTCGCAGGATGATCTGCAACTGCATTCGGTGGCGCATGGTGTCGTGATGCTGGAGCAGCTTGCGATCGCGTATGGCGCCGAGCGCCGCCGCCTGCGCGTGATCAAGATGCGCGGCATCGCATTTCGCGGCGGCTTTCACGATTTCACGATCAACGAAGGCGGATTGCGCATCTTTCCGCGGCTGATCGCATCGGAGCATCATCGATCGTTCCAGGGCGAATTAACGCCAAGCGGCAACGCCGAGCTCGATCAGCTGCTGGGCGGCGGCCTCGAGCGCGGGACCAATGCCCTCCTGCTCGGGTCGGCGGGCGTGGGCAAATCCTCGGTTGCCCTGAGCTACGCGATTGCGGCAGCCGAGCGCGGCGAGCATGCCGTGTTCTTTGCCTTCGACGAGGGCCGCGGCACAGTGGAGGCGCGGGCGCGAACGCTCGGCCTGCCGCTCGAACGGCACCTCGACTCCGGGCTGATCCGCTTTCAGCAGATCGACCCCGCCGAGATGTCGCCTGGTGAATTCGGCGCCATCGTGCGGCGCAGCGTCGAGCGCGACAATGCGCGGGTCATGATCATCGACAGCCTGAATGGCTATCTCAACGCGATGCCGGACGAGCGCTTCCTGGTCCTGCAGATGCACGAGCTGCTGAGCTATCTCGGCCAGCAGGGCGTGTTGACCATCCTCGTGCTCGCGCAGCACGGCCTGGTCGGGCCGATGGATACGCCGCTGGACATCAGCTATCTCAGCGACGCGGTGCTGATGCTGCGCTATTTCGAGGTCGCGGGCACGGTGCGCCGGGCGCTGTCGGTGGTGAAGAAGCGCAGCGGGCCTCACGAGCATACGATCCGCGAGTTTCGCTTAGGCAGCGACGGCATCACTCTGGGTCCACCGCTGACCGACTTCAGCGGAATCTTCCTCGGCAATCCGCGCTTCTCCGGCGCCGTCATCCCTGACCTGGACATCCGAGATGAGCACTGAGGGGGATCAGCGTGTTCTCCTGTTTACGCCGATCGGGCGCGACGGACCGGCCTCGGCCGAGCTGTTGCGGAGCGCCCGGCTCGACACCCGGGTCTGTTCCAGCCTGACAGAGCTGGTCTGCGAGCTCGGCGCGGGCGTCGGGGCGGTCGTGGTCGCGGAGGAGGGACTGTTCGGGAGGGACGCGGCCCCGCTCACGCAATGGGTCGAGCGGCAGCCCGCCTGGTCCGACCTGCCGTTCATCGTGCTGACGAGCCACCGCGACCAGCCCTCGGTCGTCGCCTGGCGGCGTAACCTCGTGCGCGCCTTGCGTAACGTCTCCTTGCTCGAGCGGCCGATCCAGCCGATCACGCTGATGAGCGCGGTGCAATCGGCGATGCGGGCGCGGCGCCGTCAATATGAAATCCGCGCCCTGATCCATGCGCGCGAGCAGGCTGCGCAGGAGCTCGAGCGGCTGGTGGTCGAGCGCACGCGCGCGCTCGCGGAGTCCAACGAGCATCTTCGGCTGGAGATGGCCGAGCGCGCGCGTGTCGAGGAGACTTTGCGCCAAGCGCAGAAGATCGAAGCGATTGGCCGGCTGACCGGCGGCGTGGCGCATGACTTCAACAATCTTCTGATGGTGATCTCCGGTGGACTCGACATGCTCGACCGTCAGGCCGATCCGGCGCGGCGTCGCCGCCTGATGGACGGCATGATTCAGGCCGCGCAGCGCGGCGCCAGCCTGACCCGCCAGCTGCTTGCCTTCTCTCGAAGGCAGGAGCTGCGGCCCGAGCCGGTGGACATTGCCCGTCAGATCGGCGGCATGCGCGAGCTGCTCGACCGCAGCCTGCGCGGCGACGTGCACGTGCAGTTCGAGTTTCCCGATGACCTCTGGCCGGTCGAGGTCGATCCCGGCGAGCTCGAGCTCGTGGTGCTCAATCTCGCCGTCAATGCGCGTGATGCGATGCCGAGCGGCGGCACGATCGTAGTGCGCGGCGAGAACCTGCCGAACTGGCGCGACGATGAGGTCGCCGGCGACTACGTCCGGCTGTCGGTGGTCGATTCCGGGACGGGCATGACGGAGGAGGTCCGCGCACGCGTGTTCGAGCCGTTCTTCACCACCAAGGACATCGGCAAGGGCTCGGGTCTCGGGCTCGCCCAGGTGTATGGCTTCGTCAAGCAGTCGCGGGGCACTGTCTCCATCGACTCCGCACTCGGCCGTGGCTCGACGATCGCGCTCTATTTGCCGAGGTCCGAGCATGCCGCTACCGGGGTCCAGCCGCACCTCGTCGACCTGCAGCGACCGCGATCGCGCCATCAAGACGAAGGCCGCATTCTCCTGGTCGAGGATGACGACGAGGTTGCCGCGCTGGTGAGCGAGATGCTGCGCCAGCTCGGCTATGACGTGACCCGCGCCTCCAGCGCCGCGGCCGCGCTCGGCGCGCTTGCCGACGGACGCCCGGTCGATCTCGTGTTCTCCGACATCATGATGCCCGGCGGCATGAACGGGGTCGAGCTCGCGCGCGAAATCCAGCGGCGCCGGGTCGACATGCCGATCCTGCTCACCAGCGGCTATTCAGGCGCGGCGGTTCATGCCGCAAGGGAGGCCGGTGTTCGCATCCTGTCGAAGCCCTATCGGATCGACGAGCTGGCCGCCGCCATCGACGCGGCGAAGAGGGAGACCTTCTTGGACCGCGCGCGAAGCTCTTGAGCGCGCGACCCGTGCCGCGCGCCCAAGGACGGGAAGGCTTACGACAATGTCGGTGCCGCCTCGGCAGCGGCGTGCTCGATCACGGCGGCCGCATCCAGCACGAGATCCTCGCGGAAGCGGGGCCCCACGATCTGCACGCCGATCGGGATGCCGTCGTGGACGCCGGTCGGCACGCTGATCGACGGCAGGCTGAGGTAAGCGGTCGCGAACAGGAAGACGTGCGAGCGATAGAGGCGCTCCACGCTGGCGTCGCTCTCGATGTCGACGCCGTAGGGCAGCGCCGTCTCCATCGCCACGGGACAGAGCACCAGCGGATGCTCCTGCATGAACAGCTGCCAGCGCCGCAGATAGGTCGCGCGCGCCGACGACGCTCGTATCAGCCCGGGCACGTCGAGCTCGGGTGTGCGGTTCATCATCAGTGCGAAGGCGCGCCGCGCCAGGGCATCGCCGTGCTGCTCGACCTGCGCCGCCAGCGTCACCCGCGCCTCGCCTTGCGCGAAATCATTCCACGCCTTGGCGGCCGCGGCGACATCCGGCGGATCGCGCCAGGTCACCTCGTAGCCGGAGCGATGCAGGATCGCGGCGGCCTTACGCACGGCGGCCTCGACCTCGGGCGCAATGCCGACGCTGGCGGGATCGAGGCAGACCGCCACGCCAGGATGATCGATGCGTGGGCCGTCGAGCGGCATCGCCACGTGCCAGGGATCGCGCGGATCGGACGCGGACATCGCGGCCAGCGCCAGCCGGGCGTCCTCGACATTGCGCGTGATCGCGCCCTGCACCGAGATCAGCTGCAGCGACAACTGCCGCTCTGAAGGCGCGGTGCCGTTGAACGCCGGCACGCGGCCGAACGACGGGCGCAGGCCGACGGTGCCGGTGCAATAGGCCGGGTAGCGGATCGAGCCGCCGCCATCATTGCCATGCGCGATCGCGCACATGCCGGTGGCCGCCGCGACCGCGGCGCCGCCGCTGGATCCGCCCGGCGTGCGGTCGGGTCGCCACGGGTTGAGCGTGCGGCCATGCAGCTCGTTGTCGGTGAACCAGCGCATCGAGAACGCCGGCGTGTTGGTGCGGCCGATCAGCACGGCACCGGCCTTGCGCAGATTGGCGACGACCGGGGCATCGTCCTTGGCGATGTTGTCCTTGAAGGCTGCGATGCCGTTGGTGGTCGGCAACCCCGCCTGGTCGACATTGATCTTGGTCGTCACCGGCACGCCGTGCAGCGGCCCGAGCGTGGTCCCCGCGGCGACCATCCGGTCGGCGAGGTCGGCTGCCACGAGCGCGTCCTCGGTCTGCACTGAGACCACGGCGTTGAGCTCCGGATTGATCGCGGCGATACGCTCGAGACAGGCCGTCACCGCCTCGCGGCTGGTGATCTCCTTGGTGCGGATGGCGGAAGCGAGTTGCGTGGCCGACCAGCGCCACAGCGGGGTATCCATGCGAAGCGAACCTTTGTGATCCAAGCCAATTGTAATTCAAGCCGGTTGTAATCCAAGCCAATGACAGATAGGCGCCGGGGTGCGACCGCATGTCAGGCCCGAACGGCCACAATAGGCGACTCGCCAGCGAGGGGCCAAAAATTGTGTTCCTCGCCGGGGAACTTTGCCCGTCCGCCGCCGTTACGTCGATGCGTCCGCTCCCGCCTGTACGCGATGGTGCGCGATGAGGCGGCAATGTCGCTGCCTGCCAGGGGGATGGATGATCAGTCGCGAGTTCGGGCGTACCTTCTGGCGCAAGCAGACCTCTGTCGACTACGCGGTCCCGGATCTTGCCCCGGGCACTCTCGACGACCATGATTTCCGGCTGCTCGCGGACGGCATTCCCACCCTGTGCTGGATCGCCAATGGCGACGGCTACATCGTCTGGTACAATCGCCGCTGGCACGAATACTGCGGCAGCACCCCTGCGCAGATGGAAGGCTGGGGCTGGCAATCGGTCCATGACCCCGAGCAGCTTCCTTCCGTGATGGAGCGCTGGCAGGCCTCGATCTTAACCGGCGAGCCGTTCGAGATGACGTTTCCGCTGCGCGGGGCCGACGGCGTCTTCCGGCCGTTCTTGACCCGTATCCAGCCGATGCGCGATGCGTCGGGGCGCATCCGGCGCTGGTTCGGAGTGAACACCGAAGTGTCGGCACAGATGCGGGCCGAGCAGGCGTTGCGCGACAGTGAGACGCAGGCCCGCGCCGATGCTGAGCGCGTGCAGCTCGCGCTCGCCGCCGGCGCCATCATCGGCACCTGGGTCTGGGACATCCCCGCCAACCGCTTCACCATCGACGACAATTTCGCCGTCAATTTTGGTCTCGATCCGGAGCTCGGGCGCGAAGGCCTCAGCCTCGAGCAGGTCACGATGACCGTGCACCCGGACGATCAGGCCGGGCTTGCGGCGGCGATCCAGGACGCGTTGGCGCGCGGCGGCGACTACGCGCATCAATATCGCGTCCGCCGGCGAGACGGCCGCTATCACTGGATCGAGGCCAACGGCCGCGTCGAGCTGCGTGACGGCAAGCCGGTGCGCTTCCCCGGCGTCCTGCTCGACGTCAACGCGCGTCACGCGGCCGAGACCGCCCTGCGCGAGGCCGAGGAGCGGCTGCGTCTGGCGACCCAGGTCGCCGAGGTCGGATTCTGGGACTACGATCCCGCGACCGACGTGCTGGTCTGGCCGCCGCTCGTCAGGGCGATGTTCGGCGTCGCTGCGGATGTTCCGGTCACGATCACTGATTTTTATGAAGGCCTGCATCCCGACGATCGCGAGCCGACGACGGCGGCGTTCGCGGCGGCTGCCGATCCCGCGCGGCGCGCGCTTTATGACGTCGAGTTTCGTACGGTCGGCAGGAACGATGGCGCAGTCCGCTGGGTGGCCGCCAAGGGCCGTGGTCTGTTCGACGACACGGGCCACTGCGTGCGCCTGATCGGCACCGCGATCGACATCACCGCGCGCAAGACCGCCGAGGCGCGGCTGCGCGATCTCAACGAGCGACTGGAAGTGGCCAACGAGGAGATCAAGCGCTACGCCCATGTCGTGAGCCACGATCTGCGCGCGCCGCTGGTCAACATCATGGGCTTTGCCCAGGAGCTGCAGAGCCAGCGCGACGAGATGTTCGCAGCCGGACAGCTGTCGAAGACCGATCCGCTGCGCGAACAGGCCGAGCGCGATTTCGACGAGTCGCTGTCGTTCATCCGCGCGGCGACGCAGAAGATGGACGGGCTGATCAATGCCATTCTGAAGGTGTCGCGGCATGGCCAGCAGCCGCTGCATCCCGAGCCGCTGGACATGGAGGCGCTCGTCAAGAAGCTTGCGGACTCCATCCGTCATCAGACCGAGACGGCCGGCGCCGTGATCACCATCGAGCAGCTGCCGCGGCTGGTCGCGGATCCGCTGGCGGTCGGCCAGATCTTCGGCAACCTGCTCGACAATGCCGTCAAATATCTCGAGCCCGAGCGTCCGGGCCGCATCACGATTTCGGGCAAGGCGCGCGGCAGCGAGGTGGTCTTTCAGGTCGCCGACAACGGCCGGGGCATCCGGCCCGAGGACCAGGCGCGGGTGTTCGAGCTGTTTCAGCGCGTCGGCCGTCGCGACCAGCCGGGCGAGGGCATCGGGCTTGCGCATGTGAAGTCGCTGGTCGGACGCATGCATGGCGGCATCACGCTGCAATCCGAGGTCGGCGTCGGCACAACGTTCACCGTGACATTGCCGCGCCCGCCAGCCAACTAACGACGCGTCTGCAAATCAGTCCTGCGTGGAACGCGGGACGATTTTGACTTGCCGCAACGGCATCAGCTCTCCTTCCTGAGACATGTGGGCCAACGGAAAGGAGATGAGTCATGTGGCTCACCAAGGACGACTTCCGCATCAAGGCGGAGAATTTTGATCTATCGAATGGCCTGAACATTCTTCGCATCATCTGCGGATTGTTTCTGTTTCCGCACGTCGCCGGAAAATTCGCCGGCGGCGCGGTGTCGGCGGCGACCGCCGGGTTCTTCGCCAAGGCCGGCTTCCAGCCATCGGAGGTCTGGGTCGTGATCGCCGCCGCGTCCGAATGCGCCGCCGGCATTGCGCTCGTGCTCGGCATCTGCACCCGCTTCGCCGCGCTCGGCGCCACCGCGCTGCTGCTGTTCGCCGTCTATGCGCTGCAGGTCGTCAAGGGTTTTGGCTGGACCTGGAACACCGGCGGCTATGAGTATCCGGTGTTCTGGGCGATCACCTCGTTCGTCGTGGCGTTGGAGGCCTGGAAGGTGCACCTGCGGCAGGCCAAGCCGCGCGTGAACGCCATGGCTGCGAGCGCAGCGGCCTGACCTCTATCACTCCGCGATCCGGACGCTGCAGCTCCACAAAATGCAGCGAGATCATCAGAGCCGCCTTCGGGCGGCTCTCTTGTTTTCGGGCGCGTAGCGGCCTCGGCGCGCGGCGGAGTAGCTCGTTCGGAACGCCTCACGGCGCGCGCCGTTTTCCTCGCGTCATCTGCGTGCATCCGAGGCGGAAATCTCATGCCGGTCTGGTTGTCCGCGGGCCTCTGGGGCCTGCTCGGGGCATCCTCGCTCCTCGTCGGCGCGGCGCTCGCTTACCTGGTCAAGCTGCCGCGCTGGGCGACGGCGGGCATCATGTCGTTCGGCTGCGGCGTGCTGATCTCGGCTGTGGCCTATGATCTGCTCGAGGACGGCTTCCAGGAGGGCGGCATCTGGCCGATCGTCGGCGGTGCGATCGCAGGCTCGATCGCCTATGCGCTGGCCGATTGGCTCGTGTCCCGCAACGGCGCGCACCATCGCAAGCAGTCCGGCGATGGCGAGCAGCAGAGCGCCGCGCAGGGCGGCGGCCTCGTCATCGCAATCGGCTCGCTGCTCGACGGCATTCCCGAAAGCATCGTGCTCGGCCTCGGGCTGCTCGCCGGCAACGGCATCAGCCTGGCGATGCTGGCGGCGATCTTTCTGTCCAACCTGCCGGAGGGGCTGTCCAGCGCGCTCGGCATGAAGGCCGCGGGCCGCAGCAGGAGCTACATCTTCGGCCTGTGGGCGGCGATCGCCGTGCTGTCCGCTCTGGCCTCCGCGATCGGCGCGGCAGCCTTCGGCGGGGCGCCGCCACAACTCGTCGCCGCGGTCAACGCCGTGGCCGCCGGCGCGCTGCTGACAATGGTGGTGAACACGATGATTCCGGAGGCCGTCAAAGGCGACCGCAATCTCACTGGCAGCCTCGTTGTGCTCGGCTTGCTGGTCGCGTTCTCGCTGTCGAACCTCGGGAGCTCCTGAGCCGTTCCGGGCGTCATCCGGGCAGGCGTTGGAACGCGGGCTTGGCGACAGATCTTGTCCTGTTCCGAGATGTCAGTCTGAGGAGCGGACCGGAACGACATGGACCTGTTTGGTGTCCCGCTGATCGGCCTCAATGCCGAGAACGGCAAGAAGCTCATTCTGACCGTGATCCTGGTGTTCGCCGCGCTGCTGCTGCGCCGCGTCGCCACCTTCGCCATCTCGTTTGTCCTGCAGCGTCACCATGAGCGCGCCGCGTTCTGGAGTCACCAGGCCTCCAGCCTGTCGATCGCCATTCTGCTGATCCTCAGCATTCTGTCGGTGTGGTTCGACGATCCGGCGCGGCTGACGACGGCCGCCGGGCTGATCACCGCGGGGCTTGCGTTCGCGCTGCAGAAAGTGATCACCTCGATCGCCGGCTATCTCGTGATCCTGCGCGGCCGCACCTTCTCGGTCGGCGACCGCATCACCATGGGCGGCGTGCGCGGCGACGTCATCGCGCTCGGCTTCATCCAGACCACGATCATGGAAATGGGCGAGCCGCCCGACGTGCAGTCGGCGGAGCCCGCGGTGTGGGTGCGCAGCCGCCAGTTCACCGGGCGCATCGTCACCGTCACCAACGACAAGATCTTCGACGAGCCGATCTACAACTACACGCGCGACTTCCCCTTCATCTGGGAGGAGATCCGCATTCCCATCGGCTACAAGGCCGATCGCGCCAAGGCCGAGCAGATCCTGCTCGCCGCCGCATCCCGGCACGCCGCGACGCAGGCGCGGCTCGGCGCCGAGGCGCTCGCCCGCATGCACGCGCGCTATTTCGTCCGCAGCGCCGATGTCGAGCCGGTCGTCTTCATCCGCCTGACCGACAATTGGATCGAGCTGACCTTGCGCTTCCTTGCGGACGCGCTGTCGGTGCGTCGGCTCAAGGACTGCATCAGCCGCGAGATCCTGGCCGAGCTCGAAGCCAACGGCATCGAGATCGCCTCGTCGACCTTCGAGATCGTGGGACTGCCGCCGGTGCGGATCGCGCCGAGGCCCGCCGATCATGGACCGGGTCGGCCCCCGCCGTGACGGCGGCGCAGAGCGCGGCGCGATCTGGCGCTTTTGACAGGTTGAAATCGCGAGCAGTTCCTCGCATCCTCCCGTCCATCAGGCCGAGAGGGCGACCGCATGGAACGCTACATTCGGAACGAGAACATTCGCCGTTTTCGTCAGCTTCTCGAAGCTGAGACCGACGAACAGAAGCGCAGGATCCTTCGACAGCTTCTCGCCAGCGAGGAGAGGCGGGAGGTTCCATCGGAGACCGAGTGTCCCGCCGATGGTCGGCCGCAGGGGCGCATCAACGGTTCGGTTCCATCCAGTTGAAGGTTCCGCATGCGGAACAGTTGAACATCCGCTCGGCTTTGCCCGTTCGCGGGTTCAGGATGCTGCGCACCGCCGCAGCCGGGTGACCGCAACTGCGGCAAGGTGGCAGATCGCTCCGGCCCCCACGTGTATTGCTGTTGTTGTTCGACACGTCCGACATCACGATCCCAAAACTGATGAGATCAATCGGCGGATCAGCTCCGAAACACAATTCGTTACACGACGGGAATCGACCGCGGCGACCCGGAGGGGGTTCCGCCCCGGGCCCAGCCCTGGGGAACCCGGTGGCCATCGTCACGTAGGCCAAACCGAGGCTTGAAAGCGCCGGCGCCGCGCGGTCCGGAGTCTTGCGTCGCGGGCCGTTCATCGTCGCGCGTGGTCGCCTCGGTACGGGCTCGATCAGAAGCGCTCGATCAACACCGACACCGTGACTTGTCCAATCCGGCCGTGATCGGAACTCACATCGAGGCTGACATTGGTGACCGAGGGGGTGGAGCCGATCTCGTGCGATCGCGAGCGCCGTCTCCGCGGTCTCTCGCAGGACGGCCTCGACGTCGTCAAACTCGACGCCGTCCTCGGGCTGCTCTCCGGCTGAAGTCACATAGAAGCGCATCGCGTCAACATCCATCAGGGCGTCGCCGGACGCGAGCCGTGGAGATACGCAGGATCAAACCCGCCGGCAGCGACAACCTTCTTAACGTCGAACAGGGTGACAAGGTTCTTACGGATGTCCAGGACCCGCTGGCTTCGAAATTCCTGGAGCACGCGGTTCACGTGCACGGTGCTCAGGCCGAGCGCATCGGCCAGCGCGGACTGTGTCAGCGGGAATTGATACTCGTTGTCGTCGACCAGACCCACCTCCGCCAGGCGCTGCCGCAGTTCTGCCAGCAGATGAGCGAGCCGCGCCGATGCCGAGCGGACCCCGAGGTTGAGGATCCATGCTCTGAAGACGGCCGAATCGATCATGGTCTCACGCCAAAGCGCGCGGGCCACGGCGGAGCGCGAGTCGATCAGATGGGAGATGTCCGCATGAGTGATGAAGCCCAGCGTCGCCCTTGAGATCGTGACGAGATCGTAGTCCATGGTCTTGAGGAGCAGGCTTTGCAGATCGGGAATGTCTCCGGGAATATGAAACGACAGGATCTGACGTTTGCCGGTCTCGGTGAGTTTGGAGCGGTAGGCGAAACCGCTTACGATGAGGCTGCAGCCCTTCGGATGGTCGTTCTCCAGCGCAATGGGAGTTTCGGGGGCGACGCTCCTCAATTGAACGGGGAGCGCCCGGATGGCCGCAATGTCAAGGTCGTCAAGCTCGGTGCCGCTCCGCAGCCTGCGGATCAGAAGTGCCATGTGATGCATGGACGTGCTCGCGATGGCGGAGGTCAAGACCATCGACTTGAGGCGGGATGGGGAGGACCGGAGCGCGACGTGCCAAGTTTCGCTGCACAGGCAGGGGGAGCACGATCGTCTCTCTGTCACCGTCACTGATGGACGGCGGTGATGATACATAACGGACCAGGACACTTTTGGTTCCATGGCCTCGTGGCGCATAAGGACGGCCGGCCGATGGCGGCGTCCGATCGCTCCGGCCGATCACCGCGCCTGCCAGCGAGCGTGCGGTGCACACGAGCTGCTCCGCTTCCGCCGTCCTGACGTTCGTGCCGCTCCGGTCGTCACACGCCGGCGGACGTCGGCTGCTCTGGGCAGTTCGTCAGCCGGGCGGGCGTGCCCACGGCCGTGCAGCCGGCCGGAACGTCGCTCGTGACCATCGCTCCGGCCCCGATCCTGGCGAAGTCGCCGACCTGGACATCGCCGAGCAGCGTGGCCCCTGACGACAGCAGCACGCCGCGCCCGATCCGCGGCGCACGTCCGGGCAGTGCGTCGCGGCGTCCGATCGTCACGTTCTGCAGCACGGTGACGTCGTCGCCGACCACGGCGAACGCCCCGATGACGATGCCGGTGGCGTGATCGAGAAACACCGACGTTCCGATCCGCGCCGAGGGATGGATGCTCACCTGGAGGGATGTCGAGGACTCCGCCTGGAGCCGCAGCGCGAGATCCGTCCTTTCGTTCGTCCAGAGCCAATGCGCGACCCGGTGCGCCTGCAGCGCGACGTATCCCTTGTAGTTCAGCAGCGGCGGCAGCAGCGCGGTGGCCGCCGGATCGTGCGCGGCAATCGCGTCGAGGTCGCGATACGCGGCGTCGACGAGATCAGGCGCGGCGTGATGCGCCTCCCGCGCGACAGCGGCAAACTGCGCCTGCTCGGCGCTGCTCCGGCCGAGGCGGCCGCCGATCTGCTGCGCGACCACGCTGCCGAGATCGGCATGGTCGAGGACCGCAGCCGCCAGTGACCGGCCGAACACGGGATCACGCGTGGCCGCCTGCCGAGCCTCGCGCCGAAGGCATGACCACAATTCTTGCTGGATGACGTTCGGGCGGGTCGTCATGACGTTCACTGCTCCGGTGCCGATCGCGCCCAGGATATCGCGCTCCGCAGAGGGAAACCAGGAGCCGGGATCTTGTTTCGGCTCGCCGCGATTCCGGCGCAACCGTCGCAATTGTTTGCTGGACATCGGCCGGACTCCAAATGAGCGCTTCCGCAGCGGCTTTGGTCTGCTAGGAAGGGACGTTCGTCCGGGTCATGCGAGGTTTTTCGGTCGTGCCCAACCGTCGTCAGATCCTGTCAGGGCTGGGAGGCCTCGCGATGTCGTCGCAGATTGCGGCTGCTGCCGCACAGCAGACGTGGGACTTTCTCCCAGCCGCAGACGGTGATGCCTTCGCCGCCGGTGTGGCGCGGCGCCTCGATCAGGCGGTTGCCGAGCGGCGTATCTGGAATGTCCATGGTCTGATCGTGCTCCGGCAGGGCCGGCTCGTGATCGAGCGTTATTTCGAAGGCCGGGATCGCGCGCGCGGTGTCGGCGACCTCGGCACCGTCGCGTTCACGGCGGAGACGCCGCACGATCTGCGCTCCTGCTCCAAGAGCATCGTCGCGCTGCTGTACGGGATTGCGCTGGCGCAGGGCAGGGTGCCGGCGCCCGAGCAGCCGCTGCTCGCCTCTTTCCCGGATTATGCCGACCTTGCGAGTCCGGAGCGATCACAACTCACCATCCAGCATGTGCTCACGATGACGATGGGCACGGACTGGGACGAGAGCAGCCTTCCCTACAGCGATCCGCGCAACAGCGAGATTGCGATGGACGATGCCCCCGATCGCTACCGCTACATCCTGGAGCGCGCGATCGTCGACACGCCGGGCGCGCACTGGACCTATTGCGGCGGCGCGACGGCGCTGCTGGCCCGACTGATCGCGACGGGATCGGGCAAGCCGCTGCATGATTTCGCCCGCGCCTATTTGTTCGATCCGCTCGGGATGGGCCCCACCCAATGGGCGACCGGATCCGACGGCGAGCCCTTCGCCGCCTCGGGCGCCCGCATGTCGCTGCGTGACTTCGCGCGGATCGGCGCGCTGATGCTGGACGGTGGCCGCTGGGCCGGCCGGCAGATCGTGCCCGCCGACTGGATCACCCGCTGCACGACGCCGGCGGTCAGCGCCGACGAGCTGCGCCGCTACGGCTATCAATGGTTTCTGATCGACGTCGGCTTCGGCAAGCCGAAGGGCTGGGCCGTCGGACGGCTGGAGCGGATGTGGATGGCGCAGGGCGAAGGCGGCCAGCGCCTGTTCATCATCCCGGCCCTGCAACTGATCATCGCCGTCACCGCAGGCAACTACGAGCGCGACGACCAGAGCCTGCCGCCGACGCGGATCTTGCGCGAGATCGTGCTGGCGAGCGTGGAGTAGGGGCGGTGTTGGTGGTGGTTCGGCCATCAACAGCTCTCGGCCCACAACGAGCGTCTGTCATGCGCAGAGCCATCATATGTGCTTCTCGCACAGGCTGATTTGAGCACCACACCGGCGAGATCGCTCGGGCCATGCGGTCAGCCGATCCGTACCTTGCAAGAAATGCCGCTAAGAGCCGGCGGAATTGCTTTCCTATTCAAAGTCTGCAACTCTACCTGACATTGCGCCTCTCCTGTTTGTTTGAGGTCTGCCGTGAAGTCGTCCGTCGCAGAGTGGCAGCGGCTGCTATTGCCCGTCATGATCATCGCTCTGGCGGGCTCGGCGATCTTCTTTGCCTGGCAGAGCGTGTACGAGTTTGCCGACCTGAAGAGACGGGTCAGTGCCGAGAAGGTCGACCTCTCTCGAATCTTCGATCAATTCGAGAAAGCAGGCGAGGGCAGGGTTGCCGCTGGGCGGTTCGAGTACATTCAATGGAAGAGCCTCGTCTATCTCGAGCAGGAGACGATCCAGCACAGATACGGTCAGGGCGCCGCCACGATTCTCGCCCGGGCGTGGACGCGATTGCTCGGCTTCACCACCGGCATGGTCCTGGCCATCGTCGGCGCGGCATTCATTCTCGGAAAGATGCAGGAGTCCCCGAGCGAGCTGCGACATGAGAGCGAAGGGATCAAGGTCGCTCTGGTGACGTCGTCCCCTGGGATCGTATTGGCGGTGCTGGGATCGGTCTTGATGAGCATCACGCTGCTGTCGCGGTTCGATATCGAGATCCACGACGTCGGGACTTACGTCTCGAACTCCGCTCGACCGCGAGATCTCCCCGATCCGTCCACGTTGATGCGCCCGAAGGGCTTGTCCGCAGGTCGGGAGGCGGAGAAGACCGAGTCGGATCCTGCAAAGGGGGGCACGCCATGATCGCCTTGTTTCGTCTCGTCATTGCCCTGACAATCATTGGTCTGACCGATGGCGCCGCGGCCCAGACGATCAGCGAGCAGTGCGTGCGGGGGGCAGCGGAATGGTCTCGTAAAAACTACGACGTCGCCTACGAGGCGTTGAGCCAATGTCGGGACACCGACTATGGGCGATCTTTTGAAACCGATTTCATGCTGGGCACGGCGGCCTGCAGGATACCGGAGCGCCGCGACCGCGGAGCCAAATTCCTGAGCTGGGTCGCTTACGCATATGCCAGCCAGCTGACGACGGAAGGGCTGAAGCAAGTCAACGGTGCTGCGAGGTCCTGTTCCGCCGGCAATGAAGAGGTTGGTCCACTGCCGGAGGCCCGGCAGGTCGTCACCGCTGGCGGACGATATTCGGGCAAGACATACTATTGGCTCGACACGGACATCGCCAAGCAGATGGGAGCGCACGTGTCCGTCCGGGCTGTGGCCCCGCAAGCCGGGCGGAGCCGGAGGATCGTGAAGCGAGGAGATGCGTCGAATGCGCGCAATGTCGCCAAACTGGCCGCGCCCAAGCAGCCCTCCTATGTCTTTTCGCGATTTGTTATCATCGATGGCGCCAGGCACGACAGCCGACAACTCACGCAATTGAACACGCGTCTGGAAGGGTATCTCGATTTCTTCGTCGATCAGTTCGGCATGAAATATCCCGAGAATTACATCTTCGTGTACCTGCTTCCGGACACATCAGGCCTCAGAGACTTCGCCGCCTCCTACCATGGCATGTCCCTGGACTTTGGTGTGATCGGCTATTCGTTCAGAGACGATTTTTCCATAGCTGCGGTGATCCCGGGCAAGAGCTACGGCTCGTTGCATCATGAGCTCTTTCACCTCGTCGTCCGGTCGAATTTTGGTGATCTTCCACCGTGGCTCGACGAGGGTGTGGCGGCTCTCTACGAAGAGTCCGTGATGTCGGCATCGGGCGTGAAGGGTCTCCCGAACTGGCGCGGAGCAATCCTCGCGCGCTACGCGAAGGCGATGCCGACCGTATCCGAGATCATAGCTCCGCAACATCGTCTGGTGCTCAACAACGCAAGCGTGCTGGAGGACCCGTCCGTCGCCAAGGATCAAGCCGTGTATGCAGCGGCGTGCAGGTATTTTGCGCTTTATCTTCAGGAAACGGGAAAGCTGGTCGATACGTACAAGGCGGTGCGGGACTATAGTGGCAATGGTGCGTCCAGGGGAGTGATCGAACGCGTTGCTCTGGCAACAGGAGACAGCATCGAGGGGCTGAACGACCGGTTCAGGGGATGGCTGGCCAGTGTGCTTCCGCCAGGGGCGGATCGCGCAGCCGATCCGGGGCCAGACAGGCGTGCTCCGAGAGAGCAATAGAGTTCGTCCTATCGCTGGTGCAAGGAAACATAGCCCGCGGAAGCTTCTTTTTTGCTTCTCCAGAACGTGTGCCTAGCGCGGCGCGCGCTCGATTCGCAGCCGGTCTGGATCTGCGGCGCGTCGGCGGCGTTGCGGTGCGGGCCGATTGCCGCGGGCAAGGCCTGGCCGGCGAACCTATGCGCGGTGCCACGACAGAGATGCGCGACACGCATGAGGTCGATTTCGGCCTGCTGTTCTGCGAGCCGCGCCACGTGCCCCTGTACGAGCGCCTCGGCTCGCGTGCATTCGAAGGACAGGTGCATGTCGAACAGCCGGGACAGGGACGCGTCCGCCTCGACTTCACGGATCCCTTCGTGTTCGCCCCTGGGATGGCGCCGCGTCACGGAATGCTCGATCTGTACGGGCTGCCGTAGTAATCGCAGCCGGGGGCTGCGGCGTACATCGACCTCTGCAGCGGGAGCATCCAAGAGCCGGGCTCCGGATAGTAGTAGGCGAAAGAATTCTTGTTTTGGGCAGCTAAGATGAGTTCACGCGCTGTTGGCCATGTCGAGCTTGTTATCCTACTCGTTTTGGCTGGTCTCCATAGCGAGGCCACCCAGGCAGACGAGCAGAAATGTAGCGCGCCTCAACTTTACGCAAACCTGATGAAATCCGACAGCGAATGGGAGGTTGAGGCAGATCCACTCCCACCGAAAGAAAGAATAATGGTGGGGTACGTTGCATTTCAGCCCGTTCAACGGCTTGCTGTTGAAGGTGGCGCGATCTTGGCGGCTGCATTCGGAGAAGAGCTCACGCCGGCCAGGATTCGAGTGGTGGGGAACGATCTCAGCCTCGATCGAATCAGATTCCAGATTCCGCTCGGTCCCGAAAGGTGGACAGGGTTGATGACGCAGAGGTACGCGCAGCGGCGTGTGCGGTTCATACTTTCCGCGCCAGATGGCGGGTGCGGAGCGCGAGCGCTCGTGCTGACAATTGACAGCACGAGGGCTTCCAAGCCATTCGCGGACGAGCGGTGGCGGTTCAAGCGAAAATGATGCGATTGCTGCGGTGTCCATTCGGGTAACAGTGCTGGACTTCACCTCAATCTGGTTCTGGGAGCTGAAAATGAGCTTACGCGCCATCGGGAATCTGAGGCTTACTATCCTGCTCGTTTTGGGTTGTTTCTATAACGAGGCCGCCAATGCGGGTGATCAGAAATGTGGTGCGCCTCAACTTTACGAAAACCTCATGAAATCAGACGGCAAGTGGTTGGTTGAGGAAGATCCACTTCCACCAGATGAGCGGATCGTGGTTGGATCTGTTGCATATCAACTAATCAAACAGCTTAGTTTTCATCTTGGTGCGATTTGGGTGGCTCAATTCGGGGCAGACTTTAATGAAGCTAGGATTCGAGTGGTGGGTAAAGATGTCAGCATTGATCGAATTTGAGTTTTGCGCGCCTTTAGCCCAAAAATGTGGGAGGCCTTGGTTGCGCAGAGGTATACGCAACCACGTGTGCGGTTCACACTTTCCGCGCCAGATGGAGAGTGTGGAGCGCGAGCGCTCGTTCTGACAATTGACGGTATGTCGGCTCCTAAACCATTCGCGATCGAGCGGTGGCAATTCAAACGACAATGATGCGATTCCTGCGACGTCCATCCGAAGTACTGTGACATTGCTGGACTGCACCCCCTGAAGTGAGACGCGATGGGGAGTCAACATGATACGGATGCTTTGTGCGCTGCAACCGTGCTGTTCCTGTTCGTGTGCCAGCCAAACTCGTGGACGAGATTAAATCTCCGGTCCGCAATGTTCCGGGCGAGCTTCATCTCTGGCTTGTGGGTAAACCCGCAAGGCCTCGTGCTTGAGCCGCAGGTACGTGCTCGGATCGGATCGAGGGAGAACGCTCGGCGTGAGTCGGGCTCACGTTGATGGAGGACGAGATGCGCAGACATTTCGGTTTGAAAGCCGCATCGGCAGCGGGATGGTCGGCATTCACCGAGTCGTCTGGCGCTTCGCAGGACCGGACTGCATCCGAGTCTGCAACGAGGATCCCTTCTACGGGCAGTTCTCCAACTTCGAAGCTCTCTTCCCCACGCTCGGAGCAGCCGTATTCGCCGGCGAGCTGGCGGGGCTGCCATGGTCGACGATCCACCTCGGCAAGCTGATGATACAGGCCACCGCACTTGATGATGCGAGAAAAGCTGAGCGGTCCGACGCCATCGCTTGGCTCGCTTTTTCGGGCGGGTATTCGCACCCTGCGGCAATATTTCTCTTTCGCTTTTACAGAATTCATGCTCTACTGCCCCCATCCTGCTTCGCTACGAGGGGCGTATCGCGATCGTCACGAGACGTGAGGCGGGGAGGCGATGGCCGCCGGGGGTCGTCGCGCGTCTCGGACGTGCGGACGAACGGCATCGGGCGGACTCGAAGTCGTGTGGTCCTGGCGCCGCGACGCTGGCGCGAAGTTGGCGGGTGATGTCGATCCTGCCGATGACGGTGGCTAAAGAGCCGTACACCGGGGAGAGCGCGATATAAGGGTT
>NZ_CAFI01000068.1 GCF_000239775.1 Bradyrhizobium sp. ORS 375
TGGCCCACCCCTGTCGATCCGCCCCTCGCGCGTTCGTCTTCAAGGCATCAGCCATGGAGACCCCCGTCATGAAGATCTACTGGATCAAAGCCCAGGCCCCGCGCCGCGTGCTGGCGCTGGTCAAGCATCTCGGCGTTCCCGCCGAGTTCATCGACATCACCCGTGGACTCAAGACCCCGGAGTTCGCCGCGCTCAATCCCAACATGAAGGCGCCGGTGCTGGTCGACGGTGACACCGTGCTGTGGGAGTCGACCGCGATCATGGCGCATCTCTGCATCCGCGAGAGCTGCGACATGTGGCCGATGCGCCATCCGCAGGAGCAGGTCGAGGTGCTGCGCTGGCTGGCCTGGACCGACAGCCATTGGAACCCGGCCGTCGCGCCGTTCTATTTCGAGCACATCGTGCGCAAGAACTTCGGCCTCGGAGCGCCGGACCGCGCGGCGCTGGTCGACAAGGTCGCGCCGCTGAAGACCTACGCGTCCGTGCTCGACGCGCATCTGCGCTCGCACAGCCACATCGCCTGCGACCGGCTGACGATCGCAGATTTTGCAGCAGCGTCGATGGCGACGGATTGGCGCGAGGCGGAGATGCCGTTCGAAACATTTCCGAACATTATGCGCTGGCTCGACAGCCTGCAGCGGTTGCCGGCCTGGGCGGAGCCGTGGCCGGAGCAGCGCTCCGCCGCGGCGTAAGCCTTACGGCTGCACCGTGCCGTGGCCGAGCTGTTTGGAGATCTCGGCCGCGCAGGCGCGCAGGCGGTTGGCGAGCGGGGAGTGCCAGCCGGCATCGAAGGTGCCGGCCGGCCCCATTGCCGTGATCACCAGTGCCACGTGGCCGGCATGATCGAACACTGGAGCTGCGAACGCATTGACGCCGGGCAGGGGATCGCCAACGGCGCGGGCGAGCCCCTGCGCGCGCACCTCGGCCAGCATCTCCGCCACCTTCGGACTCTTCGGCGCACGTTTGGGATTGTAGCCGACGCCGAGATGATCGAGGCCGGCGTCGAGTGCTGCCTTCACCGTCTTCGGCGGCAGGAACGCCGCAAACGCTCGGCCTGTTGCGGTCTCCAAGAGCGCCATGATCGAGCCGACGCGCATCACGATGTGTACGGCGTGGCTCGGCTCCTCCAGCCGCACCACGGTCGGGCCGTTGGTGCCCCACACCGCGAGCGACACCGCGTGATCGATCGCGCTCGCGAGCGCGGCGATCTTCGGCGTGGCGATCCGCACCGCCGACAGCCGCCGCAGGCTGATCAGGCCGAGCTCCAGCGCGAGCGGGCCGATCTCGTAGCGGCCGGTGGTCTCGTCCTGCTCGATCAGGCCGATGCGCGAGAAGCTGACGAGATAGGGATGCGCCTTGGCGGGCGGCAGCCCGGCCTCGCGCGCGAGGTCGCGCAGCATCATCGGCTCGCCGCTGCGCGCCAGCGCCTGCAGCAGGGCGCCGCCGACCTCGATCGACTGGATGCCGCGGCTCTCTCTGCTCATGCTGCGATGTGCCCCTGGTTCGGCCGCTGCCTACACCGCCAGGAAGCCGCCGTCGACCGGCAAGGTCACGCCGTTGACGTAGGACGCCATGTCGGAGACCAGAAACGCCACCGGGCCGGCGAGCTCCTCCGGCTGGCCGACCCGGCCGAGCGGGGTGCGGCTCATGAAGCCGGCCAGCCGCTCCGGATCGTTGCGGGTGGATTCCGTCATCGCGGTGGCGATCACGCCGGGCGCGATCGCATTGACGCGGATGCCGTCGGCGGCGAGTTCGCGCGCCAGCGCTTGCGTCAGCGACTTTACGCCACCCTTGGACGGCGAATAGCCGAGCGTGTTGCTGATGCCGATGAAGGAGGCGACGGAGGCGATGTTGACGATCGTGCCGCGCGTCTCGCGCAAGGCGACGAGAAACGCGTAGGTCACGTTGAACACGCCGTTGAGATTGACGTCGAGCACGCGCTGCCAATTCTCTGCGGCGCGGGGGGAGTCGATGTTCTCGCGGATGATGATGCCGGCATTGTTGACGAGGATGGAGATCGAACCCACCTCGGCGCGCAACTGCGCCGCCAGCGCCTTGCAGCCGGCGGCGTCGGTGACATCCAGCCGGTGCGCCCAGGCCTTGCGGCCATGGCCGCGAATCTCCGCCGCGCAGCGCTCGGCGCCCTCCAGGTCGATGTCGGTGATCACGACATCGGCGCCGCGGCCAGCGAGCCCGAGCGCGATGGCGCGGCCATTGCCATGTGCCGCGCCGGTGACCAGTGCGAGCTTCCCGGCCAACATCTGCTGGTCGCTCATGCGGCGCTCCTCTGCTTGGCGCGTTCGGCAAGATGCCGGCCGGCAATATAGCCGAAGGTCAGCGCCGGTCCGAGCGTGATGCCGGCGCCGGGATAGTTGCCGCCCATGATGCTCGCCATGTCGTTGCCAGCGGCATACAGTCCCTCGATCGGCTGGCCCTGCGCATCGAGCGCGCGGGCATGCTCGTCGGTGCGGATGCCGGCATAGGTGCCGAGATCGCCGATCACCATCTTGATCGCGTAGAACGGCCCGTCCTTGATCGGCGCGACGCAGGGGTTCGGCCCATGCAGTGCATCGCCCTGGTAGCGGTTGTAGGCGCGCGAGCCCTTGCCGAAGCTTGGATCCTGCCCGAGCGCCGCGTCGGCATTGAACGCGGCGACGGTTGCCTCCAGCGACATCGCATCGATCCCGGTGACGCGCGCGAGCTCGGCGAGCGTCGCCCCGCGCTTGAGATAGCCGCTGCTGAGATGATGCCCGAGCGGCATCGGGAACGGCGCCACGCAGCCGAGCCCATAACGGCGCAAGCTGCGATGATCGGTGATCAGGAAGGCCGCGATCTCGCGGCCCGGCTTGGCCGCCTTGACCATCGCCTGCACGAAGTCGTGGTAGGAGTTGCCCTCATTGGCGAAGCGCACGCCATCGGCGGTCACCGCGATCACGCCTGGCTTGGCGCGGTCGATGAAGTGCGGCATTACACCCTTGCTGCCGTCCTTGCGGGTGG
>NZ_CAFI01000067.1 GCF_000239775.1 Bradyrhizobium sp. ORS 375
ATGCAGGATGGTGACGACGAAGTTCAAAGAGCCCAGTGTTGTGGAGATCCCGAGCATGATGTTGGCCAGGGCATAGAAGTCGATGTTCAGTCCCGGGTTGAACGTCTTCGACGCGTAGGGCACGTAATCGAACCAGCCGTCGTTTGGCGCTGCGCCGAGAGCAAAGCCGACGTAAAGGTAAATCCCGGACAGCACGAAGAGCCAGTAGGTGAATGCGTTGAGTCGCGGCATTGCCATGTCGCGGGTGCCGATCACCAGCGGTTGCAGGTAGACGCTGAAGCCGGTCAGGATCGGGAAGGCGTACCACAGGATCATGGTCGCGCCGTGCATCGTGAACAGCTCATTGTACTGTTCGGGCGTCAGCACGGTCAGGTTGGGCTGGGCAAGCTGGATGCGAAAGATCAGCGCCTCGATGCCGCCGACGATCAGGAAGATGAAGGCGGTCACGACGTAGCGCAGCCCGATCTCCTTGTGATCGACGGAAGACAGCCAGCCGATCACGCCCGGTTTGGTCTCCCACAGGCTGTGCAGCTTCTCGGCGAGCGGCGAGGCATAGTCGCGCACCGCAAGTCGGGGGACGCGATCATATTCCGCGGCGGTCATCGGCGGCTCCCTTATTTCAGCGTCTCGACATATTGCCGGATCAGCGTGAGCTGCTCGCCCGATAGGCCGAGGCGCGGCATCCGGTTGCCCGGCTTGATGTGCTGCGGATCGGCAATCCAGGCCGCGAGATTGCCGGTGTTGTTGGGCACGGTGTCGGCTGCGATGGCGCGCCGGCTCATGACGTGGGTGAGGTCAGGGCCGAGGATGCCGCCGGCCTCGGTGCCGCGGACGGTGTGACAGATGCCGCAGCGGGTCCTGAACAGGCCTTGGCCGGATTGCGGCTCCGGTGCGTCGGTCGCCTTGGCTGGCTGCAGCTGTTGCTGCCGCCATTGCGCATAGGCATCGGGCGGCGACGCGATCACCTCGAACGCCATATGGGCGTGCTGCTGGCCGCAATATTCGCCGCATTGGCCGCGGTAGACGCCTTCGTGGTCGGCCTGCAGCCAGGTCTGGTTCTCCTGCCCGGGGATAACGTCCGTCTTGCCGGCGAGCTTCGGGACCCAGAATGAATGGATCACGTCGGGGCCGCGCAGCTTGACCTCCACTACTTGCCCGACCGGAATATGAATCTCGTTCGCGGTGGTGAATTCCTCCGACGGCTTGTCGGAGAGGTAGCGCACCTCCCACCACCATTGATGTGCGGTTATCTGGAGCCGGACTGCCGCGGGCCCGGGTTGTGGACCAGTGCGCGCCAGTGTTCCGAATGTCCAGACCGTCGTGAACACGAGCACTGCCGTCGAAACACCCGCGCCGATATAGATCCACGATGCGCCGCCACTGGGACGATTGATTGCCGCTTGTCCCGGCATTTGCGGCGGCGGCAGGCCGCGGCGGCGGAAGATGCCGGCGAGGAGTAATCCGCTGACAATCGCGATCACCAGGATCGATACGGCGGTCGAGAACCACAACAGATGCGCGATCGACTGCGCGCGCGATCCGTGGGTCCACCAGTAGTCCAGCGGTGTCTCCGCGGCTCGCGCGGCGCTGGACGCAAGCAGCGCGCAGGTCGTGGCGGCGCACAGGCTCAGACCTCGGACGCCACGTCCGCCGACCTCCGGTCGGCTATGGTCGCGTCTGGTCATCAGGGTTTCTGGCCTTGACTGAAGGTCTCCGTTGCGGTCCACGGATCGACCCTCGGGCCCTTTTCGGCCGGGATCTGCTCGATCGCCGGCGATAGCGGCGCGGCAGAGAAAGTCCGACCCCACTCGGTCGTCGGCTCGTTGCTGATCTTGCCGATATAGCTGACGAGATCCCAGATCACGGAATCCGGCAGCACCGCGCCCCAGGCCGGCATGCCATTGGGGCGTCCTTGATAGATCGACAGGTAGATGTTGGCCGGCGTCGATCCGTAGATGAAGACACTGTTGCTCAGCGCTGGCCCCATCCCGCCGCCGCCATTTGGTGCATGGCAGCCGACGCAGTTCATGCTGATGAAAGTGTTCATGCCGCGTTCGGCCGATTGCGGGTCGCCAGCGGCAGGATTTTTCAGAGCAGGGGCCGTGGACAGGCCGCCCGGCGTCAGATGGCTGACAGGAACCTGCAACAGCGTGCTCGCCCGACCGCCGGCGATCTCGGCTCCGGCGTTGGGCGAGGGGGTATCGGACGGTGTGGCCTCCGCTCGAGGCACGGCATTGGGTTCGAGCGCGATGACACCGGCTATCAGCAGCACGCTGGCAACAGACAGGACAGCAACAGAGCGCATCTCAATGTCCTCCCGATGCCGTCTGTACCGGCTCGACCAGCGGCACGCCGTAGCCCGTCAGCAGCGCCGAAATCGCGGCCTTGTGGGCTTCAATGAAGGCGTTGAGGCGGTCGCGTAGCGCGTCGTCGCCCTTGCGCACGCCCATCGTGATTGCGAACTGAAAGCGCAGCGGCGCGAACCGGCCATCATCATCGATCGGGGTCACCAACAGCGGCACCTGCGATCGTTTTGCGAAATAGCCCGCGAGCGGGCCCCAGGCCGCGGCAATATCGACGTCTCCATCGGTCACAGCATCGATCAATCGGGCCGGCGGATTAGGCTCGCGATAGTCACCGTAAATTGGATAGCCCCTGAGATTGTCAACGATGCCTTCCTGTCCCAGCGCATGTACGGGGGGCGGGTTGTTGCCGTCGTCGCCGATCAGGTGCACGCCGATGCTCAGTGCATGCAGCCGCGAGTCTTCAAGCGATGCGAGATCGAGATGACGGTCCGCGCGCGAAACGAAGACGTAGGTGGAGCGATAGTAAGGCTTCGTCGTCTCGACCAGATCATAATGCTCGGGTACGCCCATCACGACGTCGCATAATCCTGCTTTGAGCGTTCGACGCACGAAGCCACGCCGCTGCGGCCACCATGTGTAGGTCACGCTCCAGCCAAGCGTCTTCGCCACCATCTCGGCGAGCCTGTTCTCAAAGCCCTCGCCAGCCTGGTTCGAGAACGGCAGATTGTTCGGGTCGGCGCAGACGCGCAGCGCTGGTGCATACACCGGCTCCTCCGCCAAGGCGGGAGCGGCGATCCAGAGCGCCGCGAGCAGCGCCGTGTCAGTGAGTCGGCGCATCGGTCTTCTCCTGGTCCCGGGCGGCCGGTTGCGTGGTCTGGGGCGAGGGTTGCTGAGTTGCGTGCTGCGCGGCGTTGCCGACCTTGAACACCAGGAGCTCGCTGCCTCCAGCCGTATAGAATGGCAAATCTTGCGTCGCGCCGGTGAAGCCGAGCGCACTGTTGCGCACGCGTGGATCCACCTCGGCATTCGCGACCACGCCGGGCCAGCCCCCGACGCCGGAGAGGATCGCCACATATTGCTGGCCATCGCTGCCGCGATAGGTAACGGGCTGGCCGATGAAGCCGGAGCCGGCGCGGAACTGCCAAAGCACCTCACCGGTCCTGGCGTTCACCGCCTTGAACATCCGGTCCATGGTGCCGTAGAAGGCGACATCACCCGCGGTCACCAGTGTGCCGGACCACACCGGCAGCTTCTCGTGGATCTCCCAGACCTTTTTGCGGGCGACCGGATCCCAAGCCATGAACTCGCCGCGATAGCCGCCGGGGCCGGCGAACATGTCGACGTCGGCACCGACGAACGGCGTGCCGGCGATATAGCCAACCTCGCTCGCCCGGAAGTTCATGCACAGATGCTGATGCGGTACGTAGAGCAGCTTCGTGCGCGGTGACCATGCCGTCGGCTGCCAGTCCTTGGCGCCTGGCGCGGTGGGGCAGATGTTCTCGACAGTTTTGCCGAGCACCGGGGTCTTCTCTTCGTTCGGGATGATGCGTCCGGTCTTGAGATCGACTCCCTTGTAGGCGTTAATCAACTCGTAGGCGTCGGCAGAGATGACCTCGCCCGTGGTGCGGTCGATGACATACATGTAGCCGTTGCGTCCGGGATGGATCAGCGCCTTGCGCGTCTTGCCGCCGATGTCGAGATCGACAAGGACATTCTCGTTGATCTCGTCATGATCGAACAGATCGTGAGGATTGACCTGGTAGGCCCATTTGGCATGACCCGTATCGATGTCGCGCCCGAAGATCGTCGAGCTCCAGAGATTGTCGCCCTTGCGTTGATTGGCGTTCCAGGGACTCGGATTCGCAGTGCCGAAGAAGATCATGTTGAGTGCCGGATCGAACGACACCCAGCCCCACATCGTGCCGCCGCCGACGCGCCAGCGGTCCGCCGGCCAGCTGGTGACGCCGAGGTCCTTGCCCTTGAGGGAATCATAGAATGGCTTGAAATCGTCGCCGATCAGGACGTCCTTGTCCGGCCCGGTCGCGTAGGCGCGCCATGCGATGGCGCCGGTGTTCTCGTCGAGTGCGGTGACCCAGCCGCGCACGCCAAGCTCGCCACCGCTGTTGCCGACGATGACCTTACCCTTGGCGACGATGGGGGCCATCGTGACGGTCTCGCCCTTGTTGATCTCGCCGAGCTTGGTGTGCCAGATCTCCTTGCCGGTCTTGGCGTCGATGGCGACGGTGTTGTCGTCGAGCGTGTTGAGGAAGACCTTGCCGTTATCGAACGCGAGCCCGCGGTTCACGACGTCGCAACAGGCGACACCTTTCGCCGCCGGCTCGGGCTTGGGTGCATACGACCACTTCAGCTCGCCCGTTGTGGCATCGAGAGCGAAAACGCGGTTCGGATAGGGACCATCGTAGGGGCCGACCACATACATCGTTCCGTCGATGATGATGGGCGCCGCCTCCTGGCCGCGATCGACGCCGACGGAAAATGTCCAGGCGAGCTGCAACTGTCCGGCATTGCCAGTGTTGATCTGGTCGAGGGCACTATAGCGGGTGTTGGCGTAGTCCCGCGCCGGCATCGGCCACTGCGCCGGATCCTGCATGCGGCGTTCGAGGTCGCTCTGCTGCCCGATGGCGGCCGGGAGCCAGGCAGCCAGACCGCAGATTGCCGCAAGCCGTGCAGCACGAAGAGCTGGAGCTAACATAGGTTGCTGGTCTCCGCCTGGCGGACAGCGATATGGGTGCTGCCGCGACGTACAAACGATGCGGCCCAGGACTGTTCCTAAAAATCGCCTCCAACACTGCGGCCCATGGAGGAGAAGTCTCATAAACTTCGAGAGGTGATCAGGGTCGGACCTCGCAGACGCGCGAACCAATAACAAGACGGTACGCCAGCGAACCATACTTATTAGCGTCTGGAGGTTGAGCGCGCCTCAATGAAGGAGCATTGATCATGGTACCTGATATTTCAGGCGCCTCATTGTAAACTGCGTGAGAGCTAAGGTGGCTGCCGTGGCTCGGAGGATGGGCTGGCCAGCAGCCCAGCGGCAACGGCCAACGCGGCACCTATTGCGGTCGCAATCGTACGACGCCAAGCGGCTTCCGATTCAGGCAATCCGGTCAACGCGATCAGGAAGACAACCGTCGCCGTGATGGTAAACGAAAAGGCGGCATAGTTGACTCGTTGAACAGCATAGGTGGCCCACGCGAGAACAACGACACCGGAAGCGAGGACGATGCTGTCAGGACGGACGATGACTGCAAAGAGCGTTGCGGAAATTGCGCCTGCCAGCGTCCCGGCGACGCGTTGAGCTGTCCTGTTCAGAGTATCGCGGCGCTTGGGTTGAAGGATGATGAGGGCGGTCATCGGGACCCAATATCCATTGCCCAGATGCAGCAAACGCTCGATCAGGATCGCCATGCTGACCATGCCGCCGGCGACGGCCGCATAGCGGAGTTCAGCGCGTCCCGTTACAGCACGTCGCAAAATGTGAATGAGCTGGGCCGATTGTGATCGTGTCGGCGCCGGATCTGCCGGAGCTTCGCTTCGTGCAGCACCGAAGGGGTGCCAATGCCACGCGATCACAATGATCAGGGTTTGCAGACCTGCGCCGATGAGGACAAACAGGCCTCGCATCAGCGCGTCGGACCAGTCCGATGGAGCGCTGGCGGCCAGCAAGAATGCGATCGACCATTGCAGGGTCAGCCACCATGGCGCTTGGCCGTACTGAGTGGCGAATCCGCAAATGGCTGCGATCCCGCCGCCTACGAGTGCGCTCCCGAGCAGATTGTCGGAGAGCAATGCGCCGAGTGATCCACACACGCCCATCCCGAGCCCGGCCAGGATCATCGGTGCGGAGCGCAACCGGGACAGGCGCTGGTGGGCTCCAAATCCGGTGGGGAATGCGCCCATTGTCGCCGCCATGCCGGCCTGCAAAGATGCTGGTACGAGCGAGGCGAGCAGAGAGGCGGCGACTGCGATCGTCGAAACGTTGGCGGCGGCGAGCTGAAGCGCGGACCACTTGAATTCGAATGCCGCCTTGAGTGGCGACTGCCTCGCAGCTGGTTTCATTCAGGAGTATCACCTCTGCGTTCGGCCATCGGTGCCTCCGCTCTGATCCACGGCGATGCTGGCCCGTCGTTGGCTCGCTCCGGTCCTGCGCAAGCTTTAAGGAGGCGTCTCGAAATAGGCGAAGCTGCCCGCCAGCGCATACCGCCTTCACATCGTTGACCTGTGCGCCAAGCCTGTAGAAGCCAGACGTCAGCCTCCAACCCGATCTACGTCAGCAATGCTGGCGAACGTCTGCGTATCGGCCTCGTTCCTGGGCGAGGGGTGGCTCTCGGTCAGATAGCAACCCTGCGCATTCTGCATCGTTGGTCGTCGAAATCGAATCGACTGACATCGAGGAGGTGGCAAATGGCTGCACACGCTGGCGAGACGGCAGAAGAGACCGGCGACTTCCGCTGCGAGCGATGTCACTAGACCGCCCACGTGACCAAGGGACAGAAGATCCCCAAATGCTCTCACTGCGGTCGCGCGACCTACGACACCCGCCGCAACGAGCAATGGTTTGTAGCGCCGGACGTTAGGAACGGGCATCTCGAAGCTCCGTTGCACGGTACATATCTCGAGCTGCGGAGAGAGTGGCATGAAGGCGGTTGTCTATCACGACAAGGGCGATATCCGGCTCGAAGAGGTGACCGATCCCACGATCGACCAGCCGACCGACGCGATCGTGCGATTGACGGCCTCGGCCATCTGCGGCACCGATCTCCACTTCGTCCGAGGCTCGTTCGCCGGCATGGAGCCGGGCACGATCCTGGGCCACGAGGGCGTTGGAATCGTGGAGCAGGTGGGACCGTTGGTCCGCAACTTCCGACCGGGTGATCGCGTCGTGATCGGCTCGACCATCGCCTGCGGTTACTGCTCCTATTGCCGGGCTGGCTATTTCGCCCAATGCGACAACGCCAATCCGCACGGCAAACGTTCTGGGACGGCGTTCTTCGGTGGCCCGGGTCCGACCGGCCCGTGGAACGGATTGCAGGCCGAAAAGGCTCGGATTCCGTATGCCCATATCGGCATGGTCAAGATCCCTGACAGCGTCACGGATGACCAGGCGATCCTCGTCTCGGACATCTTTCCGACCGGCTATTTCGGTGCCGATCTCGCCGATATCCATGAGGGGTCCACCGTGGCCGTGTTCGGTTGCGGCCCGGTCGGCCAGTTCGTGATCGCGAGCGCAAGGCTGATGGGAGCAGGTCGCATCATCGCCGTCGACCACCACCCCGATCGGCTCAAGATGGCGCAGCAACAGGGGGCCGAGGTCGTGAATTTCGACAATGAGGGTCCGGTCCAGACCATCGTCGAGATGACGGGCGGCATCGGAGTCGATCGCGCGATCGATGCGGTCGGTGTTGATGCCGAGCACGCGCATCACCACGCCGCGGCCTCCGATAATCTCCGCACTGCGCTCGATTCCGCCGCGCATGCCGTCGAGCCCGAGGTTACCGATGCTGGCCCGCACGCTTACACGCCTGGTGACGCGCCTGGGCAGGCGTTGGACTGGGCTGTGCAGGCGCTCGCCAAGGCCGGTACGTTGTCGATCATCGGCGTCTATCCGCCCACCCAGCGCGAGTTTCCGATTGGGGAGGCCATGAACAAGAACCTCACGATCAAAATGGGGAATTGCAATCACCGCAAATATATTCCGCACCTTCTCGATCTGATCGCGTCTGGGGTCATCGACCCACTCAAGGTCCTGACAAAGACCGAGCCTATGGGGTCTGTGATCGCAGCTTACGAAGCCTTCGACGCACGACGACCGGGCTGGTTAAAGGTTGAGTTGAAGCCGGGAGCGGATTAGCGGAGACACGCGAGCTCGTTGCGGGACTGCGAAGACGGCCGTCCACCGGCACGTCGAGAGATCGCAGGCTGATCGGATGCCAGATGGATCAATTCGACGATATCTTGCGCCTCCTCGTTGCGGCAGCGACCGGCCTTCTGATCGGTATCGATCGCGACGTGCGAGGCAAGGCTGTGGGAATGCGAACCCTTGCGCTCGTCTCGCTTGGATCTGCCTTGGTGTCCATCGCGGCCATCGAGTTCAAGGACCTGCGTGTTCATCCTGACGCGATCTCGCGGGTCATCCAGGGCGTTCTGACCGGCGTCATCAGCGGCGTCGGATTCATTGGCGCCGGGGTCATCCTGAGAGATCGGCGCGAGCAGAAGGTTCGGGGGCTCACCACGGCCGCCACGGTGTGGATTTCCGCAGGCCTTGGGATCGCCTGTGCACTCGGCGCGTGGCTGCTTGTGGCAGCGGCCATCGCGATGACGCTGCTGGTGTTGTTCGGGATGGGATGGGTTGAGCGCGTGACCGGTCTGAAAGATTAACTGGACCAGAGAGACCCGCGCCCTATGAGCGCTGCATTGTCGCGCCGTAACGGCCTGCACATTCCTACGTCGGAAGCGGATCCGGTCACCGGCTCGAGAGGATGAGGCTTTTCGAGCCGGTTGGATCTTTCTGCGCCGTTCCGGGAGGATGTCCCTCCGAGGCCGTCTTAGTCGGTCGCGCGGCTTGCGGCGTCCTTCACGTCGCCGGCGGCCTGGCGAGCTTCGCCTTTGGCCTTGTCGATCTTGCCTTCCGACTGTAACTCCTTGTCGCCGGTCACCTTACCCGCGGCATCCTTGATGCTACCCTTGGCTTTGTCGGCTGCGCCTTTGATGTGTTGCTCGTCCATTCTGCGTCTCCTATGGTTCGTACTGAATGGCAACAAAGCGCGGTGCTATACCGTTCCTATCAAGTCGGGCGTCACGAGCTACCACGCGATGGCCAGTCGCCAGCGAAGCCCCGCGGCGACCTAGGACTGGGCCGGATCTGACGGATAGGTGCGGGGAAGGTGCTGCACGGTGACCCACTGATCTGTCGTGAAGGCCGCGACAGCCCATTTGCCCCCAAAACGGCCGATGCCCGAATTCTTGACGCCGCCGAACGGATTGTTAGGCAGATCGAGGACAGGCTGGTCATTGATGTGAGCCATGCCCGCTTCCATCCGCTGGCCAAAGCGCACACCCCGTGCAACATCGCGGGTGAACACACATGCGCTCAGGCCCTGCGTGGTGGCATTGGCGGTCCGCAGCGCATCCTCTTCGTCGCGCGCGCGGATGAGCGGGGCGACGGGTCCGAAGATCTCGTTCGTCGCGATGTCCATGTCGTTGGTGACGTCGGCAAAGACGTGCGGCTGGATCACGAGACCGTTCGGGTCACCTCCGACGAGTTCACGGGCTCCGCTGGAGCGGGCCGAGGAGATCAGCTTGTTGATAGCCTCGAACTGACGAGGATTGATGATCGGACCAATCATCGTGTCGGGCTGCTGCGGATCTCCGACCTTGAGATTGCGGACAGCCGTAGCAAATCGCTCCGCGAACTCATCGTAGACGGCGTTGACGACGATGAAGCGGTTGGTGATCATGCAGATCTGCCCCTGGTGCAGAAACTTGCCGAACACGGCGGCCCTCACCGCAAGATCGAGATCGGCGTCCTCGAGCACGACGAACGGGCCGTTGCCGCCAAGCTCCAGTTCGACGCGCTTGATGACGTCGGCTTCCGCCATCGCCAGCCGCGCGATGCCGCGGCCGACGGTGGTGGAGCCGGTGAACGAGATCACGCGGGCGGCAGGGTGCTTCACCAGGGCAGCCCCGATCCGCCGGCCCGAGCCGGCGACCACGCTCAGCAGACCTGCCGGCAGGCCGGCCTCCTCGTAGATCTTGGCGAGCAAGGTGCCGCCGCTGACCGGCGTGTCGCTGGCCGGCTTGAGAACCACCGCGTTGCCGACCGCCAAGGCCGGAGCCACGCTGCGATTGGAGAGCTGCAGCGGCCAATTCCACGGGCTGATCACGCCGACGGTCCCGGCTGGCTTGCGGTAGACGCGGCATTCCTTGCCGGGTATGTCGGCGGGCAGGATCGCTCCCTCCACCATGTAGGGCATCGATGCAGCAGCCAGCGTCATGGCCTGCGCCGCCTGCCATTCCAGATTCGCCTTCAGCCGGGTCGAGCCGGCCTCATGGATCAGCCAGCCAACGATCTCTTCGCGGCGTTTGACCATGACGTCCGCCGCGCGCTGCATGACCGCAGCGCGTTCGGCGGGCAATGCGGCCGCCCAATCGCGTTGAGCCGAGACCGCGGCGGAGTAGGCGTCCTGCACGTCGGATTCATCGGCTTCGGCGATCTGCAGCAGTGTGTCGCCCGTGAACGGGTCCTTGTCTGTAATTCGATCCGTACCGCTTCCGGCGCGCCACACGCCGCCGATCAGCATGCGGTCGAGTCCATCATGATTGGCTGGCAAGGGGAGTCCTCCGGCACCGATCAGTCGGGCGTGTCAGTGAGGTCAATGAGCTGTCTCGGTCGCAACCTGCAGCACCACCTTGCCGTGCACGTGCTCGTTTTCCATATGCTCGTGGGCCTTGCCGACGTCCTGCAAGGGAAATACAGAGTCGATCACGACGGTCACCTTGCCGGTCTCGAGCAAGCGTGCGATCTCCGCAAGTTGCGCTCCGCTCGGCTCGGCCATGTAGTTGGTCGCGCGCACGTCGCGGCGCTCGGCTTCGTCCTGATCGGGCTTCTGCAACGTGGAGATCAGGGCGCCACCGCGCTTCAGCACGGTCCAGGAGCGGTCCTGAATGTCGCCGCCGATCAGATCGAACACCAAGTCGATGTCCCGAACCGCGTCCTCGAAGTTTTCGTTCCGATAGTCGATCACCTTGTCCGCCCCGAGCTTGCGGACAAGCTCGGCATCTGCGTCCGAGACGGTAGTCGCAACCCACGCGCCGGCATTCTTGGCGAATTGGATGGCGAAATGCCCGACTCCACCCGATCCGCCGTGGATCAACACTTTCTGCCCAGCCTTGAGATGGCCGTGATCGAACAAGCCCTGCCACGCCGTCAAGGCGGCGAGAGGGACGGCCGCGGCCTCGACGAAGTCGATTCCATCGGGGATCTTGGCGGCGTCGGCCTCATGGATGCGCACAAATTCGGCGTAGCCGCCGACCTCGCGGTCGAGCATGGCATACACGGCATCGCCGGTGTGAAATCGGGTGACAGCTTCGCCGACGCGCTCGACAACCCCGGCTACGTCGCGGCCGAGGACCTTCGGCAACTGCTCCCGTTTGACCGCCGGGTAGCCGCCGGAGCGGGTCTTGTAGTCGACCGGGTTGACGCTGGCTGCCCGTACCCGGACGACCATGTCGCCTTCGCCAGGCTCAGGGGGTGGAATGTCGTCCCACGCCAATTCGGAGGGGCCGCCAAACGCGTGAATGCGGATCGCGTGCATGGTCAGATCTCCTTGGTTCGCAGGCTAAAGAGCCTCTGTCGAGCCCAATGAACCGGGGAGACGGCCGTTCCTAATGCAGCAAAGCGTCGAGACGCCGCAGAGCTGATGCTGTTTCAGGACCGGCAGCGGACATTGCTTCAGAGCCGGGGGAACAGAGGGGTGGTTTGATCGATTTGGGTGAGCAGACAGGGACTGGACGAAAGTACTCCTCCAGGCGAACAGCCAACCCCGCGGGAAGGCTTGAGACCGTTTGTCGACCGAAAGCCGTCACCCAGATCAGCCGGACGAGCTTGCGTAAAGCCACCATTCGAGATTGCGCTTGATGACGAAAACCGGATCAGGACTCGAGAGCGCGGGCCGGCACGTCTCTGGCTGGCCTCGCCGACTTTGGGAATTGACGTCGCGCTTCTTCCAAAGGCTCGGCGACCATAACTCCTCCACCCTGGCCGCAGCGGTGGCCTTCTACTCGTTCTTGTCCATCTTCCCAGCGTTGGCGGCGGTTGTCTCCCTGTACGGCCTCGTCGCCAGCCCCTCAGACATCAGCCGTCAACTCGATTCGCTCCGCGCCGTCCTCCCTGAAGACGTCCTCTCGCCTCTGTCGACCTGGTTGACAAACCTCGTCAACAAGCCGCGCGGCCATTTCGGGCTGGGTCTGACCGTGAGTGTCCTGATCTCTGTCTGGAGCGCGCGTTACGCGACGGCCACGCTGATGACGGCGCTCGATATCGCATTTGCTGTCCCTGAACAGCGGTCCTTCCTGCGCTATAATGCAGTAGCGCTGCTGTTGACGCTTCTCCTGATTGTTTTCGTCGGAACAGTTCTGATCCTGGTTGGGCTCATCCCTGTTCTGGTTGGATATCTTCCGATCGACGCGGTCTGGAAAAGCAGGGCCATGTGGCTTCGCTGGCCAATCCTTCTGGCGTTTGTCGCGGCTGCCGTCGCCTTCCTCTATCGCTGGGCGCCAAACAGATCCGAGGCGAAATGGGAGCTGACGTCGGCTGGCGCGACTGTGGCAATCGCTGGTCTCATAGCGGGATCCTACGGATTTTCTGTCTACGTCAGCTCCTTTGCGAGCTATGACAAGACATACGGGTCGCTTGGCGCTGTGGCGGTGATGCTGACTTGGCTATGGATTGCTGCCTATTCGATCCTTGTCGGCGCCGAGCTGAACGCTGAGATCGCAAAAATGCGTTCGCATAATTGAAGACGACTTCGCCGGAAGATCGACCGTGACGCCCGGTTTTTAATCCAGGTTAGAGTCGACACCTTGCAGTGTACGCTGCCGCTCCAAAATCGATCGATTGCGCCCCTGATTTGGACGAAAGTTTGATTGACCACGCCAGACTGAGGCAGGAGCGTACAATCTAATTAGACCGACAGAAGACGGTCATTGCGCAGCGTCAATCGCGGATGCAGTAAGCATCCGTTGTAAATGGGCGCTCGCAAGAGAAAGCATTTATGTTGGAGGACACAATGCCCAACTCGAGACAAGTCGACGTCCCTTATTCTGCGAACAAACAACGCGCAATATCCTTGTCGCGTCGCGGCGTGCTTCAAGTCGGGGCAGCGGTGGTCGGTGGAATGGTCTTGCCCGCGATGCCACGTGTGTTCGCAGCGGATCACCCGCCGATCGGAACCTGGCCCGCAGGAGCCGAAGGGCCGACGGTGACGATCGGCGCGAGTGTTCCGCGCACAGGCCCTTACGCCGTGCAGGGAGAAGATGAACTAAAGGGGATGCAGCTTGCCGTCGAGCATATCAATAGTGGTCATCCCCTGATCAGCAAGATTGCGCCGAAAGTGCAGAATGGGCTGCTTGGCAAGCAGGTTGCCCTCGTGGTGGCCGACTCCGCCGCAAAGCCGAATGAGGCAGTGCAGGCGCAGCAACGCTTCATCAATGAGAACAAGATCGTCGCGATGACCGGAGCTACGTCGTCCGCAGTGGCTGTGGCTCTGAACAAGTTCGCGGAGCGCGAGAAGGTGATCTACCTCGTCGCCATCTCGGGATCGAACGATACAACCGGGAAAGACTGCTCGCGGTATTCCTTCCGGCAATGTTTCTACGGCGAGACGGCTGCAAATGCGATCGGGCCCGTTCTGGTCAAGACGTTCGGAAAGGGCAAAAAGGCGGCGTTCATGACCCCCGACTATACCTACGGTCACACGGTGACCAAGTCCGTCAATGACTATCTGACGGGCAATGGCGGGTGGACCATGGTGACGAACCAGGTTTCGCCGCTCGGGACGCAGGATTTCAGCCAATACCTCACCAACATCGCGAATTCGGGCGCCGATGTCATCGTCAACGTCAATTGGGGGCGCGATGCGGTGCTGTCGATCCAGCAAGCCAAGCAGTTCGGTCTCATCCCGCGCATGAAGCTGGTGATTCCCTACCAAATTCCCTTCCTCGCCAAGGAGGTCGGGCCCGAACTCACCGAGGGCGTATTTGCCGCAACGGACTTCTGGTGGACGCTCCAGGACAAGTTCCCGCTGGCGAAGATGTTCGTCGAGGCATTCGACAAGAAGTACGGCTACAAGCCCGAATGGGGAGCAAATAACGCCTATATGCAATTCGCGGTGTGGGCGCGGATGGTCTCGGAAGCCGGGAGCTTCTATCCGCCGGACATCATACGGACATATGAAAAGGGCGAGACCTTTCCGTCGACGGTTGGCGACGTGCACTTCCGGGCCGCGGATCACCAGCTCGTCCGTCCGGTCGTCATCGTCCGGGGCAAGCAGCCGAGCCAGATGCAGGGAGACCAGGATTATTGGGACGTGGTCGAGGTCGTTCCAGGCGAGTCCCTCATGCAGAAGCCTGACGCATTCGGTTGCCATCTCGGCGATTATACGTGACTCCGGGAAGCCGCGACCGTCGAAAGAGAGATCAACAGTGCTCAACTGGGCAAACTTCATATCTCAGCTGTTCAATGGCCTCGTCCTGGGGGCGCTGCTGGCGCTGATCTCCTCCGGCCTGACGATCATCTACGGCACGCTCGGGGTCCTGAACCTTGCGCACGGCGCAATGTTCATGCTCGGCGGCTACGCCGGGTGGTTCGCGTATGCCCATACGGGATCATTCGTCGTTGCCGTGATCTGCGGATCGTTGTTCGTCATGATCGTTGGCGTTGTGATGGAGCGTGTCGTGATCCGTCATTTTTACGACCGCCCGGACGAGGATCAGCTGCTCGTGACGTTCGGACTCGGAATCGTTTTCGTCGAGGCGGTTCGCTTCGCCTTTGGGAGTTTATCCAAGACAGTGCTGGCTCCGGAAGCATTGGCTGGCATCACGTCGCTTGGCTTCATGTTCTACCCGACCTATCGTCTGGCGCTGCTCGGCATCGTCGTTGCAGCGCTGCTCGCGCTATATGCCGTGCTCTACAAGACCCGCCTCGGTCTGATGGTTCGCGCGGGCATTGAGGATGCGCGAATGGTCGAGGCGCTCGGCATCAACATTCAGACTGTTTTCGTGATCGTGTTCGGGATCGGGGCGATGGCCGCCGGCTTCGCCGGGATCGTGAACGCACCGGTGGTCTCGATCGCGCCTGACGTGGGGGAGGGCATTCTCGTCCAGACATTCGTCGTCGTGGTCATCGGCGGGGTTGGATCGTTTGGGGGGGCGGTTCTCGGTGGTCTCGTGGCTGGCGAAATCATCAGTCTCACCTCGATGTTCAATCCGGCCTATGCATACGTCATGCTTTTCGTGGCCATGACGCTCGTGCTTGTGCTTCGCCCGCGCGGGCTGCTCGGTGCGGCTGGACGTGAATGACGGGAGAGCAGGCGTGATGCCCAGGAGATTCTCTTTCACGGTCGAGGTCGCAACGGCCGTTGGGCTTCTGGTAACGCCCTTCGTGCTGCCTCATCTGGGCTTCTCGCCGACGACGATCAACCGGATCCTCGTGTGGGGCCTGTTCGGCATTGGCTTCGATATCTTGTTCGGAGTGACGGGTCTTCTGTCGTTTGGGCAATCGGCGTTCTATGGCACCGGCGGCTTCGTGGCCGCCTATCTCCTCACGATCTCGGGACTTCCGAGCGTCACCGCCGCCCTGTTCATCGGAATGTCCGCTGCCGCGCTGGCGGGATATCTCGTCGGGCTGATCGCGCTCCGGCGCACCGGTATCTATTTCGCCATGATCACGGTCGCAATTGCGGAGGTGTTCTACTTCGTCGAGTTCAATCCCCTGGCGGCCTACACGGGTGGCGAAAATGGCCTGCCTGGGGTGCCGACACCGACGCTGGAGCTCGGATTTGCGACAGTGGCGCTCGACACCGACTGGTCGCTCTATATCTATCTGGCGTTCTGGTATTTTATCGGCATCGTCATCGCGCTCAGAATTGTACGGTCGCCGGTTGGCGTCATTCTGAGCGCGATCCGAGACAACCCTTATCGGGCTGCAGCGCTGGGGCACGACGTCCATGGCTACAAGCTGACGGCCTTCGTTATCGCCGCCGCCTATGCCGGCTTCGCCGGAGGACTGCTCGGGGTACTGCAGGCCTTCATGCCACCGGATGCATTCAACTTTGCCACCTCCGGACAGCTCGTGATGCAGACCGCTATCGGCGGCGCCGGGACGCTGTTTGGTCCGCTGGTCGGGGCGGCGGTCTGGCTCTATCTCAGCGATCTCTTCCAAACCACGTTGCATCTGGGAGCGAGCTGGAAGCTTGTCCTCGGCCTCGTCTTCGTGCTTCTCGTCTGCTTTTTGCGTCGTGGCATCGTCGGCGGCCTGAACGATGTGCTGAGGTTCGCTGCACGCAAACGAGGCGGCGAGGACGTGCGCAACGATGAGCCGCGGACTGCGGCGGCAACCCGTGTGGCGTTGGTGCCCATCCATCCACGTGAAGGGAGCGCGAACCACGGTGGCGTCATCCTCGAGGCAAAGGGCCTGACGAAACACTTCGGCGGCCTCGTGGCCAACCATGACATCGATTTCCAGGTGCGCCGCGGTGAGCGACGCGGGATCATCGGCCCGAATGGAGCCGGCAAGAGCACCTTCTTCAAGATGCTGACTTGCGAGCTGACGCCGAGCCGTGGCCGCATCATGTTCAATGGTCGCGAGATCACTGGCCGTTCTGTCACCGAGGTGTGCCAATTGGGGCTCTCCAAGAGCTACCAGGTCAACCAGCTCTTCACCCGGCTGACGGTGCGCCAGAACCTTGTCATTGCGGTGCTTGCCGAGCGGCGCGGATCGTTTCGCCTCGACCTGTTCAGGAATCTGCGCGGCATCCCAGGCCTCTTCGAACGGGTGAACCAGATGCTGTTCCTGATCCATCTCGAGAAACGGGCGGACCTGCTCGTGTCTGAGTTGGCCTATGGTGAGAAGCGGCGGCTCGAGATCGGGCTGGCACTCGCTGGATCGCCCAGCCTGTTGTTGCTCGACGAACCGCTCGCCGGTCTCAGTTCGGTGGAGCGGGCCGATATGGTTCAGCTTCTGAAAGCGGTGAGCCGTGGTCGGACGTTGATCGTCATAGACCATGATATCGATGCCTTGTTCGAGCTGGCAGAACGTATCACGGTCCTCCATGAAGGGCGGATCCTGACGGAAGGTAATCCCGAAGAGATCAAGAGCAATATCGCGGTTCAGGAAGCCTATCTCGGAGGCGTGGAGGCGGCATGAGTCTGCTCGAAGTCAAGTCGCTCAACAGCTTCTATAGCGACTCGCATATTCTTTTTGACGTCGATTTGCGGGTCGAACCTCATGAAGTTGTCGCGCTTCTCGGGCGCAACGGCGCAGGCAAGAGCACGACGATGAAGTCACTGATGGGGCTTGTGCGCCCGCGCTCCGGCTCGATCAGGTTCAATGGCGAGGAGGTGAGCGGTCGGCCGGCCCATGTCATCGCCCGTGCCGGCATGCAGCTGGTCCCCGAGGAACGACGTATCTTCGGCAGCCTCGACGTGGAGGAGAACCTGAAGCTCGCTCGGCTTACCGCGTCGCACAGTGCGCCGATGGACAGCATCTTCGCGACCTTTCCCCGGCTCGGTGAGCGCCGCCGCAGCCGCGGGGCCGATCTCTCCGGGGGCGAGCAGCAGATGCTGGCGATCGCCCGGGCCATGGTTCGTAAGCCCAAGCTCCTCCTGCTCGACGAGCCCTTTGAAGGATTGGCCCCGGTGATCGTGCGCGATCTGATGAGCGTATGTCGAGAGCTCGCGAGGGCAGGACAGACGATTCTGCTCGTCGAGCAGAATCTGGCGGCCACGCTCGCTCTGGCCGACCGGGCCTATATCATCAACAATGGTCATATCGTTCATGAAGGACCAACGGCGGAGATGAAGGCCAAGCCCGAACTGCTTCAGCGCCATTTGGGGCTTTAGCGACGTCCACGCGAGATGTCCGCGAGAGCCGCTGTCGATTTGATGGACGACGAACTCAGCGCGGGCACGGTCTGCATGAGATGAGAGGGCTGGCCACACCGACTGACCTTGAGAAGGCACGGCAGCGTACCACGCAGAAGCAAACAAAAGCTGCGCTCGGACGTTCGTGACCTTGAGGCGCGTGAAATCGTGCGTCGCCATCAAGGAGGAGTTCGCAATGAGAACAGTTGCTCTTGCACTATCAGGATTAATGGTCGTCACGTTCCCGGCTGTCGCACAGACTGCGGCACAGCCGTCCGGGGGCCAGGGCGGTGCAGTGGTGCGCAACCAGGACAGCTCGCAGTTGCAGGCCGCGCAGCGTTTCGTCGATCAGGCCGCGATGATCAACATGACGGAGATCGAAGCGGCCCAATCGGCGCAGAAGACTACGAACCTTCCGGCCTATAAGGACTTTGCCGCGATGATCGTGACCGATCATACCAACATGGGGCAGAACCTGAAGCGTATCGCGTCGACCATGCCTGGTTTGAACGTTCCTGCTCAGCTCGATCAGGAGCACCGACAGAAGGTCGCTCAGCTGCAACAGTTGAGTGGAGCGAAATTCGAGCAGAGCTATCGCCAGAGTCAGATCGATGGACATCAGAAGGCGATTAAGCTGTTCCAGGAATTCGCCAATGGGAACGCCGGCACGCCCGATCTGAGATCCTGGGCGCAGGCGTCGCTGCCGGTCTTGCAAAAGCACCTGCAAAGCGCGGAAAACCTGCCTGTCGCGAATGAACAAGTCGGGGCCGCTACGACGAATGGCAACAACGGCCGGACGGGTGCGGGGATGAGGGCGATGGGGAACGCCGCCAGCAATGCCGGCCAGAATAGCGCCAGCGGTAACGGCATGACCACCGGCAAGGCGAATGCTGCCAAGCAGAGCGACGCGCAGAGTCTGGTCAACGAGGCCGCTCAGATGATCAAGACCATGCAGAAGGACCCGGAGCTGGCGCAGGCCATGAAGAATGCCAAGGGCCTCTATTTGGTCCCGGATTTCGGGCGTGGCGCGGCACTCGTCGGCGTCAGGGGCGGAGCGGGGCTGGTGACGGTCCGCGAGAACGGCAGGTGGAGCGATCCGGCGTTCTATGATTTCGGCGCGATCAGCGTCGGTCCCCAGGTAGGCGCATCAGGCGGGCAAGTGGCTTTCCTGTTGATGAGCCAGGGTGCGGTCGATGCATTCAAGAGCGGCAACAAGTTCTCGCTCAACGCCGGCGCGGGGCTCTCCATCGTGAACTACTCCGCCAACAGCCAGGCGTCCTGGGGAAAGGGCGATATCGTCATGTGGAGCAACACATCAGGCGCTTATGTCGGCGCGACGATCAGTGTGACGGACATCAACTGGGACGACGATAATAACCGGACGTACTACGGTAGGAATGTCGACATGACCAAAATTCTGGATGGTGCCGTCAGCAATGCGGGCGCGCATGACTTGAAGGCGGCCTTGCCCGGCTAATCCGACCATATCAGGTCGCGCATGGGCTGCCTGAGCGGCAGATCCGGCCGGGCCGGCCGGATCTGCTCTTTCGACGATCGGAAACGCTTAGATGATGGAGTGGGCTCAAGACGCACCATTTGGCGTGTCCCGAGACTTGAGGCTGTCGCTGCCGATTGCGCCGGTGACCTCGATACGACCGACCATGACGCTGTCGTGTCCGGCGTCGGGCGTTGAACTCAAAGCGAGTTGACGCTCGTATTCGCGTTCGATGATCCTGAAGCAATCGCAGCAAATGCTCATCAGACCGCCGGGGTTCTGGACCACGATCAGGCCCCGATCGGTTCTGATCAGCGCAAGGCGTTCGAGGTGATCGAGGCATTCGGTGATGCTTGCACGTCTCACGCACAGCAGTTGCGCCAGGATGCTGTGTGTCAGTGGAATCGCGTCGCTTTCAAGCCCGCGGCGGGCCAGCAGCAACCAGCGCGCCAGCCGCTGTTTCAGCGGGTGCGCAGCATTGCATGCGCCAGCCTGGGATGTCTGAACGAGTACCGCTGACAGATATGCGCTCAACAAACGCTGCAGATTGGGCAGGTGAGTCAGCATTTGTCGGAACGGACCGCTCGCAATCCGCAAGGCGTCGCCGCCGACCTGCACGGTCCGCCGATAGAGCGGCTCGCTGTTATGAGCCAAGGCCAGGGGAGCTCCGACCATGCCGTCGGTCCCGATCAGCCACACCTCCGTGAATTTCTCAGGTCCGATCTTTGCCGCGACCGAGACGAGACCGTTCTCGACAAAGTAAACATGCTCCATCGGTAGTTTGTAGTGATGAAGTACCTGGCGAGGCACAAGCGGGACCGTGTCAGATGCGGACAAAACTTGTTGCAGCTCAGTCGAAGGAATTCGTCTGAGAAGGGCGTTGCGGACCATTTCACGAACCTCCTGGTACACAAATCGATTGTCGTCGAATTCCGGACGAACGATCGAACATGGAGATTTGGCCCGATCAGACCCGCTGCATCGCTGCCTGCCAACCGGCTGTCATGGTCATTGTTCCTAGTGTGGCTCTTTTGCCGAAGTCGCGGCTCGGTCGCACTGCTGAAGGGGTGTCGACGGAGTGTTTGCAACGGATGCGATCACCCGTTTGAATCCAGGCGCTTTCGTGTGGAATAGGATGATCGGGTACGACAACGTACCGCTGGGTTGGACCCGCATCGAACCTTTGTCCGTGGTGTCGGTTCAAGCTCCGCGGTACGTCCCAACTCGGTAGGCGTAGAATGTGTGGTCCGCTTATCGCGTTATCGCTGGTGATCCTCGCTGCGCGACGGAATCCGGAGTTCGCGCGAGAGAGCGCCAGCAGCTCTCAGTCCGCAACTCAGAACGAATTGGCGACTAATCAGTCATCGCGGGCGCTGCCTCAGTGTATCAGCAAAAAGGCGCAGAAGCAGGGGTCAATGCTATCGGGTCAATGCTATCAGTTTAGTTCCGGTTTCGTTCGCTGGTGACGCCAAGGACAGCAAGAGCGATCAGGTGACGACTGTCATCGGACCACATTCGCTGACCATGTTCAGTGAAGTCAACACGCCGGGGCAGAAGCCGAAAGCGCTGTCGGCGTCGACGCGCATTCGTAGGGCGAGGCCGGCAACAAACAGAGCGGCAGCGTTCAGAGCAGCAGTTGATTCTGCCGCATGTCGCACGACCGGTCTGGCCCGAATCGCACGCAGGGCGTGATCCGCACCGCCTCGCGCCCGGAGGTCTTCATGGACACGGCCCTCGCATTTCTCGGCATCGGTGGCCTCGTGATCGTGTCGGCATGGATGCCGCTGTTTCTGACATCCGTTCCGGTCTCGCTCGCCATGGTCGCAGTGTCCGGCGGGATCGTGTGTGGGCTGCTGGGCGTTCCCGCGCACATTCTGCGGGTGGCAGAGCTGGAGACCTTGGTCCTGTGCGCCTTGCTGGTTGCGGTTCTGGGCGGCGGCCTCAAGCTCGATCGCCGGTTTGCACCGGTGACATGGGGCAGTACCTGGCGGCTGCTTGGGCTTGTCATGCCGCTGTCGATCGGCGCAATAGCGACGCTATCGTATTTCCTGTTGGGATTGCCGGCAGGCCTTTCGCTCCTGCTCGGAGCCGCACTCGCCCCGACCGATCCGGTACTCGCCTCGGAATATGCTGCTGGACCGCCCGGCACCGGGGAGGAGGACGAAACCCGCTTTGCCTTGACATCCGAAGCCGGGCTCAATGATGGTGCCGCCTATCCTTTCGTCATGTTGGGCCTTCTGATCACGCAAGGTCATATCGGCGCTTCCGGAGATCTTTGGCAATGGCTGCTGCGCGACATGCTCTGGAACGTCACGGCCGGTGCTGCGATCGGAATCGGGCTCGGTTGGGTATTGGTTAAGGTCAATGCGTGGCTTCCGAACGACCACCGGCTATCGGCGTCGAACAGCGGGTTGGTCGCCGTCGGACTCGCCTTCGTGGCGTATGCGTTGGCTCTGCTCGTCGACGGCAATGGCTTTGTCGCGGTGTTCTGCGAAGCCGTCACGATTCGCAACCTTGTCGACGTGGTCGCCTACAGTCGCAGATTGAACCACGCCGCCGATCAGTTCGAGAGTCTCGGAATGGTGCTCGTTCTGGCCGGGCTCGGGGTTGCGCTGGCCAACGGACTGCTGGACGAAGTAGGTTGGCGAGAGTTGGCTTTCGCGGCGCTCGTACTGCTGATCGTACGACCATTCGGTGTCGCGCTCGGCATGTTGGGGACAGGCCAGGACCGCGCAACGCGCATCGCGCTGGGCTATTTCGGCATCCGCGGGATCGCATCGATCTACTACGTCGCCCATGTCGGGCCGCAGCTCGCACAAGCTGATGCTCGGCACCTTTACGCGCTGGTCGGACTCGTCGTGCTCAGCTCGGTCATGCTCTATGGCACCACGGCCCGGTTGGTTGGTGACAGATTGCGGGCTTACCGGCAGAGATAACCAGCGCCCCGGCCATCGGAGAGAGGCTGTGTACCTGCTGCCCAGGGGGTGCGCTTAGATCGTTCGCGACCGCCGTGGGTCTATCATGGCCTGATGAGCCCGCTCAAGGCATGCCCCGTATCTGTGCGGCTCCCGTTGTTTGCGCCGAGGCCCGCCGGCGCGTCGGCGAGAGCCGCGCTGGTACGCGGCTCTCGCTCGTGAACGGGAAGGTTACTTGTTCGTGCCGCCATTGGCTCCGTCCGAGGTACCGCCTCCTGTGGATCCGGCATTCCCACCGCCGTCGGCGTTCATCTGACCCGTGCCTGACGAATTGCCGGCATTGTTGTTCGCCGTGTTGCCGGTGCTCATGCCGACTGTCCCCGACGAATTGCCGCGTTGGCCGCCTGCGCTGCCGACGGTCTGCCCTCCGCCCGGTGCTTCGTTGGTAATCCGCTGCGACGGAAGCGGGCTACCGCCGACGTTGGCGGCGTTCTTGCCACCTCGAGGCGGCGGCGCGCCGTTGGTGGTTGCCAGAGCCTGGTTACCATTGCCGAGCGGGTTGCCGATGATATTGTTCCAGAGCCCGAGAGCTGCGATCGACGATAGATTGAGATTGCCGGTCGGCTCCAGACCATGAGCCTGCTGGAAGTTCAGCAGCGCATCCGCAGTGGCCTGATTCCAGGTACCGTTGACCTGTCCAGCGGCGTAGCCGAGGCGGTTCATGGCCTGTTGCACTTCGCGCACGGCCGAGGGCGAGATTGTGAGGATGGCTCCGGTGCCGGAGGCGTTCTCATTGCTGACGCGCTGGCTCGCCATGCCGCCGCCATTCGCACCGTTGTTGGCGTTGGCGGCGTTGTTGTTCGCGCCGCCGGCGGTTTGGGCCATTGCGGCTGGGGCAACGAGCAAGGTTGCGGCGAACACTGCGGCAGCGCACTGCGTCCTCTTCATGTCTAGACTCCATTTCTGTTGCTGGTTTGCGCCGACGCAGGACGGCGACGACGATGCCAAGCTAACAAGAAAAGAAAATGCATCGTTCCAGTCCTTGGCAGCGCGGATCGCTTGAGGTCTGAGCGATTCCGTACTCACGAGCACGACAAGCCTGGCGGATGTAAGTAATAGTGCGCGCATTAAATGTATTTGAAAAAAACAGAAACTGCCGAGTGCCGGCTGTTTGCGTGGTAAGCGCTCGGGCGCATCAGGAACGGCTCGGCAGAGCCCGAGTTGGGAGGGAAGAAGCGAGCCGTCAGCAACGAGGAGCAAGAGATGGCAAACCAAGTACCCGAACGTCAAGCAAGCTCGAACGTGTGGCCAGTCATTCTGGTGATTGCCGTCGTGATCGTGGCGGGAGGTTGGTGGTGGTGGAGTGTGAGCATGCCCAGCCGGAGCGCGAGCACGGTGCCAGGCACACAGGCCCCGCCGTCGACTTCGCAGGCTTCATCCTCGCCGGTCCCGCAGTCCTCGCCGTCCGCCCCGGCTTCACCGACCAAGAACGCTGCGAATTCGTCATCGTCTGAGACGACTGGCCGAGCGAACTCGCAGCCTCATAACACTTCGGCAAACGCGCCGGCCGCAACGGAGCAAGCGAGCGGCGGGTCGTCTGCCAGGCCCGATACGGCCGCTCCGGTTCAACGGTCCAACATCCAGAGTGGTGACCTCAACGCGAGGGCGAACCATCCCGCGACGGAAGCTGGCGGAACGGTGGGGGCCAGCGGAGGCGGCGTTGGTCTGAGCGGCTCGGCTCTGCCTAGCCCGGCAGCCGGCGGTAACGTCTCCGCAGCGGACCAGAATCAACGCGCACCGGGAGCCGCGGGTCCAGGCGCAAGCGGTGCATTGAGCCGCTGAGCGCTTGATCCCGCCGCCCTGTGCGAACGCGGGGCGGCCGGCAATCAGGCGGGGGTCGGCGTGGGGTTGAGGTCGACGCAACTGGCATTCCGCAAGAACAGGCTTTGCAGAATCGGCCGGCTCGCCGCAAGAGTGGGGGGCGCCGGGGACGGCCGGCAGGTCAGCGAATTCAAACTGTGCAAAGCTAATTCGGGCTTCTCGATGGTTTGGCCGGAATGGTGAGGAGCCTTCACTTGCGCCCGATCGAGGGCGCCCAAGGCGCTCAAGCTGCCGACGAGAACCAGAACACTGGTCATTGTCACGATTGCAAAACAGCGTTCAATGTTGTCCATTGTGATGCACTCCGACGGACTGGTCGAGCGCTACGTAAAGCGGTTGAGTCGAAGGTTGTAAACCGCTGCATAAGGCCCTCGGTACGGCGCCGCGCTTGCTTTCTGAGACGACCCATCGCTGTTCCAGGGCGAACATTGCGTTAGTCAATCCGGCGTCACCGCGCGTCGTCGAGGGTGCCGTTCTCAAGAATCCGGTAGCGGTGCCCGCGCCACGCGACGCTGGTGCCGAAGAAGGCGGCTACGAAGACGGCCGCCATGATCAGGTCATGAAGGACAATATGCCGTCGTTCCCTGCCTTCGAGCCGGAGCGTTCTCGCGACGGTCGTCGCAAGCACGAGGCGGCTTGCGACTGCGATTGCGACAAGCAGCAGCGGATAGGCGCTTCCTAACAGACCGGCCAGCAGCGAAAGCATCAGCGGCTGCATGAAGATGAGCCCGCCATAGCCGACCGGGTCGACCGAACGGATCGTGCGGTGGACGCGCAGTTGATGCTGCCAGTACGCCGAAAAACTACGTTCAAAACAGACATGCCCGACCGCCCAGGGGGGAACGATCACCTCGAGCCCGAGGGCTCTGACCGCCTGTCCGACCGCATAATCGTCCGCCAGATCATCGCAAAACGCCTGAAATCCGCCGATTCGCTGCAGTACGTCGCGGTGCATCGCGATGGCAGAACCAAAACACGGAGTGGCCGCACCGCAGACGAGCGCAACGACGGCGTTGGGGAGGAAGGCCGAGTTGATGCTCAGGGCAGAGAGCCGTCCCCACAGGCCACGCTCGGCCATGCCATAGTAGAGGCAGGTCACGGCCCCGTTGGTTGGACACTCCAGCGCGGCTGTCGTGTCCGCCACGAAGTTGGGCCCGACCACGATATCGCTGTCCGACAATATAACCGTGTCGTGTGTTATTGCGGATTCCATATTGGCAAGGTTTGCTACCTTGCGATTGGTGCCCTGACATCTTTCGTCGACGACGAGGTCGATCCGCTGGTCGGGATACAGGCGCTTCAGCAATCGCACGACATGGGCGCCGTGGTCCGCTGGACTCTGGACTCCTGCTACGATCTGGATCGAATCAGCATAGTTCTGCCGGCAGAGAGTCGACAGACGTTTGTATAGGCCGGGCTCCGAGCCGTGTATCGGCTTGAGAATGGTGACGGTTCGAGACGCGTGCATGTTGCGGGAAGGTTCGGATGATTGACCGAAGAACCAGAGCACGGCTCCTGCTGCAAAGCAGTTGTACAGAATGCCGAGGCTGGCGCCGGCAAGACAGAGGTCGGCAACGATATGGAAATGAGGTGCTGTCATGATCAAATCACGATGCGTCTGACATGAGAACTGGCTGGGCCTGAGCATGGAGACCATGCGATTGCCGCCAAGACTGCGCCTTTAGCAGGCTCATGTTGCGAATGAACCAATATGCCGGGACGTTCCTAAGTTGTTGGTACGCAGCAGAAGTGATGTCTTGATGTTGTTGAGAAATGGCTCGATGTTGTTGAGAGTCGCTAGTTGCCTTGCGGACTCCTCGCCAAGGTAGCGTCGCAGCGTGAGCAACCTTGAAATAGCGTCGGCGTTGATGCTCATGGAATTCCTGCAGACATCGGGCTCGGACGGAGGCGTCACCATCTGCGTGGCGCTGGAGCTCGAGTCGCAGATAGCGCGGAGGCACTTCGTACCGCTGAGCCGCGTCGAACCCTGGGCGCAGAGCTTGGAATGCCTTTCAGCCACTCGTATCCGGGGTCTCGTTAGCCTCGGCCTTGCCGGCGGCCTGTGCGACGAAGTCAGCCTGGGCGATGTGGTCGTTGCGTCCGCCGTCGTATTCAACGGGCAGTGCTTTCCCACCGACGATCGGTGGGCAGATGGTGTGCTATCGGAGATGTCGTCCGCGATCTACGCTCCAATCGCCGGCGCCGACGTCGCTGTCACCAGTGCAGGAGCGCGCCGCGAGCTCTCGCGACGATCGGGGGCGGTTGCGGTCGATATGGAATCGCATTCAATTGCGCGATGGGCGGCTACCAACAAAATCCCATTTCTGGCCATCCGGGTCGTCATGGATGACGTTGGGCGGCGCGTGCCCGAGGCGGCGGTGAGCTGTGTCTCTTCCGCCGGGCAGACAAGTCCGGTCCGTCTTTGCGGACTCGTGATGCGACGTCCGCTTGACGCCTTGGCCATCTTGCGTCTCTGCGCGGATTGGCCGCAGGCGAGGCGATCACTGCACGGATGTTGTCTGGCGCTCGCCTCGCCTGGCACGGCCGCCGAACCCAAGTCGGCCACGAGGACTTGATGTCCCTGAGTAAAGCCGATGTCCTTCTGACCGGAGCCAGCGGCTTCATCGGCTCGGCAGTGCTCCGCGAAGCGGTTCGGCAAGGATTTCGAGTTCGAGCGCTGGTCAGAAGGGGAAGCCATTATGCAGACCTGTCGTCCGAGAGCGTACACTTCGCTTACGGGGATCTGCTTGACTCGGCTTCGCTGCGCCAGGCCTGTGAGGGATGCCGCTTTCTGTTCCATGTCGCGGCTGACTACAGGCTGTCGCTGCATCATGGCGCGAGAGTTCTGGCCTGCAACGTGATGGGCACCGACCATTTGATGTCGGCGGCTCTGCGCGCGGGAATTGAGCGGATTGTCTATACGAGTAGCGTCGCGACCTTGCGATATCAGGTCGGTGACGCCTCGGCGGAGGAGCCGGAAAGTCTTCCACTCGAGATGGCTGTGGGCCCCTATAAGCGCAGCAAGATTCTGGCTGAAAGACTGGTTCTTCAGAAGATCGCCGAGGACAATCTGGCCGCCGTTGTCGTAAACCCGTCAGCGCCGATCGGCCCGCGTGACTGGCGTCCGACACCCACCGGGCGCATCCTCGTCGCGGCAGCGAGGGGCCGGATGCCGGCTTTCGTGGACACCGGATTGAACCTCGTTCATGTTGACGATGTTGCGAAGGGGCATCTGGCGGCTCTGCACCGCGGTCGGATCGGGCAGCGCTATGTGCTCGGCGGTCAGAACGTCTCCCTGTCGGATTTGTTGGCGGAGGTCGCGTCGCAGCTTGGCCGGCGCTTTCGCGCCGTCCGATTGCCTTGGTACGCTGCTGTGCCGGCTGCGTTGGCGGGCGAAGCCAGCGCCTTTCTGACCGGAAGGGAGCCGTTGGCGACCTGGACCGGCGTTCAGCTCGCGCGGCACCGGATGTATTTCAACACGGCAAAGGCCGCGCGTGAACTGGGCTATCACGCGAGGAGTTATCGGCTAGCGGTCCATGATGCGCTCAGCTGGTTCGAAGCGAACGGGTATGGCGTGCGACGCTCAGCCGCCTGCGGCGGTCTGCCCACCGGCTTGTGACCGGGAAGGGCCCTGATCCGGGCTGCGGCCAAACCGAGCAATGAGAGCGGCGCGCGGCATATAGACGGCCACGCGGGTCCGCCCCAAGGTGTTGCTGCGCAGGGCGGCCGGGTTATGCGACCACACCAGCAGGGAGATCAGGACATTCTCGCCGAACCAGTGCACGCGCTCGGCTACGGTTCTTGATGTGCTGGCCTGCTCGCGTGCTGCGGCAAAGCCGTAGCGCGCCGAAAGCTCGGCCATCAGCGGAGCTGTGTCATCCGATCCAAAGGCAAGCGTCCCGCTGATCGCAACAATGTCGTCGAAATCCTTGCGGCTGGCTACGAAGGATGCGAGCTCGCGCAACGACAGGTCGATCTCACGCGCAAGCCGTCGCGCCCAGGCCAGCGTGGGACCGGTCGGGGAAAACGGGGGGACATGCTCGTTCCAGACATGAAGTGCAAGCAATGGAGCGCCGGCGGGCAGATAGGTGCCGTCTGGCAGCATCACGGCGGTACGGCACGCCGCCCTCTGCAGTCGGAACAGGCAACTGGCGGAGGACGTGTACTCGAAGATGTGCTGCCGGTCGCGCAGAGATTGATCGATAGTGGCCATCAACTTGCTCAACATCACGATCGCTCCGATGCGGACAGCGGGCGCGATACCGTGCTCGCCAAGTCGCCGCCGACGGCTTCCAGCGGAGACGAAAACGGTGCCCCGACGGCGGGAGGAGGGCGGACATATTGGTAACCTCTCGTCCAGGGCCGCTGGACCGAGCCGTCGGTCGATGGCTTGAACGCCTGCACCTGCGCGATGGACAGCCATCCGCGATCGAAGGCGCAAGCCATGCCGGCGAGGAAGACCCGCCAGGTTCGAACGATCTCCGGACGAGTCGTTGCGTATGCCTCGGCGAGATGCTGTTCCAGTCGACGGCTCCAGTGCTGTAGCGTGAGCGCGTAATGCGGACGAAGGTCTTCCGCATCGGCGAATTCGAGGCCGGACGCGGAGAGCTCGACCAGAACACGCGACAGGTGGGGAACGGCGCCGCCGGGAAACACATGCCGGTCGATGAACTCGCCGCCGGGCGGCCCGCGCGAGCGGCCGGCGGGATCGGTCGAAACGATTCCATGGTTCAGGAACACCCCGCCGGGGCGCAGCACTCTGGCCACGGTCCGGAAATAGGCCGGGAGATGAGCGAGCCCGACGTGCTCGTACATGCCGACTGAGACGATCCGGTCAAAACTACCGATGTCATTGAGATCCTCGTAGTGTTTGAGCTGGATGTCGATCCGATCGGAAAGGCCTGCCGAGGTAACGGCGTCGCTGGCTGCCGCATATTGCTGCCCGCTCAGCGTGACGCCGACAACTTGCGCTCCGTGGCGCGTCGCCGCCCATCGGGCCAGGCCTCCCCATCCACAGCCGAGGTCGAGCAGCCGGTCGCCTGGTCGCAGCAGAAGCTTGCGGCAGATGTGTTCGAGCTTCTGCTCCTGCGCGAGCGCAATGTCCTCGTGTCCGGTGCGGAAATAAGCGCAGGAATAAATCATCAGCGGATCCAGCCAGAGCCGGTAGAAATCATTGCCGACATCGTAATGATGATGGACGTTGCTGCGAGCGCGTGATCGTTTCCGCAGCAGCCGTGTCAGCGCCGGCAGGCGTGCGGCTCCGACGATCGGTGAAAAGCGGCCGAGCCGCTCTGCAAGAGCAATCCCCGCGCGAACGACATTCTCGATCGGTCCGTCCACCTCGATATCTCCCGCAACATAGCAGTCGGCGGCGCGCGAGAAATCGCCGACGACAAGGGCTTTCAGTGCGACGGCCGAGTGGAACGTAATCGTGACGTTAGGGTGCGTCGACGAGAAGAAGGAGCCGTCGGGGAACACCAATCGAACCGGGGGAAGATCATTGCCGAAGCGGTCCTCCAGCCGTTCAAGGAGATGGCGGACGAGGCTCATCTTGTCACTCCTGGGCTGCTCCCTCTGCGCATCTGCTCGGGGCTTTCGTCGTACAAGGTCGCCAGCGTCGTTCGGATCACGAGTGCGATCGGCACGGCCGTGATCACGCCGACGATGCCAAAAATCGCGCCGCCTGCGAGGAAGCAGAATATGATGAGAGTCGGATGCACGCGCCCCGCCGCCCCGAGCAGGATCGGTCCGATCAGCTGATCGATGGTCAGCCGCAGGGCCGCCAGGTAGAGGCCATAGCCGACGATGGCATCGAAGCTCGAATTGTGCTGCAGGGCAACAACGCCCGCGATCGCCGCCGCGGCAATTGGACCTACGACCGGGATTGCCTCGAGTACGCCCGTCAGCAGCGCGAGAAAGATGGCGTGCGGAACGCCGAGCGCGAGACCGAGACCGATATAGGCCAGGATTGCCGCGAGGCAGACGACGGCCATCACGCCGATGAAGTAGCGCCGCAGAACGGGATCGAGCGTGACGAGGAGATGATCCGTCACGAGCGTGCGATGCCCTGGCGGAACGAGCCGAATCAGGCCGCGGACAATGGAGTCGCCGCTGATCATGAAGAAGAAGAGAATGACGAGCGTGAGCATTAGCCCGAAGCCGGCGCCGAACGTCGTACCGGCCAGCAACGCGATCAGGCGCGGGGTGGCAAGTGCATCTCTCAGCGCAACGGTGGCTTGGCGTGCGATATCCGGTGCAGACATCTGCTGGCCGAGAACGCGAACGGGGCCGGCGCCGACAACGCCGCGGACGAGTTGCGCGATCGTGGTCTGCAGGTCGCCGAGCGCGGCAGCGATCTCACGGGCGAAGGGAGGACCGCATAGCCAGCCGAACAGCGCACCCGCGCCGACGATGACAAAGAAGCCCAGGGCCGCGACGAGCGCCCACGGCAGATGTGTTGCTGCTACGATCCGCGCGATCAAAGGCCAGCAAATGTAGCTCACGACGGCGGCCAGGACAAACGGAAGCAGAACGAGCTGAAGCTCATATAAGGTGATGATCGCGAGGGCCACGATGAAGAGGATCGCGTGTGTCGAAAGCTTCTCGACGTGCTCGTGATCCTTCGCGGTGCTGATCTGGCAGGACGTGCCGGTCACGGGTAGATCCGTCCTTTCCACACGATGCGCCCCTTGCGGTGACGACGGACGCTCTCGATCGCAAGGCATGCGCCTAGCCAATAGCCGAGCGGAAACAGCAAGCCATACCAGAACGGGATACGCAGGTAGACGGCTCCGGCGACATGGAGTCCAACGAGCGCCGCGGTTGCCGCGGCAGCCGGCAGAGCTGCAATGCAGCTCGACGTGGTCCCATCGGCACACCGTTCAGCGAGCAGCGCGGGCAGCAGGATGCTGATTGCCGACGCCAGTACGACCAGGGCGGCGGTGATGACGGTCGCCGCGGGACCACCGAGCATTTCGACCATGTTTTTCGAAAGGCCAGGCCACAGATCTGTCCAGCCTCGGTACATGCGCGCGGTCAGCGCCGTCTGCCCGTCAGCAAGCAGCACCTGCCGTCCGCTTTGTTTAATCAGGCCTGCCAAGGCAGCGTCTTCGCAGATCGCGGAATGCACGGCAGCATGGCCGTTGACCGCGCGATATGCTGATCTCCGAACGAGCATGAATTGTCCACTGACGGTAACGCCGGGGCTTTCTGGCCTTTGCAAAGTTGCGAGATCCTGGGTGAATGCCAACAGATAGAAGCCGCAGGGAATCAGCAAACGCTCCGGAAAGCTCACAAGCTCCTGACGTGGTGCAAGCGACAGCAGATCGAGTTCAAGGTACTCGGCAGTTCGAACCGCCCTGGTCAGCAATGAAGGCTCGGCACGCACATCTGCATCGATGAAACACAGCCATTCCGCGCCGGCAGGGGCGGCCTGGGCACCGGTCCAGCAGGCCTGCGGCTTCCCAACCCAACCGGGGCGAAGCGGCGGACTGCTGACTGGCCGGATCAACGGCGATCGGGCGGCGAACGACTGGGCAATCGCGAGACTTTCATCGCGAGAGCTGTCGTCGACGACCAAGATCGCTAGACGATCGCGCGGATAGTCCTGCGCATCGAGGTCCTGCAGGCAAGCGGCGAGGTTGCAGGCCTCGTCGCGCGCGGGAATGATGACGCAGACGCCCGGATAATCATTGTTCGGTGCTTGCACGGATCCCAGCGACGGCAGCAGCGCCTGCTGACGGCTGGCACGCGCAATCAGCCACGCAACACAAACAAGCCAGGCAATCGATAGCGCAAGATCCATCGCGCGCCTCGGTCGTCATCCTCGGACCGCTCAATGAGTGGCCGCCGGATAGGTTCCTGTTCACGGTTTTGGTTCGCCTGGCAAGCTTGTGGGCTGGCCGAGCACTTCGCGGAGATACAGCTTCTTGATGGCAACAAAGGTGATCACCGTGATCGGTGCAGCGAACACGATCGCGACATCGCCGAAGATCATGCTGACGAGCACGATGCTGAGGATGAGCACGGCGGGCGGCAGGAAGATGAGCTGCCGCTGGATGACTGGTACGATGACGTTCCCTTCGATCTGATGGATGATGAGGTACGCCACGATCGTCCAGATGGCGACGGGGAGGCCTGAGCTCACGGCCACCAGGACGGCTGGGATGGACGCGATCAACGGTCCCACATAGGGAACGAACTCGCAGACGCCCGCGATGACGCCGAGGGCGATCGGAGACGGCAGGCCGATGAGCCAGACTGCTGTGGCGGACAGGGCTCCGATGAGGAGCATCTGGATCCCTTGCCCGAGCAGCCACAGGCGCAGCGCGCGGCCGATATCATCGAGTGTTTCGAGCGCGTCACGACGGCTCCCCGGCCTGAAGAGCGCCGCCAGGCCCTTGCGATAGACCTGGGGCTGCACGGCGAGATAAACCCCGGCGGCGACAGTGAAGACGATCTGTTCGAGAACCTGGACGCTCAGACTGGCGAGATTGCTGGCAAGGCTCGTCAGCGAGATGTTTCCCGTCCCGGCATGGGCGAGAACGAGCCGGCCAAACTCCGAGTGTCGCATATTGTCCCGGATGGAGGAGGCGGCAGCTTCGGCGCGGGTCAGCACGTCCTGGATCTCCGACGCCAGCTGCGTGCCGAACAGATAGAATGTTCCGCCTGCGGTACAAAAAATGAGAAGACCGGACACCATCAGAGCAAAGCCGTGCGGCATGCCGATCCAGCGCGTGAACGGCTCGCTCACCAACTCCAAGAGCATGGCCACCAGGATTGCGCCGACGAAGACAAGCACGAAGTCGCGCAGATACCAAACCAACGGCGGCAACGCGGCGAATGCGACCGCAATCGCGACGCGCTTGGTGAATTCGCCGGTCGACATCTGAGTCATCGTCTCCCTGTCCGAAGCAACGTGTTGAGCTGGCCCTGAAGCAGGAGCGGATGTCCTCAATGGGGAGCGTGCCCGTTGCTCGCGATGTCGAAAATCGCGAAATAGTGCAGCACAATTCCCATCAGGACAAAGCAGTGCCAGATTGCGTTCTGGAAGCGCAGCCGCCGCCAGAGATGAAACACGACACCGACGCTGAACGACACGCCGCCGCCGATCATCAGCCAATTGACCGCAGGTGGAAGCGTGTCGGCCTGCGCTCTGCACAAAGTCAGACCGCACCATCCCATCAGCAGATAGGCGACGAGCGCCAGCCTGTCGTAGCGGCCGGGCATCAGCAGCTTGACCGTCGCCCCTGCAGCCGTCGTACTCCACAGACTGACAAGCAAGGCAAGCTTAACTCCGGGTTGCTGGACCCTGGCGATGAACGGCATGTAGGTGCTGGCGATCAGAACATAGATGGCGGAATGATCGAGGCGGCGCAGCAGCCACTTTGCGGGACTTATCGGCCAGAGATTGAAGGCCGCCGACGTGCTGAGGGTCAGCAGCAGACCGATGAGATAGATCGCGACGTCGACTTGCATCTCGACGTCGCTCAGCGGCGCGAGAACAGCGGTCATTGCCAGGACTGCGGAAATGGCAAAGCAAAGCCCGACGACATGAATGAGAAGATCGGCACGGATCTCCACTGGGCTGTAGGGCCAATCGATCGGCGCGGTCAGGTCGACAATGGCGCGACGGCGGCGTTCGGTCTGGAGGTCATGAGCTTTGAGCGTGTTGGAGAGAATGCGCATTGGGATTAGCTACGGTCGGGTTTTGAACGAAGGAGGCCAGCTGTTGATAACGAGCGCTGTCGCCGAAAGGCGAAGGTGCGTAGAAACAATCACATGGCTTCCAATCGATCGTGCACGCCGCCCGTTCCCTGCGAGGGTAAGGTTGGATCGGTCGCGGACTGTGTTTTTACTCCGCTGCAGGTGGCGCCTCTGGGCATTCGCGTGCGAATGGCTTCACGTCTCTCGGCTGTCCCATCAGGACGGGCTGAAACAACACGGCGGCGGTCATGGTGCAGAGGAGCGAGAGGGCCATCAGTCTTCCCATGCTCGACATCCCCGGATATTCGGAGGCCCACATGCTGCCGAAGGCAACGGCGTTCGTCAGCGCGCTGAACACGACAGCCTGGGTCAACGCGGATTGGAGCAGGTGCGTCTTTCCCGCCCGCCAGGCCATGATGTAGTAGATCTTGAAGGCAACACCGACTCCGAGAAGAAGCGGGAGTGCCACGATGTTAGCAAAATTGAGTGGAAGACCCCAGATCACCATGATTTCGAGTGCAAGCAGACCGGCGACGAGCAGCGGAATGAGCGTGAGCAGCACGTCGCCGATCCGCCGCAAGGCGATATAGAGCAGCGCCGTGATCGCGAGCAGCGCAAGGAGCCCGGCTTCGACGAAGGCGCCGGTGACGGTGCGGCTGGATTCATAGTAGCTGATCGCGGCGCCGCTAGCCACAGGAGCAGCGGCCAGCACGGCTCGGGCGAAGCCGCGCAGCACGTCGGCGTCATTGGCATTGCCTCTGGGTGAAATCTGTACCCGGGCGCGGCCGTCCGGAAGGACCCAGTCCCGCTTCAGGTCCGGGGGCAGTGTGTCGCGTGTCACACGGCTTGCGGACAAGCCAGATCTGAGTGCCTGGAGATCATAGGTCAACGGTTGAATGAAGGCGAGCGCGGCGCGCTCGCGAGCCGCCGCATCGGCGTTGGCGAGTTGTTCCAAGAGCCCGGCGAGATCGCGCGCAGCGGTCCCGCCCTCTCCCTCGTCGGCTCTGGCTGCTTCCTGGAGCGCCTTGGCGGCCGATTGGAGGGCAGCAACGGTCTGCTCGTCGGTGGGAGCCTCGGTCTCCTCCCGTATCCGGAGTGCCGGTCCAAGATCAGAGCGTGCCTGATGAAGGATGGCGAGCTTTCCATCCTGTTGAGCCGGGATGAAGGTCGACAGTGTTGATGTGCGCGCAACCTCGGGCAACGCTGAGAGCCGCTTCGCCTGCTGATCGGCATCCTCGAGATTGGCGGCGAGCAGCTCAGCGTCCAGGCTTGCCGCCAGCGGATCCTGCTGCAACTTACGATAGGTGGCGACCGCGGGCGATGACGGGTTCTGCAGATTGATTGGGTTAAAATCGAACCGGAGCTGGAACAGGAGCGGAAGTCCAGCCAGAATGACTGCGGCCGTGACGGCCAGGACGATCTTGCGGTGGCGTTGCAGGAAGTTGTCGAGCGGCGCGAGGCGGGGGAAGCCGATCGGCGCGGCCTCGCCCGCCGGGGCCAGGAGCATCAGTGCGGCCGGCACCATCGTGATGCTGGAGACGAACGCGAGGATCATGCCGAAGCCCGCGATCAGGCCGAGCTCGGAAAGGCCGCGGTAACTGGTCGGCAGAAAGGCGAAGAACGCGACGGCCGTTGCAGCAGCCGCCAGGGCGAGGGGATCACCCGCCTTGTGCGCGGCATTCCTCAAGGCTTTTCGCAGATCACCGATCTCATGGCGTTCGGCACGGTAGCGTACGCTGAGCTGGATACCGAAATCGACTCCGAGGCCGACGAACAGCACGAAGAATGCGATCGAGATCAGATTGAATGAGCCGACCATCAGCAGACCGAGCGCGGCGGTCGCTGCGAGTCCTACCGCAAGGCTGAACAAGACGGCGACGATGAGCTTCCAGGACCGCAGGGCGAGCCAGAGCACGACGATCACGCCGAACACGGCGGCCAGCGTGTCGCGCAACGCGCTTTCGCGGATGACCGAGAACTGCTCGTCGTTCATGGGAACCTGGCCCGTCGGCGCAACCGTCGCGTCATAGTCGCGCTTCAGGGCGAGCTCATGCGCAGCGCCTCGGATGGCCTGGGTTGCGGCGCGGCCGGGCTGCAATTGATCGAAGTTGAGAACGGGGGAGACTTCGATGAAGTGCCGTCGCAGGCTGAGTGGCAGGTCATGACCTTGGAGCAGCGCCTGCCAGGAGAAGGTGGCGGGCCGCCCGGCCAGCACGTCTTTCAGGGTCTCGCTCGCCTGCGCGAGCGGACGAGCAAGGCGGTCGAGGCCGACCTGGCCGGACTGGACGACGGACGTCAGCATGTTGACAACGCCGCGCAACGAAGGGTCCGAAGCCAAGCCGCGCAGCAATGGCTTTGCGGTTGTGAGCCCAGCGATCAGTTGCTTGAGATCGGCCTCCGAGCTGTACAGCAGCCCGTTTCCCTCGAGCGTGAGGCCGGCGTCCGGCCGGTTCAGCTGTCGGATGTGGGCACGGTCGTTGCGTAGGGAATCGGCCAGTCGATCGGCGGCGAGCGTCGCGCCCTCGGCAGTGCGTCCCTCGACCACCACCGTCACTGCGCGCTGCGGAAACGCGCGCTCGAGCTCAGCTTGACGCCGGTGCCACGGCAGGTCCTGCGCGATCAAGGCTTCCACATCGGTGTTGATCTGGAAGCGCGTCACGGCAAACAGACTACAGCCGATCATGAGCAGCATGCCGAGTACGAGCGTCGCCCATTTGTGCTGTGCACAGGAGTCAACGATCCGCACAATGAGCCTGGTGATCATGGCAGTAAGACGCTTCGCGCGAGGAGCCGAACGAGGGCGCAAGCCCTCGATCGATCAAACCGTCTGGCACCTGCAAGTTCCTGCCATCTTAGAGCCGGTCGGACGGAGTATAAAGTGTACGGTCGCGAACACTCCGCGATGTCAGTCGAGGGAACGAAGCGGAAGCTGGAAGCATTGCTCCGGCCAGCCCCCGCCGGATCGCCCATGCTGCATCGCCTCGTGATCAATGCCGACGATTTCGGGCTCGCAAAAGAGGTGAACGAGGCAGTCGAGAGCGCGCACCGAATGGGAGCGCTGACTGCAGCTAGCCTGATGGTGAGTGGAGCAGCCGCGATTGACGCCATCGCGCGCGCACGTCGACTGCCGGAGCTGAACATCGGTTTACATCTGACGCTGCTTGAGGGCCACGCAGTTCTCGGTCAGGACCACATCCCGGATCTACTCGCCGCGAATGGACGACTTAGAACGGATCAGGTGCGGTTGGCCGTCGAGCTCGTACGTTCTCAGGACACACGGCGCCAGCTCAGGGCAGAAATCGAGGCTCAGTTCGAATCCTTCGTCCGGACCGGGCTCAAGCTCGATCATGTCAACGTTCACAAGCACTTTCACCTCCACCCCGTGGTTTTGTCGGACCTGCTTGCAATCGCGCGCCAATTTGGCGCCCCTGCAGTGCGGATTCCGGTTGAGCCGCGAAAGCCTATTTGGGAGATCGATAGGACGGCCCCGGGCCTGTCGGGCCTTGCGTTGCAGGCACACGCAACTTTTCTACGACGTATCGCCCGGCGCGCCGGCTTTCTCGTGCCCGACGCAGTGTTCGGCCTCGCCTGGTCCGGCGCATTCACGCGCTCGCGGTTATCGGCTCTTCTCGGGCGCCTTCCCGCGGGACTCGTCGAGATCTATCTTCATCCAGCGTCAGCGAACACCTTCGCCGGCTGCGCGATGGGTTATCGCTACTGCGATGAGTTTGCGGCCCTGACATCAGCTGACGTCGTCACTCGGGTCGGCGGCTTCGGAACGAAGGTCGGAGGCTATGCCGACGTTGGACACTCTGCTTCTGCGATTGTGCCGCCGGTGATCGCCTGTGCGAACGCGCGCTGATTGCATCAGCCGAGTGCTTCGTTGAGAATGACCAGCCCGATGAATCCGACGAAGAACATCGCCGTGGTCCAGAGGCGGTCTTCGACCTCGTGAGCCTCCACCATCAATTCCTCGACCGCGAGATAGAGCAGGGCGACGAGGCCGAACGAGAATGCAGCGGTCTCAAGTGCGTCAGGACTGCGCGAGATGGGATGAGCCAGCAGCGTTCCTACAGGAACCATACATGATACGACGACCGTGGTTGCGAGGACGAGGTGTTTGGGCACACCCGCCTGGAATGCCGCCGCGATTCCGACGGCGAGCGACAGGAATTCCAGCGACAGCGCGATCGCGAGCAGGATGCCTTGCGTCTGACCGGCGGCGAAGCCGAGGCCCAGGACGATGCCATCGATGAGGGCGTCAACTGCGGCTGCTCCAATCAGTCCAGCCGGCCCGCTGGCGCGCTGCTCGGCCACCCGAAGCATGAGCATGGCCGCCAGGCCGACCACGGCTCCTGCCGCAACGGGCCAGATGGTCCCTCGGCGGATCGCGTCCGGCAACAGCTCGGAGGCGGCGGCGGCGAAGATCACGCCGGCGGCGAGATGCTGGGCGGCGCTCGTGATCTGCTTGCTCGGCTGCGAGAACACGACGAACAGGCCACCGAGCAGCGAGGCACCCACAGGGATGAGGGCATAGATCCACATCCCGAGCAAACGGACGTCCGACAGTGGCGTTCCGACGGGTTCGACGCGATGGTTTGCGTGCGTAACAAGAACGATCGGCTATTCGGGCGCACGGTCTTGCCGCTCCCGAACCGCGTTTCGCCTGCCCGAGATCCACTCGCTGAAACGCTGAAAGGCAACGAACAGGCCGGGAATGAGGATGATCCCGATGAATGTGGCCGCCAGCATGCCGGCAAACACGGTCACGCCGATGTCGCGCCGGCTGGCGGCGCCCGCGCCGGTGGCCAGGACGAGCGGCACAACGCCGAGAATGAAGGCGGTCGCCGTCATCAGGACGGCCCGGAAGCGCATGGATGCTCCGGTCATCGCGGCCTCGACCACCGGCGAGCCGGCATCGCGACGCTCCCGCGCAAACTCGACAATCAGGATCGCATTCTTGGCCGCCAGGCCGATCAGCAGGACGAGACCGATCTGCGCGTAGATGTCGTTGCTCAGGCCGGCAAGCCAGAGACCCGCAAGAGCGCCCACGCCGGCCACCGTGACGGAGAGGAGAACTGCGAGCGGAGTCATCCAGCTTTCGTATTGAGCCACGAGGAACAGATAGGAGAAGACCAGCGCCAGAGCCAACACCCACGGGGCCTGGCCCGAAGATGCCTGCTCCTGCAGTGAGATACCGGACCACACATAGGTGTAGCCGGTCGGCAAAGTCCGGTCGGCGATCTCCGCCATGGCGGTCAGCGCTGTCCCGGAGCTCACGCCCGCGCCCGGCTGGCCATTAATGGCCACCGATGGAAACTGATTGTAGCGGGTGATCGCGGCGGGACCGAGGATGGTCGAGAGCTGCACGAGGCTCTGCAGCGGCACCATCGCATTCGCCGAGCTTCGGACATACAGATTGTTGATGTCGCCGATGCGGCGCCGGAACTGCTGCTGATCCTCGATCTGGACCTGATAGACTCGGCTATACAGATTGAAGTCGTTGACGAATAACGAGCCGAGGTGAGCCTGCATCGCGGTGAAGATGGCGGCCGGTGTCACCCCGAACTGCGCGATGCGGGTCCGGTCGATCCGCGCGAGGACCTGCGGCACGGACGCACTGAACGTGCTGAAGACGGAGGAAAGCCGACGATCCCCATTGGCGGCAATCAGCAGACCGCGCATCGTGGCCGCGAGCTGCTGCGGGGATTGGCCGCTGATTGCCTGGAGCTGGAAGTCGAACCCGCCGGTGCGGCCGAGGCCTGCGATCGGCGGCGGGTTGAAGGCCACGACCGAGGCGCGGGGATCAGCGGCAAAGCGCGGCAGCAGCCGGCCTATCATCGCGCTCACGGTCTGGTCCGCGGTCCGCTCACTCCAGGGCTTCAGGACCGGGATCAGCAATCCCACGTTCGATCCGGCTCCGGCGAGCAGGCTGAAGCCAGCCACGCTGATGACGTCAGCTACTCCGGGCGTGTTCTGCAGCGTGGCTCTCACGTCCTCCATGACGGCCTGAGTTCGCGGGAAGGCTGCAGCGTCCGGCAGTTGGACGTTGACGAAGAAGTACCCCTGATCTTCGCTAGGCAGAAATCCGGTCGGCAGCAGCCGGAACAGGCCGAACAGGGCGGCTCCGGTGAGAAGAAACGCGATCAGCAGTACGATCAGATGGCGTCCGAACCATCCGGCTGCACCGACGTAAGCGCGGCGGCCGCGATCGAGCCCCGCCGCGAACCAGCGCAGCGGCGCGATCTTGCGGCGCGTCGAGGGCGGACGGAGCAGGAGGGAAGCAAGGGCTGGTGTGAGCGTCAGCGCGCTGACGGCCGACAGCAGCACGGCAACCGTGATGGTGACCGCGAACTGGCGGTAGAGCTGGCCGGTCACGCCGCCGAGGAAGGCAACAGGCACGAACACGGCGGCGAGCACCAGCGTCGTCGCGATGATCGGGCCGGTGACCTGCCGCATCGACAGCCGCGCGGCGTCCGGTGCCGATATGTCCGGCTGCTCCTCCATGACCCGCTGGACATTCTCGACCACCACGATGGCATCGTCGACGACCAGGCCGATCGCGAGAATGAGGGCGAACATCGTCACTGTGTTGGCGCTGTATCCGGCGACGTAGAGAATGGCAAAGGTGCCGATGAGCGAAACCGGGACCGTCAAGGTCGGGATCAGCGTGGCGCGGAACTCCTGCAGAAAGATATAGGTGACGAGCACCACCAGGACGAAGGTGATGCCCAGGGTCATCCCCAGTTCTTCCGCAGTCGCGGTGACGAAGCGGGTGGTGTCGAACACGATCGTATAGCGGAGGTCGCTCGGAAACCGTGCTGCAAGCCGGTCGAGCTCGGCATGAACCTCACGGCTCACGGACAATGCGTTGGCATCCGGTGCCTGATACACGATGATCGTGGCCGAGGGCTGGCCGTTGAGCTTGGATTCGGCATCATAGGATTGTGCACCGAGCTCGACATTGGCGACGTCGCTGATGCGGACGACGGCGCCGTTCGGGTTGGTCCGCAGCACGATGTTGCCGAACTCGGCCGGGGTCTGCAGGCGGCCGTGAGCGACGATCGTGAGCTGCTGCTGCTGGTCCGCTCCCGTCGGCGCGGCTCCGATCTGTCCGGCCGAAGCCTGCACGTTCTGTGACTGTACGGCTGCGACGATGTCCTGTGCCGTGATGCCGAGCTGGTTCATTCGCACCGGGTTCATCCAGATCCGCATGCTGTAGTCGAGTGCGCCGAGCACGGTCGCGTCACCGACCCCAGGTAGCCGCGCCAAGGCGTCCCGGACATTGATGGTCGCATAGTTGTTGATGAAGATCGGGTCATGCGTGCCCTGCGGCGACAGCAGGTTGACCGCGAGCAGCATGCTCGTGGACGATTGACGCACGGTGATGCCCTGCGAGGTGACGCTGGTCGGAAGATGCGCGGTTGCCTGCGTCACCCGGTTCTGGACATCGACCTGGGCGAGGTTCGGATCCGTGCCGATCTGAAACGTGACGTTCAGCGAGTAGCCGCCGCTCGTGCTGGTCGAATCCATGTACATCATCGACCGGGCGCCGTTCACCTGGACTTCGATTGGTGCGGCGACACTGTCTGCGACCACTTGCGGATCGGCGCCCGGATAGGTCGCCCGCACCTGGACCACTGGCGGGGTGATCGGTGGATATTCAGCGACCGGGATGGCCGACAGGGCGATCAGTCCGGCCAGCACCGTCACCACGGCGATCACGATCGATAGATTCGGCCGCCGGATGAAGAGGTCGGAGATCATGCCGCAACCCGGTCGTATCGGCGCATCATTGTGACGTACCGGAGTTCGGCGCCGCCGACGGCAGGGCTGAAGAGGGGGCCTGTCCCGAGGCCGCGCGCTCCGGCACAGTGGTGACCCGTTGTCCGGGGTGCACCTTCTGGCCCCCCTCGACGATGACCTGGTCTCCGTTCTCGAGGCCGGCGGTGATCGATGCGCTCTGTTCGATCTGCTGCCCGGGGGTGACGTCGCGCCGCTCAACCTTGCCGTCGTGGCCGACCAGCAGAACGTATCGTCCCTGCTTGTCCTGCAGGACCGCAGCCGCCGGGACCAGAAAGCCGCTCGGCGGTGATTCCGGACTGATGATCGCAGTCACCAGCATACCGGGCAGCAGCAGCCGATCCGGGTTGGGAAAGTCGGCATAGACGGGGAGTGTCCCGGTGGTGGCTTCCACCGTGTGCCCCGCGAACGCGACGCGTCCTTGCGTTCCGTACAGCGATCCGTCCGGAAGTCTCAGCTTTGGTACGAAGCGCGCATTGATCTCGTCCTGCGTCGCTCCGGGATGCGACTGCCGATAGGCAACCAGCGACCGTTCGTTGATCGAGAACACGACCCGGATCGGGTCCAGCTGGACCACGGTCGTCAGCGTGCCCGTCGTCGGGCCGACGAGATTGCCGGCTGTCACCAGCGTTGGTCCGGCCCGGCCCGCAATTGGGGACTCAATCGTCGTGTAGCCAACGTTGATCTCGGCCGTCTGGACCTGTGCCTGGGCCGCGGCCACGTTGGCTGCCGCAATGTCGTGCTGCGCCTGGGCCTGCTGAAGGGTCGCCTCCGCGGCGGTCTCGTGCGCGTAGAGCTGCTGCTGACGCTCGAGATTTTGCTGAGCCTGCGTCAGAGATGCTTGTGCACTCTGCAGCTGTGCCTTGGCGGCGGCAAGTGCCGCCTCATACTGCGCGGGATCGATCTTGTAGAGCAGCGCACCGGCAGCGACATCCTGTCCGCCTTCGAACGCGACGTGTTGCAGGATGCCGGCGACCTGGGCACGGATGTCGGTCGACTGGATCGCCTGCACGTGCCCGATGAACTCGCTGTTCCGATCGAGCTCCTGGCGGCGGACCGTCATCGTGACAACGGCCGGCGCAGGTGCTCCGTCCGGCGTTTGCGCGGAAGAGGCATGGCCGTGGAGGCCTGACAAGATCGCGGCCAGCACGACGATCCGCTTCAACACGAGGACTGCTGCAGGACCTGATTGGGAAGTGGGCACGACGGGCCTGCCTATCGACACGATCCAGCGGGAATGAACTGCACGATACAGAGTTCCAAACTCCCGTCAGCGAAGGAAACGGTCCTGGGATGGGCATCAGGTCGCTGGCCAGAACGGCTGCCCTTTGGGTCTTGGAGCGTGCAATTGCGGCCGGCATCAGCTGCGACGCTGGAGAAGCCGGGTGCGGAGGAGCTTTCCGTTGATCCAGCCGATCCTTCCACGCCATTTGACGCGGCACCAGCCGTTGCTGATGCAATATCGGGCGTTGACGATCTTGCCCCGCGGAACCACCGCGATGACAGCATAGCTTGTGCCGGGAGAGGCTCGCATCGCCGCCATGTTGAGTACCCTGGCAGGGCTCGCCTCTGCTGACGACATCGACAGACACAGGATGGCAGCTGCAGTCGCGGTGAGTATGAACTTCATATGCGGGCTCCTTGCTTCTGCGTGTCTCATCACCTTTTCAAATGGAGGTCGCTTGCTGCGTCAGCAGGCCGCGCCTCCCCGGACGTCGTTTCGCTAGAGCAGCACCTCGCCTGCGACAAAGGCCATGACCAGGAAGACAAGGAAGATCGCGATCGCGGCGAAAAACAGCCATTTCGCGATCGTCGACGCTCCCGCCGCGATTCCGCTGAATCCAAGGAAGCCGGCGACGACCGAGATGATGAAGAAGATCAAAGCCCATTTCAGCATGTCACGCTCCTGAAGCCCCAACTCTGAGTTCATACTCCCGAAGGCCAGCTCTCATCTGCAAGCTCAGTCGATCCATGACGCTTCCGTTAAGGTTGAATTCGACGCCACCAACGTCGGATCGGGACCTGGAGTTCGGAAGAGTCTCGCAACGAAGCTCAGTTTGGTACGCCGCCGGACAAGGCATCGAACCGGCCGGTCCACGCTCGCGTCCGCAGGAACGATCATCGAATGCGCTGGTTGCGAGCGGAGGTCCCGTCGCTGCAATGGATCTCTGTGCTACCGGACTGTAAGTGCGACAGCGATGCGACCGAACCTTATCTATGGCGCCGTGGGCGGCCGTGGCGGGCCTGACCGAACTGAGTGTCGACATTGATCGGGAATTCACGAGAGCGGGAGCGCGCCGTCAGAAAGCGCTCGTGAGGTGAGCAGGAGCAAGGCGAATGGCAATGCAGATTGTAATGGATCGCAGCGGAGACACCAGGCATCGCTTCAGCTTGCACGACGCGGCCGCGTGTGCTGAGGCCGAGCAGCGCTTCAGACAATTGACCGGCGACGGATACACCGCCGCAACGCGCGACGCTTCAGGCGAACTCAGAATCTTGCGCATGTTCGATCGCGAAGCGGAGGAGACGGTGTTCTTCCCGCGCCTTGTTGGAGGGTAGGCGGGCATGCCCCACGCGGCTGCTCGCGAGCGTCTTGCCGCAGTTCGTCGTAATCCCGGATTCATCGCGTTGCGCCAGCTCTATCGGGCGGTGCGGCGCGAAAATACACCGGAAGGACGAGCGAGAAAGCTGCTGCGGCAGTGGTTGACTCACGAACAGCGCCAGATGTTCGACGCCAATGGCTACTTCGACGTGACTGGTTGCCACAGCAGCCGGCGCTATCGGATTTATTACGGGACGATCGGGAATATCAGAGAGCTGAACGCCGAGGGCGACCCGCGCCTCGGCCTCTGCTTCGCTCCGGCCCAGAGTCTTGCCCCGGGAGATGTCCTGCTGGCGCAGAAGATCGCGCTGGAGACGGACGAACTGGGCACGCTGGCCGTGGCCAACTGCTTCCCGTCGCAGTCAAGGCCGCCGCTCTACAACGGCTGGGAGCGCGGCTGACGCGCTGAGCGCCGCCGTCGCATCCATCGGACAACAGCGAAGCAACATCGTGGCGTGAATGCGAGCCTGCTTGGCCTCTAACCGGCTGGCATGTCTCCGCCGCGCTCGCTCGCGGCTCCTTCGAACCGCAAAGCCGTCCGGATCAGCGAGAGATGGGACAGCGCCTGTGGAAAGTTGCCGGACAAACGGCGTGCGCCGACATCGTATTCCTCCGACAGCAATCCCAGATCATTGCTGACCGAGAGCACCCGCTCGAAGGTCCGGCGCGCTTCATCTCTGCGCCCCTGCATCAGCTGACAGTCGGCCAGCCAGCAGCTGCAGGCAAGGAACGCGCCCTCGTTGTGCTCGTGGTGTGGTTTCCGACGTTGCACAAGTCCATCAATCACGAGTTGCTGTTCGACCGCCGTGATGGTGCGGGTGATCCGCGGGTCGGTCACTGGAAGGAAGCCGAGCAGGGGCAACAGCAGCAGACTGGCGTCGATCGTCTCGCCGCCATAATACTCGGTGAAGCGACCAAGCCCAGGATCGTAACCCTCGCGACAGATCTCCTGGTGCATCTCGTTGCGGAGATCCGCCATTCGGCGTAGCTGCTCGTGGTGGTGGCCCTTGCTGGAGCCAAGGCGCACATAGCGGTCGATGGCCACCCAGGCCGAAACCTTGGAGTAGACAAAGTGTCTGGGCTCGCCACGGACTTCCCACAGGCCGTGATCGGGCAAGCGCCAGATCTGCTCCACGTGGCGAACGACCGCGTCCAGCACGAATTCCTCCTGCGCGGTCTGGTCGATTCCCGCTTTCGCAGCCGTGAACAAGGTGTCGACGAGCTCGCCATAGATGTCGAGCTGCCGTTGCGAAGCTGCCGCATTGCCGACCCGGACCGGAGGCGTCCAGCGGTGGCCGGGCAGCCAGTCGGGGATCCATTCCTCCAGCCTTCTGGAGCCATCGATCCGATACAAAATCCGCATGCTCCTGGGCTCGCCCGCGACTGCGCGCAGCAGCCAGTCGCGCCAGGCCCTGGCTTCCTCGTGATAGCCCGCATCGATGAACGCCAGCAATGTGAAGGCGGCATCGCGGATCCAGCAGAAGCGATAATCCCAGTTGAACTGCCCACCGGGACGCTCCGGCAGTGACGTCGTCGCTGCGGCGACCATCCCTCCCGAAGGCTTGTAGGTGAGAGCCTTGAGCGTGATGAGCGATCGCTTGATCTGCGCAGGCCAGGCGGTGAGCGTCCGGAAGCGCGAACTCCACGCTTCCCAATGAGCGAGGGTGTCAGCGAGCTCGTGGCGGGCGTCGGCCGGTTCGCTCGTGCCGTCCAGGGAATAAGAGAGGACGAAGGCGCGGTCGTCCCCGGCGCCGACAGCGAAATTGCAGCTGACAAGCGCAGCGTTGATGTCCAGATCCAGTGGCGCATCGAGCACGACGAGATCGGGGCCGATGCGTGCCGTCGCGCGTCTGTCCTTCGCCTCGAGCCAGGGCGGAGCAGAACCATAGTCGAAACGCAGCGTCATCTCGCAACGCATGTCCACACGGCCGCGCAGTCCATGAACGATCCGGATGAGTCGGGCAGAGCGAGAGCGAGGCGGCATAAAGTCGATGACCGACGCGACGCCGGTCGATGTCTCGAAGCGGGTTTGCAGAACGAGCGTATCGTCGATGTAGGCGCGGTCGATCCTGGCCGTGCCGGTTGCGGAGATCTTCCAGCAGCCGTTCGCGGCGGTGCCGAGCAGCGCGGCGAAGCAGGCATCGGAGTCGAAGCGAGGCCAGCAGAGCCAGTCGATCGAGCCATCCTTCCGCACCAGCGCCCCCGACTCCTCGTCGCCGATCAGACCGTATTCGTCGATGAAGCCGGACATCCAACCCTCGGCCATTTGGCTGCGATCCAACCCTTGCCGGGTAGAACCGTTCCTTCCGCTATCGGTCAGCTGAATGGATCCGCGGAGCGCCGAAGGCGGTACGTTGCCAGACATTGAGCAGGAACGGACCGGTGGCGGCTTTGATTGGCAGGTCGCCATGTGACGCTGAAGCTTTCTGCGCCGTATCTCTTGCAGTGTCGATTCTCTTGCAGTGTCGATCGCCAGAAGCGGCGAAGAATGCGCGCTCCGTCACTGCAGCAATCAAACCTTAGCCAGATGTGGACTTCAGCCGAACGAGACACACATGCAGACACGAACGATCGCAATCATTGCAGCCGCCTTGCTCACCGGTGCCTCGGCTGCCGCCATGGCACAGAGTTCAGAAGGGCAGACCCCGACCTATGGCAATCGGCCCTACGGGCGGAATTATCAAGGTCAGTACGACCAGGAGTCGGCTCAGGGCATGATTGGCAGTGGCCCTAGCTACGACGCTGGCAACCGCGTCCGCCAGCAGCTCGGATCCAATCAGAACGACGGCGACCGATGGCCGAACCAGCCATATGGCGCCGGCCAGGGCCGCATGCGGAACGCTTCAAATCAAAATGAAGGGCAGCAGGGGCAAGGCGGCCAGAACCGGATGATCGGTGCGAACGCGACTGGCCAAAGTCAGCTTGCGCAATGGGAGAACGTGCCGCGAGATGTGCAGCTGCAGCTGCAGCAGGAAGGTTATAGCAATGTCAGGGTCGCGCCAGGATCTATGGTGGTGAGTGCCGAGGATCCGAACGGACGCGACGTGCTGCTGCTGGTCGGGCCCCGCCCGGTTACTAAGCTGACGGCGGCAGACAACGGCAACTCAGGTTGGAAGCCGCAGAGCTCCACTCACAACCAGGCTGACAGTCAGGCGAGCCACAACGGTGTCTCAAGCAATTCGAGCACGGTCGGCCAGTCGAGGGATCATGGGTCAAAATCAACAAACGCTATGTCGGAGCAGGACGATGGTGCATCGAACGGCGGTGAAGCGTCCAATTCCGCTGAAGCAGCCGATGCTGGTTGGCAGCATTCGCCAGCAACTCCTCAATAAGCGGGCCTGATCGTGCGCCTGGTCGCGAGGACCCGGCGCCGAGGTTCACCGCGTTTGGCTGCTTAGTCCCTGGTATCGTGGCGTGACCCGCCTTTATGCTGCATTGTCAAGGGAAAGAACACTCGATTACGGGGGGGCGGGAGCAATCCGGCCATGCGGGCGAACTTGTATGTCGCATTGTCGTTCGTCGGCATGCGTCGATCCCGCCGTCGAATAGAAACCCTCTCGACGCCTTGTCGTTGGTCGTCGAATCTGGACAGGCGCTGCAAGGAGGTGTGACATGGCTGCTCATGCTGGCGAGACGGCAGAAGAGACGGGCGATTTTCGCTGCGAACGTTGTCACCAAACCACCCATGTGACCAAGGGACATAAAATTCCGAAGTGTTCCCACTGCGGTCACGCGACCTTCGACACACGGCGCAATGAGCCCTGATCGATCGGTGCAAACCAATGCGCCGCGGCGATCGCCATGCGTGACGCCCTGTAGTGCGGCTGCTGCACCTGGGTCGAATTGAGTTTGGTTTGTACGCAGCTGTACCACGGAGCAGAACCCGCCGGACAGCCACGGATTAATCCTTCGCGGATCGATGCGGGAGAACCAGCGGATCGGCATCGCCAAATTGCCATTTGTGTCCAGATATCAGAGCAACCGTTCGCCGCGGCACGCTAGCCGGCGGCTAAGCCAATGAAGGAATTCGACATGAAGTCTGGTCTTATGACGGCGATCGCTCTTGCGCTGATCTCGCCTGCGGCGTTAGCGCAGACAGCGTCGCCATCCCCAGCACCGGCCGACAACTCGGCTGCTCCGGATACGGCGGGGCAGGGCCTACGAATGGCCGACAGCGCCAATCTGGCAGTGAGGTTCGTGGCCGTGAAACCGGCGGACGTCCTGTCATCCAAGCTGATTGGCGCTGGCGTCTACAACAATCAGAACGAGTCGCTCGGCAGCATTGAGGATCTGATCATCGAAAATGGCAGGGCCGTTTCGGGTGTCGTCGTCAATGTCGGCGGCTTCTTGGGATTCGGCGAGAGCTACGTGGTGCTGGACCCGTCGACGGTCGTTTTGACCCGGAAGGACGGTGACTGGAAGGCCTTCGTGAACACGGCCAAGGACACTCCGAAATTCAGCTACAGCAAAACGCATAAATGAGGTGAGGGCGTTCGTTGGCGACTTAATTCAGAACAGGTCAGGCGTATGTCCAGCATGTTCTTTGACGGATGGAGCGGCCTGTTGCGCGTGCTTCTGGTCGGTACGCTTGCCTATGTGGCGCTCATAGCGTTCCTGCGTATCTCAGGCAAGCGGACGCTCACGAAACTGAACGCCTTCGATCTGGTGATCACCGTCGCATTGGGTTCGACGTTGTCCTCGATCGTTCTGACCAAATCGGTCGCTCTTTTCGAAGGTCTTCTTGCCCTTTTTCTGCTCATCGGCCTGCAATACGTCATCACGTGGCTGTCGGTTCGGTCGACGACAATCCAACACGTCATCAAGGCAGAACCGACGCTGTTGCTCCATCGTGGCAAATTTCTGGAGGACGCGCTGCTGCGGCAAAGGGTGACCAGGGACGACGTTCTTGCCGCGATCCGTAACGACGGCCTTGCCGAGGTCGACAGCATCGCCGCCGTTGTTCTGGAAACCGATGGTTCGATGAGCGTGCTGCCGCAATCACCCGAATCCGGCAGGAGCGCGGGCAGCCTTGCAGGAATTGCAGCCGTTGACAGAACTGGCCGCAGGAGGAGCTGCCTGACGATGTAGGGCCCGGGGGTGGAAACCATGCGGCCTGCGGCTTCGGACCTTGCTCGATGGAAGTTTGACGGTGGGCCGGCGGCGGCCAGTCGACGTCGATGTCGCTGCGCGACGGTGTAATTCTCGCATCTTCGACTCGCCTTTGGGAGAGCTGGCTTCGGTACGGCACTGGATTTGACGAGTCCGACGATGACCGCTCGTCGCACCCGGCGCTACGTATACACGGAGCCAGACGACGAACTGAGATCGAGCCGACCCAGGCTCGCCGTCGTCATGGGTGCTGCTGTCCTCGGCCAGCTGCAGCATTCGCAATCTTTCGTACATCAACAGCGAGCTCAGATGTCCCGTCGCAATGTCTCGATCCTAGCGCTGTGTGTGGGCTTCACCGTGCTGCTCTGGCTTGCGGCCGACGTGCTTCTGATCGTCTTTGCCGGCATTCTGTTTGCGGTCTTCATCAGCGGGGGCGGCGACTGGATTGCTGCCCGTCTTGGTCTGGCGCGCGGCTTCGGACTTCTCATCTTCTGCACGCTTTTCATTGTGGGGATCGCCGTCTTTCTTGCCTTTGCCGGTACCCGCTTTGCCGACCAGGTCCAGAACCTGCTCAATAGCCTTCCACGCGCCTTGAAGTCGGTGCGGGGCTATATCGATGCGCATGATTGGATGCGGCGTGCCTTCGAGACATTCGACGCCGGCGATTTCGTTCCGTCGGGCCGTGAGGCGACCTCGGCATTCTCGACAACCTTTGGCGTGCTCGGCAATCTCGTGGTCATCGTCTTCGTCGGGCTCTATGGTGCGATCGATCGGGCAGATATGTAAGGGGAGCTGCCGCGTTGTTGGCGCCGAGCCTGCGTCCCTTGGCGGCTGACATGCTGAGCGAAGCGGGGCAGGCCTTGCGCAACTGGCTGATGGCGCAACTGGTGTCTATGGCCGTCGTCGGCGTCCTCACCGGCCTGGGGCTATGGGCTCTCGGCGTTCCATTGGCGCTGGTGCTAGCGGTTCTGGCTGCGCTGCTGACGTTCATTCCCAACATCGGACCGCTTGTCGCTGCCATTCCGGCGGTCCCGCTCGGGCTGTCGGATGGGCTTGCGAGCGCGCTCTGGATCGCCGGGCTTTATACCATGGTTCAGATGATCGAAAGCTACGTTGTCACACCTCGCGTTCAAGAGGAGACTGTATCACTACCCCCTGCGTTCACGATCTCGATGCAGTTGCTGTTCGGAGTGTTGTTCGGGACCCTGGGGCTTGCGCTGGCGACACCGCTCGGGGCCGTTCTGCTTCGCGTTCTCAGCCGCTTCTTCGTGTCGGGCTACCTCGATAACGCGCACGAGCCGGGGCCTCTCGATGTCGAGCGGGAGTTCGTTGCCGCTGAATCGCCGCAACCTTGAGGGTGGCGTCGCGCGAATGAACGACAGTTCACGTCGGCACGCGGCGCTGCGAGTTGCATGCTCAGTTACAAGGGATAACATTGCCGTACTGCGAGGCGGCGTAGCCAATGCCCAGCCATTTCGAGAGGGGGTGTGCGATTCTCAGGCTGCCACTATTTCGGGTCTGGTTGCTCGTCTCGGGTCAGAAAGACTGCCAGCGACCGGATGACGGGCGCGGCCATGACGACGATTGGCAACATCGTGGCCCAGGCGATCAGCCATGACGACAGCCAGTTGGAGACGAAGTCGCCCATCGCAAAGGATGGAAGGCTGGCAATGCCGGCGGCGACGAAGCAGGTGAGTCCGGACTGAATGGCCGCAAAGACGAAGTGGCTGTAGCGACGGGGAATGCCGAGCATTGCGGTCCTCCTCACAGACGAAAAAGCAAGAGTCGGGCCACGAACGGCCCCGGGCTGGACAGCGTCCTCGCGTCGCAGAGGAGGCGTGCAACGCGGACGATCCCAGGAGGCAGCCTGCCGATGCGAGAGTCTAGACCTCACAGCGTCGGTGCGACGCCTTTGCGCTTTCCAGGCCAGCTCAGCAGCGCCATGCCGAACAGGCCCGACAGCAGTGAGCCAAGGAGGACGCCGACCTTGACCTCGTTCTGAAGCGTTTCGGAAGCCGGAAATGCCAGCAGGCCGATGAAGAGGCTCATCGTGAAGCCGATGCCGCAGAGCACAGCAATGCCGTAGACCTGATGCCAGGCAGCGCCGTCGGGCAGCTGAGCCAGACGCAGCCGGATGGCCAGCCAAGTTGCGGCAAATACGCCGCTCTGCTTGCCGACGAACAGGCCTGCGATGATGCCGATGGTGACGGGCTGCTTCAGGACATCCCAGCTCATACCGGCTAGGGACACGCCGGCATTGGCGAAAGCGAAGACAGGCAGGATCAAGAAGGCGACCCAGGGCTGGATCGCGTGCTCCAATGTGAGGAGGGGGGAGTGCTTGCTCGGGGAGGCCGGAATGGTCCAGGCCAGCGCGACACCGGCCAACGTCGCGTGGACGCCGGATTTGAGAGTGAAGACCCAGAGCGCCACGCCGAGCACGAGGTAGGCCGAGAGCCGCGCAACGCCGGTTTGATTCAAGACCACAAGCACGGTCAGAACGGCTGCGGACGCGGCAAGCCATTCGAGCGCGAGGTGATCCGTATAGAACACCGCGATGACGGTGACGGCGCCGAGGTCGTCGAGGATGGCTAATGCGGTCAGGAACACCTTGAGAGAGCTCGGTATGCGCGAGCCGAGCAGGGCAAGCGCGCCGAGTGCAAAGGCGATGTCCGTCGCGGTTGGGATCGCCCATCCGCGAAAGGTCTCCGCGGTATTCAGGTTGAAGCCGATGTAGACGAGCGCGGGAACGGCCATTCCGCCGGTTGCTGCGAATGCCGGCAACACCCGCCGCGGCCAGGTCGAGAGCTGCCCATCCAGGAACTCGCGCTTGATCTCGAGCCCGACGAGCAGGAAGAACACCGCCATCAGCGCGTCGTTGATCCAGTGCAGGATCGAAAGTCCGGCGACGTAGCATTGGAGTGAAGCGAAGTAGAATTCTGAAGCCGGAGTATTGGCGACGACCAGCGCGGCGGTGGCGAAAATCATCAGGATGATGCCAGCGCCGGCCTGGCTCGCGACGAGGCGCTGGAACGCAGAGGGCAATGAACGTGACATCGTGTCGTGTATGGCACTCGCCGGGCGGGCAATCAATCATGCCGCCCCGAGGAGATTGCGGCCAATTGTTGCGGCTCGATGCCGGCGATGCTGTGGAGAGTGCATCGCGCGGTGTCCGTGTGGAGAATGCTTTCGCTTGGAGCACGAGCATTTTGTTCGGACGGTGTGCTCCAGCTTCAACGGGCCCCCTGGGCCTTGATCAGCCCGACCGCCTCGGCGACGCCGTCCTCCTGCTGGATGATCCTCGCGGTCGCCGAGGCGCGGCGTCGCATGATTGGGTCATTGACGGCGCGGCAGATGGCGGTGGCGAGACGTTCCGGCGTCAGCTCCCGATGGGGAATTGGAGCAGGTCCGGCGCCCAGCCGATGGACCGCACGGCCCCAGAATGGCTGATCGCCGAAAATCGGACAGATGACGCTGGGACGCCCGGCGCGGAGACCGGCCGCAGTGGTGCCTGCGCCGCCATGGTGAACGACCGCGGCCATGCGGGAGAACAGCCAGGCATGTGGCGCCTCATTCAACATGTGGATGTGCTCGGGCGTGCGTCGCATTGCCAATCCGCCCCATCCCGTCGCCAGAATGCCGCGTTGGCCGGCACGAGTCAGTGCGTCGATGATGACCGCGGTGATCCGCTCAGCGTCCGGAGAGGGCAAGCTGCCGAAACCGACATACACCGGCGGCGGTCCAGCTTGGAGGAAGGCAGCGAGTTCGGGCGGCGGCGTCCATCCTCCGGCGTCATCGAGAAACCAGTATCCCGTAACGTGAGCCGTCTTATCCCAATCGTTGGCGACTGGCACCACGGCAGGGCTGTAGGGATAGAGCCTGGCGATGGGGCGGCCGCGCAAGGCCAGCCAATCCGATTTTGGTGGCAAGCCGAGAACCTGCTCACGCCATCTGGCGACCGTCCTGCGAAAGGGGAGGTCGCCGTAACGGATCACCAGAGCGTGGCTCGCGCGGTTCAGTGGCCCCAGATCAGAGAACGGCAAGAGAGGACTGGGGAAGGCCCCCGTTGAAGACAGGGCTGGCAACGGCAGCGCGACGAAAGCGGGGATGCCGAGCTTCTCGGCGATGTGCACGCCGCCTATGGCTTTTGGATGATAGACGATGGCGTCCGCGTCCTGCGCCGCCTCCCATTGCGCGTCGAGCAGCGATCGAAACAGCGGACCCAATCCCGCCATCAGCCGAAAGCTGGCGAGCAGCTTGTGATGGCCGGACATCGCGGCATGAGCGAGCGGAGTGTGAACGAGATCGACCAGATCTCCGGGCAGAGCGTGAAACGGCAAGCCATGAGCGCTTACGAACGGTTTGAACTGCGGTGCCGTCGCGAACGAAACGTCGATCCCGGCGTTCTGCAAGCCACGTCCGAGCGCTACGAATGGCTGCACGTCGCCGCGGGTCCCAAGTGTGTGGATCGCGATCCGCGTCATGCGTGGTCCTTATCACCAAGACGTATGTCCGGCAGCCATCGATCGAGGCGTCTTGTGGTGCCTCCCTGGCTTGGAGAGTACCGCGCTATTCGGTCGCCGGCGAATTGGAATGGGACGCCATGATCATACCTTGGACGATCAGGCGGGCCAGCAGTTTGCCGATGCAAGCGTGGACCCCCTCGGCCACGTCGGTGTTGTGGGCCTCCGCAGAAAGGTCGAACGTGCCCCGTTCATTCCAGTCCTTCATCACGGCTAGACGATCGAACAGGTTTGCAGAATTTTGGAGCGCGAGGTACCGGATCTGATCGGCATACGGACCGATCGCAATCATGGCCTCGGTTCTGGGGCTGAACTGCATGTTCATGAGAACCACGTCGACGTTTTTGGCCTTAAGGGCTGCGACACCGCGTTCGAGCGCGCCGCCGAACTCCTCGGCGTCGACAACCCGGATGGCGTCGACGGTACCCGTCTGCCAGATCACCAGACTGGGCTTCCGTGCTGCAAGCAGTTGGACGATGCTGCGTTCCTGCTCAGACGCGCTCTCCTGCGATCGCGCATACACGATCACGTCGACTGCGACTCCCGGCAGTTGGGCCGCAAGAGCAGACTCGAGCTGCTTTGGATACGCGCGATCTGGTCCGGCCTTGCCCGCGAGCATGGATGAGCCGCTTCCAACCACGGCAATGTCGAGGCGACGCGCCATTGCCGCTGATCTCGCATTCGGCATCGGGAACGTCGCCTGAACCAGATGGTCCGCAACGAGGCAGGCGGCTTGCCCGCCGGCGGCTGGCGCTGGCAGCGGAAGCGCCGCAATGATGACGAGGCTCGCCGCGAGCAGAAGCCTCATGACGAACTCCTTGCCGGTCCGGCGCGGGTCGATTGCACTGCTCGGCCTCGCCCGTCAATGTGCTTGAACCAGTTCATGACGGCCGCCGCCATGGTCATCAGCAGCATGCCGGCAAAGCTGACGAACAGCTGCAGGACGATGCCGCCGTGCGTTTCGATGATCATGAAGTGGGCGGCAAACGACAGGAAAACGCCGAAACAGAAGATCTCGAGCGAGTGCTGGCCACACAGTACGAGGGGACGGAGACAGGATGAACGCAAGTAGGGCCATTCGCGCGGCAGAAGGCGCACGACCAAAACCGTTAGGGCAAGGAAGTGCAGGATGCGTAGCGGGTCGAGGCTGGTCTTGTCGATCGGATACATCCATTCGGCCAACCATCTCGGGACGAACACGGTCCAGGCCGGAACATGCCATGTGACGACGATCGCCAGGGAGACCGACAGGTAGGCCACCGAAGCGGCCAGGACGGCACGTGACAGGAGCAATCCGCGAAGCTGGTCGGCGCCGCCGAGCGCACACCAGGCACCGAAGCTGAAGAGCAGCTGCCAGGCAAAAGGATTGAAAACCCAGTGCCCGCTTGGATAGGCCGGAATGTTGAGATCAAGCATCCGCGTCACGCCGTAGATCGCGATGCTGCCGAGGAGTGCGAGGGTGGGACGGCGCAGCAGCAGCCAGAGCAGCGGGGCGAAGCCCGCCAGCAGCGCAATGTACAGCGGCAGCACATCCATGTTGGCGGGCTTGAATCGCAGCAGAAGCGCCTCAATCAACGTCACGTCTGGGTCGCGCAGGAACTCGAACACGCCCATCTCCTCGGAATACAGCGTATTCCTGAAGCTTCGGGCAACATAGGCAATCTGCGCCAGATAGACGCAGAACAGAAAGACATGAGCGACATAGATCTGCCAGGTGCGACGCAGGATCCGCGCGCCAGCCACGAGGAAGCCCTGCTGGCTCATCGCTGCGCCGTATACATAGGCAGCAGTATAGCCCGAGATGAAAACAAATATCTCGGTGGCGTCGCTGAAGCCGAAATTCCGAATGGTAAATGAATTGACGAAATTCGACGGAATATGGTCGAGGAAAATCAGCCACAACGCTAGCCCTCGGAAGAAGTCGAGGCGCAAATCACGTTTGGTCTCCACGACCTGTCCCCCCGCGAAGATCGCCCACCTGTGTTCGATTTGCCGGCGGGTGTAGCTAGTCCTACGGATGGGGATTCATCGTCTCTCCTGCAATGACCGCGGCGATCCGACGCATCTGTTTCGAAGCGAAGGTTTGCCATGTCCTGTCCAGTGTCTCGCGACACAATGACTGGCCGCCAAATGTCGCATTGTGTCGAACTGTCTCAAGGCTCGGAAGGAGACGCTCGGATGAGCAAGCGACACACCGTCAATTGTCCAGTCGAAGCACGAAGCTATTTCGGCAGCGCATAGACGGCGACCTGATCGCCGACCTGGTCCTTGAGGATCGTGTTGCCGCCCGCGATGAAGGCGACGTATTCGCGGCCCTTGTACTCGTAGACGGCGGGATTGGCGACCGCGGGGGCCTGGACGATGTCGGACCACAACTCCTTGCCGTCGGCGAGCGCGTAGGCCCGGACCTTGGCATCCATCGAGGCGCCGATGAAGATCACGCCGCCGGCCGTGACCGCGGGGCCGCCGATCGTCACCGAGCCCATCGATTCCGGCATGTAGAAGCCCCATTTCTGCGAGGCGCCGATCGGGCGGCGCCATTTGATGTCGCCGGTGGACATGTCGATGGCGGCGATCTCGCCGAACGGCGGGGCCCAGCAGGGCATGCCGAGCCAGTTCAACGCATTGTCGAGCGACATGCCGTAGGGCGCGCCCTCCTGCGGATAGAAGCCCTGCTCATTGCCGGAGCCGCCGGCAAGCTGCTCATATTCCTTCCTTGGGTAGAGCTTGATCGATTGCACCACGTGCGAGAAGTTGACGATCGCGGTCTTGCCGCGCGGATCGAACGCCACGCCGCCCCATTGTACGCCGCCGGCCGAGTCGGGATAGGCGAGCACGCCATTGTTGTTGTGCGTTGGCGGCGAGTACATGCCGGCGTAGTCGAGGCTCTTCCACAGCCGCGAGCATTGGCCGAGCCCAAGGGCGTCGGCGACCCACCAGATCGGAGGCTTCTTCGACTGGTCGAGCAGCGGCGCCGGCTTGGTCGGGAAGGGCTGTGTCGGCGCGTAGACTTCGCCCTGGATCGATCCGTCGCCGCCGGGCACCTTTCGCTCCTCGATCGGCCAGACGTCCTTGCCGGTGCGGCGGTCGACGACGAACAGAAAGCCCATCTTGGTGGCCTGCATCAAGGCCGGGATCTGCTGCCCGTTGACGGTAATGTCCATCAGGGTCGGCGCGGAGTTGATGTCGTAGTCCCAGATGTCGTGATGCACCCATTGCCGCGACCAGACGACCTCACCGGTCTCGAGGTTGAGCGCCGTCGTCGAGGTAGCCAGCGGGATCTTTTCGGTGCGGTTGCCGCCCCAGTAGTTGGGGGAGGGGCTGGAGACCGGGAGGTAGACCAGTCCGAGGCCCTCGTCGACCGACATGCCGGTCCAGACATTGGCGGTGCCGGTGCGCGGCGCGATCTCAGGCGGCAGCGCCGCGAACGACCATTGCCGTTGGCCGGTCTGCGGATCGACGGAGAACACGGTGCCGGGAGGGGCTTCGGCATAAGCCCAGTCCTTGCCGGCCCAGCCCATGATCACGTGATTGCCGGCCACCGTCGGCGGCTGCAGCAGCGACAGCGGATATTTGTTGTTGACGTCGTTCCACTGATCGACGTTGAGGACGCCCTTGTTCGCGAAACCTTGGCAGAGCTTGCCGGTGTCGGCGTCCATCGCGAACAGCTGCGCGTCCATGGTGCCGAGATAGACGATCTTCTGGCAAGGCTGGCCGGCGACGGGGTTCGGCGACTGCCAATAGGCGACGCCGCGGTTCTTCAGCGCCGGCTGCGTCAACGCCTTCAGCGTCGACTTGGAATCGAAGGTCCATTTGACCTTGCCGGTGCCAGGGTCGAGCGCAATGACGCGATAGAACGGCGTGCCGATGTAGAGCGTGTCGTTGGCGAAAATGGGCGTGGCGGACCAGACGCTGGTCGGCCGGTCGCCCGACCCGTCCGACATGTCGCCGGTGTGATACTCCCACACCTTCACCAGCGACTTGACGTTGTCGGCCGTGATCTGGGTCAGGGGAGAATATTTCTGCGCGTTGAGCTGGCCGTGGAATGTATTCCAGGTGGCCTGCGCCGGGACGAGCGGGACCTGTTTCGGCGGGGGCAGAGTGCCGGAAGGCTGCTGCGCGGCGGCGTCGGTGGTCGACGACGGACTGCTGGCCGGGGCAGACGACGGGGCGACCACATTGCCGCGCGGCGGCTCGGCGCCGGGGCCCGACGGCCCATGCTGTTCCTGGCCGGGGATGCCCCCCGAGGTCGCGCCCGGCGTGTTCGTGTCGTTCTGGGCGAAGACCGCTGGCAGTGCGACCATCAGTGCCAGGCCAAGCGTCGCAGCCGGGGCGGACCGGAGGAGTGCGCGTGTTGTCATGCAGCGGCTCTCCTGGGCTGGGAGGGGCCGGCAAGTGTGACGATCAATCCGGCGAAGACGAAGACGATCGCCGCCGCCAGCCACCATGCGTGCAGAAACCAGGCGGCGACGATCGTGCCGAACGCGCCGAGCAGTCCGAGCACCCAGAACACGCCAAACAGCCAGCCGCGTCCGCCGAACCACAGGATGAAGGCGTCGAGGACGAGGGCCAGGCTTGAGCCGATGACGAGCAGCACGCCGGGCGCTCCGGTGACGCCCGTCAGAGGAGTGAAGTAGTAGTACAATCCGAGCAGAACGGCTGCGCCGGCTGCGACGAGGACCATGATCGGACCGAGCGGGTGGCTGTGAGATGAGGTCAAGTCGATGCTTCCAAGCTTCCTGGCCTGCCTGTACGGCAGCAGCGATTTGAACGAGCAGGGAAGGAATGTTCTTTCGACGCGCTGGTTCCCTCGGCCGCCGCTCGTCCGGCGTGCGTCGGCGCAGACCTTGTCCGCAAACGTACACATTCTGTGGGGACCGCCTGGCTGAAGAGCTGCGAGAAAGCCGAGCGGCAGGACCAGTCTGTCGGGAAGGTCGCTACATCTTCTCTTTCAGGCCGCGAGACAACAGCCACCAATTGGCCGGATACGACGTCACGAAGCCGAACAGCATGGCGATCTGCATCATGAACCAGAACTCGGGGCTGTCGACCTCCAATCGTGTGCCGAGCACATGCCGGAAAATATAGAAGTTGGCGAACGCCATGAAGCCGTACATGCCGACCTGCCACGACGTGATCGAGATGGTGTCGGCCTTGACGGCTGCAATGAGCCCCTGGCCGAGCGAAAGGCCGCGCATCGGCGCGATCGTGAAGTACTGAAACAGAATGCCGAATCCGTAGGCGAGCAGGAAGTCGAGAATCCACACCGCGAACATCTTCTCCGAAAAGATGCTCGTCCAGCCGAACGCGACGGCGATGGCAGGAAAACCGAACGCCAGCCATTCCGCGACTATGTCGCCGAGCGTGCATCCGCTGCCGCAGTGAAGCGAGCCGTTGGCGACCATGATGGCGAACGGAGTTTGCCGCTTGTTCGGCGGCTGCGCGTCATGGCTCTTGGCAACTCGCATCTTCTCCTGGGTGGCAAGCCGCCCGTAGGAGAAGTACTGCCAGATGACCCAGATGCTTCCGAACAGCGCGGTCGTCGGCCATACCACGTCCATGATCCACATCTGCTGCGGATGCCGGATCACGTCGATCGCAATGATAAGGGCGCAAAGCACGCCCAGGGCCAACGAGACCAGCGAGAGGATATGAAGCCAATCAGGGACCACGGGAGCATCCTGGGATGTCATCGACCTTGAGGAACATGGGAGCGCAGTCCGCTCCTGTTCGTCGCAGCCAAACGACCAGCGTGCTCCCGCGTTCCAATCCGTCGCGGGTGGACGGGACGGTCTCAGGTCCGGAAGCGCCCGAGTGCTCCGTCTTCGAACACGGCGGTGAAGACGCGATGATGGCCGCGGACGGCGTCGAGATCACTGGGATTGCGGATGCATCGCTCGGCGTCCGCGAGGACGAGATCGGCGTGCTTTCGGACGCAGCCGATCCGATGCGGGTCGCGCTCGCAGCTCACAACCTGAATCATCACCTCGATCATGCGGATGAGCACCGGTGGCGCATCCGCCGCGTTCTGCCGGATCATGTCGAACATGGCGGCGACCAGTTCATCGTAGCGGAGATGCGGCACGACCAGCGCCGGTTTTCCGTCCTTGATCCAGACGCCCGTCTGCAACCGCAGCGGCTGCATCTCGCACAGGGCGGCGCCGAGCCGGTTGAGGACGGTGATCGCCGTATGCGGATCGTTGATCCCCGGCGACAGCGCACGCACCGCGACCTCGACGAGTTGCCGAACCGCGAAGCGGAGATCGGCCGAGGTGACCTGCTGCGGGCCGAGCGCTGTCGCATCGCGGATCGCTTCCTCGAGTCCATCGCGCGTCCTGGTCGCCATCGCGATCGGCGCGCCGGGAAAAACGTAATCGCCCGGCCGCACGAGGAGATGGATGGCGGTGTCGTGCTCGCACGCCCAGGTCGCCAGTCCGCTCTCGTCCAACTGGACCAGATAGCCCTGACGCGCGTCGACGATCGGAACGGCATGCTGCCAGAAACGCGCGGGCGGAGGTGCAGGTTGGCTGTCCTCGCGGGTGAGCGAGTGGATCATGGCCTGCACGTCGTCGCTGACCAGGCCGATGACGGTGTCGACATTGATCCGTCCGGACATGTGACCGACGAAATAGACGAGGGTGGCGACGGAGAGAAAGGCGAGCACGATGCCGATCGTGGTCGCGAGGTGCGGCACGAACGCGCCTTCCGCCGGAGTGCGCACGCTCCGCAGCACGATGAGCGCGTAGCAGAAGGTGGCGAGGAAGACGCCGAGCGTGATCTGGTTGCCGCGATCGCGCGTGAAGTTGCGCAGCAGCCGCGGCCCCATCTGGCCGGCCGCGAGCGACAGCGCCGCGATCATGATCGAGAACACCGTGCCGGCAACGCCGATCGTGGAGGACGCGATGGCGCCAAGAAGGGTGCGGGCGCCGGTCGCGCCGCCAGTGTAGAGCCACTCGTCGCGCAGCCAGTCAGCAACGATGGTGCCGCGGTCGATCTCGATCGCCATGAACGCGATGCCGATACCGAGAAGGACGATCAGGGCCGGCACCAGCCAAAACGTCTCTGCGAGATCATCGAGCATCTTGCGGAAACGTGCGGTCATGGATCCTCGTTGCGCGTGATCAGAGGCCCTCACTGACGATGACGCGTCAGCAAGGCCGGGCGGAGGCGATGGGCGGCGGACATGGGTCCGCCGCCTGTCAATGGTTCCTCTCCAGGATGGTTCCGCGATGGGCCCTGCCGGACAGTCGGTGCGCGCGATCGGGACAACGCTGCCGTGCGACGCCAGCCAGGTCGGTCAGAGCGGGACAGACGTGAGTTGGCGTCGATCGGAAGGGACGCCAGCAATGAGCGTACGAGGGCGTACGGAGCGCCTTTGAATGCGTCGAACCTTCGCCGCCCGCATCGGTTCAAGGTCCGCATCACGATACAATCCAGGAGGACATGGAATGTTTGTACGGCTCATCGCATCGTCGTTGTTGGTTCTCGCTGCGTCTCAGGCTCCGGCGTTCGCGCAGGGCAGCAGCTCTCATCCCGCAACCCAGAACAGTCAGGCGAGCAGTTCGGCGTCGCAGCCGATCCCGCAGGAGATCAAGCAGAAACTGCAGAAGCAGGGCTTCACCGACATCAATGTCGTGCCGGGGTCCTTCATCGTGAGCGCCAAGGACAGCAACAACGATCCGGTGATGATGGTGATCGGGCCGCACTCGCTGACGATGTTCAGCGAGATCAGCCCGCAGAGCCAGACCACCGGCAGCGCCAGCGGTGCGGCGCATTCGAGCGGCAGCTCCAGCAACACGCAGAACGGCAGCGGCCAGAGCAGCAAGTGATCGGATCACTCGTTCGAGGCCGAGCGGGCGCGGGTCACAGCTCAGCGTGGCCCGCGCTGCCGCGTGCCGGCAGTCCAATGGTCATATACTCGCGATCCCATCAACTAGGCCTGGTGAGGACATCTGCAAACGTCAGCGTGAACAATACGGCGACGAACACCAAGCCGGCCACCGCGGCGAGCCGGATCAGCGGCTTGGATTTCGTGAGCTCCATGAAAAACAGCATGACCAGCCCGCTTTTGATCACGGCAATCACGATGCCGGCTGCCGTCGTCAGCCGGCCCATGGGAACGTAGGCGATCGCCGTGCTGCTGAACAAGAGCAGCATCAGAGCGAGCCAAATCAGACCATTGCGGCGCCACCATGTGCCGGCCGTCGGAAGCCGTCCTTGCTGCGGGTTCATGACGCCCGTCCAGGAAGGTAGATCAGGGGATAGAGGAAGATCCAGACGATGTCGACGAGATGCCAATAGAGGGCGGTGACCTCGAGCTCCGGATTGCAGCTGAG
>NZ_CAFI01000066.1 GCF_000239775.1 Bradyrhizobium sp. ORS 375
ACCGACCGGTGTGTCCTGTCACATTCAACGCCGTCATCAAGCGCGGCAACGTCTTCAACCATTTCTGCCTGGAGATTTGCCAGGATCTGCTCACAGCGGCAGACGCCCGGCACGAAATGGCCGAACGCGTGGAGAAGTCGCTGGCAGCTGCCACTCGATCTGAATGAATGTGAGCCAGAACTGGGGGCGGGAATGAACTGTGCTCGTCAGCCAAATCCTGCGGCTGCCGAGCCTGGTATTTCTGTGTCTGGTTGCGATCGCGAAATGGTCTGTCGCGTTCTCATGATCGTCGATCGACCGGATCTGTCAGAGACAGGCGCATGTTTCAGAGCGCAAAGTCGTATCAATCGAGATGAAAGGGCGAAAAAAGATTCGGTAATCGCGTTAACATTTCTAAGTTCATTAGCCGGTGTCGTTGGCAAAGTCATTGTGGCGACTGTCAGCGGGCAGAGAGCACTTCGAGCGGAATTGGCAGGAGCGCCATCGAGAATAGGAAGATGGCCGTTGAAGAAAACTGCGAGGGAGCTATGATCATTAGTGAATTCAGTCAGCGAACCATCAGCGCCATGGAGACGGCTTTAGAGCGCGCTTGCGCATTGAAGCCGGAATTGTTCGCAAA
>NZ_CAFI01000065.1 GCF_000239775.1 Bradyrhizobium sp. ORS 375
TGACGAGATTCCATTGAGCCTGATGGTGAATTTTCCGCCGAGCAAGATCTGACCGGCAGGATGCGCGGCACTGTGAGGCCGGCGCTGCCCGGTTACGGCCAATACAGCCGGATCGCCACGTAGACAGCGCACAGGCCGACGAAGATCAGCGCCGCCGGGATCTTGCGCTGGGCGGCCGGGCCGTTCGAGGCCGCCTTCGGCTTCGGCGGCAGCTTGCGGAAGGCGGTGACGTTGTCGGTGACCGGCTCGGCCTTGACCGGCTTCACCTCGGGCGGGGCGCCGCCGCCGCCCATCTCGGCATAATAGGCCTTGTACATCTCGCGGATGGTGGCCTCGGTCGCCTCGTGCTCGGTCATGTCGGTGAGCCGGGTCTTGTAGCTCGCCAGGAACTCCTGGGCGGCCGGCGGCAGCCCGGAGGCGCCGTTCAGCTTGGCGATCATCTTCCATGTCGCGAAATCGGCACGGGCGCGCGTGTCGGCGCGGCGCGCGATCATCATGTCAGCGGCTTTGACCAAGAGTGCCTCGGAGCTCGTTTACCGTCCCTGGTGCGGAGACTTATGCGTTACCCGTCAATAGCAGAAGCAGTTGCTGGAGAGAATCGGTCGTGGCGCGGAGCAGCCCTGACACAAGATTAAGATTGAGACCGAACTGGGAGCCCGCCAGGGGCAGCAGGATCAAAAACCCGATCAGGATGAACATGCCATAGGGCTCGAGCCGGGCGAACGGCCGCGCCAGAAGCCCGGGTAGCAGCCCGACCGCAATCCGGCTGCCGTCGAGCGGCGGAATCGGCAGCATGTTGAACACCGCCAGCAGGATGTTGAAGGAAAAGGCATTGACCAGATTGGAGGCAACCCAGCGCGCGCTCTCGGGCGGTATCAGGGGCAGGAGGTGGAAGGCCAGCGCGGCCGCGATCGCGAGCGCGATGTTGGTCGCCGGCCCCGCCAGGGCCACCATGATCATGCCGGTCCGCAGCGGCTGCAGATTGCGGAAATTGACCGGGACCGGCTTGGCATAGCCGAACAGGAAGGGCGACCCGGACAGCAGCAGCATGCCCGGCAGCAGGATCGTTCCGACAGGGTCGATATGCTTGATCGGGTTGAAGCTCACGCGACCGAGTTGCAACGCGGTGTCGTCGCCAAAGCGCCAGGCGACATAGGCGTGGGCGGCCTCATGAAAGGTGATGGCGATGATGGCCGGCAGGATCCAGACGGAGATGCCGTAGAGGGACGGGTTCAAAGCGCAGGTTCCGGAGACGTGTCATGTCCTAGATAGGGACGACGGTTCCGCGATGCTACGCGGGATTCTCCGGAAATTGCGGCAGGCCGTCGTCGATCGCGACCCAGCCGATCCTGGCCGAGGTCCAGATGTGCTCGGTCGGTGCGAAGGCGTTGGGGTCGTCGAAGCAGGCCAGCGCCACGCCGACCACCGGTCGGGTGTTGCGCCAGGAGAACAGCCGCGTGCCGCAGCGCGGGCAGAACATCCGGTCGAGCTGATCGGAGGAGGGGAAACGCGCGGTCTCGCCGTGGATCGTCAGCGCGTCGTGCGAAAACAGCGCGCGGGCGAAAAAAGGCGATCCCATCGCCTTCTGGCAATTGCGGCAATGGCAGATGCGCACGTTGATCGGCTCGCCCCGGCATTCGAAGCGCACCGCGCCGCAGAAGCATCCGCCGTGATGGATCATGGTATCGGCTCCCTCAGGGATCCCGTCATGCGAAGCTTGCGCACGCGGGTGTGTCGTTGCCGGTTGGAACGGGGCCGCTCGCCACCGGTTGTGGCGCGGTCTGGCCGGGCATTCCCGACGTACGGCCAGCCATCTCACAACGAGGAGACTGATCATGGCAAGTGCAGCAGATCGTGATCCCCGGCACCATACAAGGAAGATGCAGAAGGCGCTGCAGGACATCCGAGACCATCTGCGGGAAGACATCGACAAAGTCGACGAGCCGCAGCTGAAGGCGATGTTCGAGACCTCAGCCGAGGTTCTCGGCGGCCTCGCCAAGGCGTTCCAGGACTACGAGCAGAAGAACGAGAAGGCCTGGCGCTGATCGGCCAGGCGACCGCCGCAACGGCTCTTCGAAGGGAGCACCGCAGATGGACGTGATCGGACCCAGCAAGCGGCGCCGGCTGCTGCTCACCGGACTGGTCGCGGCGGTCGCTGCGCCTGCCGTGCTCACCAGGCCCTCCTTCGCCCAGCCAAAGGGCGCCACGCCAAGCGAGAAGGCGCCCGAGAAACCCGGCGAGGAGGTTACGCCGCCCGAGGACCTGATGCGTGAGCACGGCGTGCTCGATCGCGTGCTAATGCTGTACGAAGCCGGCATGCGGATGTACGGCGCCAACGAGGATTTCGATCCGAGCCTGATGACGCAGTCGGCCGGGATCGTCAGAGATTTCATCCACGACTATCACGAGAAATCGGAGGAGCAGCACGTCTTCCCGCGCTTCAAGGCGGCCGGCAAGATGACCGATCTCGTCGGCACGCTGGAGCGCCAGCACGAGGCCGGACGCAAGGTGACCGAGACGGTCCTTCGCCTCGCTCCCTCCGGCCGCAGCAATGCCGACGACCGCCGGCAACTCGTCGCCGCGATGCAGTCCTTCATCACGATGTACCGGCCGCACGCCGCGCGCGAGGACACGGAGCTGTTTCCGAAGCTGAAGGACGTCGTCTCCGCGCACGAATACGACGCCATGGCCGAGGACTTCGAGAAAAAGGAGCACGAGCTGTTCGGCGCCGACGGCTTCGAGAAAATGACGGCTCGCGTCGCCGCCCTGGAGCAGCAGATGGGCATCTTCGATCTGAACCAGTTCACGCCGCGCTGAGGCGCGGGGAAAGTGGTCTCCGCACCATCAGCGCTCCGGCGTACCGCCAGAGCGCGTGCTCACGGCGCCGACACTTCGAAGCGCAAGTAAAGCGTCCAGCCGCGGGTTTGCGGATCCGCGAGCGACGCGTCCAACGCGCCGGACGCGAGTCGATCCTGCGCTAGCGTGATGAGCTGGTCCGTGCTCATCGCCTGCAGTTCGTCGTAGCCGGCAAATTCGGGATGACAACCGAAGACGAGCCTGTTGAAGAGGTCGCCGCTCACACGGCCATGGACGCTGACCTCGAGTGCGTGTCCAAAGCAACGGTCGCGCCGGACAGCGACGCAATGATAGCGATCGGTGACAAAGACGTGCGCATCGTCATTGATCATAGCCCGCTGCTCATCGATGTCGGTCGTGACGAGGGACCGGATCAATAGCACCTTGTGGACGACAGGGTCTACAAAGCGGCGTCGCAGGCGGCGCGTGCCCATCCTATCGATACGTGCTGGCGCGACTTGTCGCTGCTGAGAGATTTCGCAATGCGCCTTTGGCTCATCCTAGGTCCATACCTGGGATGCAGTGTGGCTGATCCAACGCCTATCAGGATGACTCGTGCAGATTTGCTTCGGAGCGGCGATCGGGAGAAAGCATGTAGGAAAGCGCCGCAAGCGCGTGTGGGTGAGGGGTATTTCTCCGCGTATGCAGTCTGCCGAGAGATACCCCTCACCCAACCGCGCGCGTGGATAGGGCGGTGAGGCCCTCTCCCACGAGGGGAGAGATCACCGCATCTTGTAGCGCGCTCCTTGCTATCAGCCCCATCCCTCCAGCACGATCTTGCCGCGCGAGGTGTTGCTCTCGATCAGCGCATGGGCGCGCTTGAGATTGGCGGCATTGATGGTGCCGTAATTGTCGCCGAGGGTGGTGCGGATCACGCCCTTGTCGATCAGATCGGAGACGTCGTTGAGCAGATTGTGCTGGGCGATGATGTCCGGCGTCGTGAAAGAGGAGCGCGTGAACATCGACTCCCAATGGATCGAGATCGCCTTGCCCTTGAAGGCCGCGATCGAGAACTCGGCGGGATCGTCGATCAGGCCGAACTTGCCCTGCGGCGCCATGAACTCGGCGATCGCCTTGTAGTGCTGGTCGCTGTGGGTGAGGCTCGCGACGAGGCCGACCGGCGGCAGCTTGAGCGCGTCGATCTGCTCCTTCATCGGCTTGCCGTGATCGACGACGGCGTGGGCGCCGAGCGCAAGACACCAGTCGCGCGATTCCGGCCGCGTCGCTGTCGCGAGCACGGTCAGGCCGGTGAGGCGGCGGGCCAACTGGATCAGGATCGAGCCGACGCCGCCGGCCGCGCCGGTGATCAGCAAAGTGCGGTCGTCGAGGCTCTTGCCGGGAACGGCGCCGAGCCGGTCGAACAGCAGCTCCCAGGCCGTGATCGAGGTCAGGGGCAGGGCGGCGGCCTCGGCGAACGACAGGGTCTTCGGCTTGGCCCCGACGATGCGCTCGTCGACGAGATGGAACTCCGCGTTGGTGCCCTGGCGCAGGATCGAGCCGGCGTAGAACACCTCGTCGCCGGCCTTGAACAGCGTCACCTCGGGGCCGACCGCCTCGACGAGGCCGGCGGCGTCATAGCCGAGGATCTTGGTCTCGCCGGCCGGCGGCGCGGCGCGCTTGCGCACCTTGGTGTCGACCGGATTGACCGAGATCGCCTTCACCGCGACGCGGATGTCGCGCCCTTTCGGCTCGGGCTTGGCGGTCTCGAAATCGAACAGCGCGCGCTCTTCGGTGATGGGCAGCGACTGCTGGTAACCGACGGCCTTCATGTCAACCTCCTGGCTGGCCTTTTCATGGGGTCTACTTGTCCTGCTGGCGTCGTTTCGACAAGTACTGTAAAAACGGGGAACTAGTCCCCGTTTGGATACTATTGGGCCAAAGCACGATGAAACGGAAGAATTTCGCCCGCCGTCCGGGCTGCGCGGTCGAAGCCACGCTTGATCTGATCGACGGCAAGTGGAAGGGCGTCATCCTCTACCACCTGCAGGGCGGCAGCCAGCGCTTCGGCGAGCTCAAGCGGCTGATGCCGGGAATCACCCAGCGCATGCTGACCAAGCAGCTGCGCGCGCTGGAGGAGGATGGGCTCGTGGTCCGCAAAGTCTATGCCGAGGTTCCGCCGCGGGTCGACTACACGCTGTCCGAGGTCGGCGAGAGCCTGCGGCCTGTCATTGAGGTCTTGCGGAGCTGGGGGGAGCGCCACCACGAACGGCTCTCCTGCGCCCCCGTTGCAGAGACCATCAAAACGCCGCATCAGACCGCCTGAGCTTGGCCGCACCGGCCGTTCCGCCTATATCGAAGCCGTCATTTTCCCAGGATTGTTCGCATGACGATGATTCGCTCCACCGTGGCCCTGCTGCTGTCGCTGCTGGCCGCCACACCGCTCGCGGCGCAGGACCGGCGCGTGCCGCAGTCCGCGGCCGAGCTGCGGCTGTCCTACGCGCCGATCGTGCAGCGCGTGCAGCCGGCCGTCGTCAACGTCTACGCCGCCAAGGTGGTGCAGAACCGCAATCCCTTCCTCGACGATCCGGTCTTCCGCCGCTTCTTCGGCCTGCAGGGCGGCCCCCAGGAGCAGATGCAGCGCTCGCTCGGCTCTGGCGTGATGATCGATGCCTCCGGCCTCGTCGTCACCAACGTGCACGTGATTGAAGGCGCCGACGAGGTGAAGGTGTCGCTCGCCGACAAGCGCGAGTACGAAGCCGAGATCGTGCTCAAGGACAGCCGCACTGATCTGGCGGTGCTCAGGCTGAAGGGCACCAAGGAGCAGTTTGCCACGCTCGAGCTCGCAAACTCCGATGATCTGCTTGTCGGCGACGTCGTGCTGGCGATCGGCAATCCGTTCGGCGTCGGCCAGACCGTGACCCACGGCATCGTCTCGGCCTTGGCGCGCACGCAGGTCGGCATCACCGACTATCAGTTCTTCATCCAGACCGACGCGGCCATCAACCCCGGCAATTCCGGCGGCGCGCTGGTCGACATGACCGGACGCCTCGCCGGCATCAACACCGCGATCTATTCGAAGTCCGGCGGCTCGCAGGGCATCGGCTTCGCGATCCCGGCCAACATGGTGCGCGTCGTCGTCGCCTCGGCGAAGGCCGGCGGCAAGGCGGTGAAGCGTCCGTGGCTCGGTGCCCGGCTGCAGGCGGTGACGCCGGAGATCGCCGAGAGCCTCGGCCTGCGCTCGCCGACCGGCGCGCTGGTTGCGAGCGTCACGCCGAACAGCCCGGCGGCGCGCGCCGGCATCAAGTCGTCGGACCTGATTGTCTCGATCGACGGCCAGACCGTCGATGACCCCAACGCCTTCGACTACCGCTTTGCCACCCGGCCGCTCGGCGGCACGGCGCAGATCGAGGTGCAGCGCGGCGGCAAGCCGGTGAAGGTCGCGGTCGCGCTGGAGACGGCGCCGGACACCGGGCGCAACGAGATCGTGATCAACGGCCGCTCGCCGTTCCAGGGCGCCAAGGTCGCCAACATCTCGCCGGCGGTGGCCGACGAGCTGCATCTCGACGCCGACACCGAGGGCGTCGTCATTCTCGAGCCCGGCGACGGCACCACGGCGGCCAATGTCGGATTCCAGAAGGGCGACGTGATCATGGCCGTCAACAACCAGAAGATCGCCAAGACCACCGATCTCGACAAGGCCTCGCGCGAGCAGGCCAGGCTCTGGCGCATCACCGTGCTGCGCGGCGGCCAGCAGATCAACGTCACGCTCGGCGGATGAGCCCGAAGCGTCCTCAGCCGGGAGGTCCAAGCCTCTTCGCTGCGGCGGGGATGGAGCATGACGCGCCGCGGCCGCTGCCGGAGCGACTGCGTCCGCACAAGCTGTCGGATGTGGTTGGCCAGGACCACATCCTCGGCCCCGACGGCGCGCTGACGCGCATGCTGGAGACGCGCACGCTGGGCTCGCTGATCTTCTGGGGCCCGCCGGGCACCGGCAAGACCACGGTGGCGCGGCTGCTCGCCGACGCCACCGAGCTGCATTTTGAGCAGATCTCGGCGGTGTTCTCTGGCGTTGCCGATCTGAAGAAGGTGTTCGATGCCGCCCGCGCCCGCCGCGAGACCGGGCAGGGTACGCTGTTGTTCGTCGACGAGGTGCATCGCTTCAACCGCGCGCAGCAGGATTCCTTCCTTCCGGTGATGGAGGACGGCACCGTCGTCCTGGTCGGCGCGACCACCGAGAACCCCTCCTTCGAGCTCAATGCCGCTCTGCTGTCGCGCTCGCGCGTGCTCGTCTTTCATTCGCTCGACGCCGCCGCGATCGAGAAGCTCTATGCCCATGCCGAAGCGGTGGAAGGCCGCAAGCTGCCGCTCGATGAGGAAGCGCGCGCAGTGCTGATCCGCATGGCCGACGGCGACGGCCGGGCGTCGCTGACGCTGGCCGAAGAAGTCTGGCGCTCGGCGCGCAAGGGCGAGATCTTCAACGCCGTGCAACTGCAGGAGATCCTGCAGCGGCGCGCGCCGATCTACGACAAATCGGCGGACGGCCACTACAACCTGATCTCGGCCATGCACAAATCGGTGCGCGGCTCCGATCCGGATGCCGCGCTGTACTACTTCGCCCGCATGCTCGACGCCGGCGAGGACCCGCTGTTCCTGGCGCGCCGCATCGTCCGCATGGCGGTCGAGGACATCGGCCTCGCCGATCCGCAGGCGCTGGTGATCGCCAATGCCGCCAAGGACGCCTACGATTTTCTCGGCTCGCCCGAAGGCGAGCTCGCCATCGCGCAAGCCGTGATCTACGTCGCCACCGCGCCGAAATCCAACGCCGCCTACAAGGCCTTCGGCGCCGCCAAGCGCGTCGCGAAGGAGGGCGGCTCGCTGCTGCCGCCGAAGCACATCCTCAATGCGCCGACCAAGCTGATGCAGAGCGAAGGCTACGGCTCGGGCTATCAGTACGACCACGACGCGCCGGACGCGTTTTCGGGCCAGGACTACTTCCCCGAAGCCCTGGGCCGTCAGCAGTTCTACGACCCGCCCGAGCGCGGCTTCGAACGCGAGATCCGGAAGCGCCTGGACTACTGGGCGAAGCTGCGCAAGGAGCGGGGGGGTTAGGAGAGGTGATGCTGCTCGCACTGACCCCACATGTCGTGCTGTTCATGTCGCATCATGGTCTCTCCACGTCATTGCGAGCGCAGCGAAGCAATCCAGAGTCCTCGTTCCGCCCTGGATTACTTCGCTGCGCTCGTAATGACGGTGCAGAGAGTGCTTTGCTACTTCCCCGTCTGCACGAATTCCGCAATCTCGCGCGTCAGCCGGTCATCGGCGGTGTTGATCGAATACACCTCCGACATATGGCTGTGCTGCGGCAGCATTACCGCGCGGGCGCAACCCATCTGTCGCTTGCACGCGGCCTGCTTCAACAGATCGAACTGCTCCACGAAGCGCGGCGGGTCGAGCTCGGCAGAAGCGATCATGAGCGGCAGGGCGGAGGCTTGCAGGCCCTGAAGCGACGAGCGCTCCTTGAAGCGGGAGGGATCGGTGCCGAAGTAGGCCATCTCCTGATCGCCGAGTGGCGTCGCAGTGAGGTCGTAGACGCCGGAGGCCATGATTGCGCCGGCAAGCCCGCCGCCGCCGACCTTGTGGAATTCGGGATGCGCGACGTAGGTCGCGACGTGCACGGCGCCGGCGGAATGGCCCATCAGAAAGATGCGCGCGGGATCGCCGCCGTTCTCGGCGGCATGGGCCGCCACCCATTGCACGGCGCTGGCGACGTCCTCGACGCCGGCAGGCCAGGGGAATTTCGGCGCCAGGCGATAGGTGATGTTGACGCCGACGAAACCGCTCTTCACCGCCCACAGCATGATGTTGTCGTAGAACGGGCTGTCCGGCGTGGTGCGCTTGTTGCCGCCGATGAAGGCGCCGCCGTGGACGAAGATCAGGATCGGGCGCGGTGCGGTCGCGGCCTCGGGCGCGAACACGTCGAGCAGGTTGCGTTCGGCCGTGCCGTAGCGGATGTCGCGCTGGACCTTTACGCCGGTGTACGGTTCCTTGGCCTGCAGCGGCGCGTAGATCGCCGCGGTCTTCGGTGGATCGATGGCGCGGCCGATCTCGATCAGCTTCCAGGCGATGTCATCCGGCATCGGGCTCTGCTGCGCCTGCGCGGCGTTCAGAGTCAGCGCCGTCGTCATGATCGTCAGGGCCAGTCGCGTCAGCGTCATTCGGTCAGCTCCGATCCGTATCGATTCGACAGAACACATGCCTGCCGCCTTTATCGCGATTTCGCCGTGACTGGCAGTGGCTTTTGGGATACGCACCTCGCATGAGCCGCCGCATCAAACGCACCCAAAGCCGATCCGACCGACCGACCGACCGCCGCAAGAGCGAGCGGCCGAAGGCCGAGGCTGCGCGCAGCGCTGGCGCGGCCGCCAAGCGCGAGACGCCGAAGCGTGAG
>NZ_CAFI01000064.1 GCF_000239775.1 Bradyrhizobium sp. ORS 375
GGTAACGATGCCGCTACAGTTTCACTCAAAACGGCGCTTGCGGGAGCGCTGCCCCTTACAGCGTGCCCGGGAAGGCGCCGCCATCCAGCAAAATGTTCTGGCCCGTGATGTAGCCGGCCTTGGCGGCGCACAGGAAGGCGCAGGCGAGGCCGAATTCTTCCGGATCGCCGAAGCGACCGGCGGGGTTGGTCTTGGCGCGATCGGCGAGGATCTGCTCCGGCGTGACACCGCGCTTCTCGGCTTCGCCCTTCGCCGTCGAGCGCAGCCGGTCGGTCTCGAACGGGCCCGGCAGCAGCGCATTGATGGTGACGTTGTTGATCACCGTCTTGCGCGACAGGCCGGCGACGAAGCCGGTGAGGCCGGCGCGGGCGCCGTTGGACAGGCCGAGAATGTCGATCGGCGCCTTCACCGCGGCCGAGGTGATGTTGACGATGCGGCCGAACTTGCGCGCCATCATGCCGTCGACGACAGCCTTGATCAGCTCGATCGGCGTCAGCATGTTGGCGTCGAGCGCCTTGATCCAGTCGTCGCGGGTCCAGTTGCGGAAATCGCCGGGCGGCGGGCCGCCGGCATTGTTGATCAGGATGTCCGGATCCGGGCACGCCTTCAGCACGGCGGCGCGGCCCTCCGGCGTGGTGATATCGCCAGCGACCTCGGTGACGGTGATGCCCGGATTGGCGGCGCGGATCTCGGCAGCCGTCTTGGCCAGCGCCTCGGCGCCGCGCGCGGTGATCGTCACATGCACGCCCTCATTGGCGAGCGCGATGGCGCAGGCGCGGCCCAATCCCTTGCTGGAGGCGCAGACGATGGCGCGGCGGCCCTTGATCCCGAGATCCACGATTGATCACTCCGATATGTCAGTGGCTGAAAGACGATGCGCGCATTCTATCCAACCGGACTGCCGCTGATAAGAGCAGCCGTCCCGTGCCGATTTGCATGGCTCGCGCCGTCAGATCCGCCGTTCCTGCTTGAGGCGATCGATCAGGCTGGCGACCTCCGGCGGCAGGGACCGAAAGCCTTTCGCGCCTGCGAGCGAGAGGATCGGCCGCAGCCGAGAGCCTTCAAGAAAGCGCGGCTGGCGCTCCAGCGGAACGATCCTGTCGAACACCAGCACCAACGTGGTCGCGACCATGCCGACCCTGATCGCGCCGAGCAGCGCGCCGCCGAGCCGGTCGCCGAAGCCGGCGTCGGGACCGATCGCTTCGTCCAGCAGCATGCGACCGATCTTGCCCAGGGCGACGCCGATGACGACGAAGGCTGCGAAGAACTGCAGCCAGTTCTGCGCCAGCGGCGCGCCGTTCGCATCTTGGAGCTGCGGGCTCATCGCCGCGACGGCGCCCATCGCCAGCGGCATGGCCAGCAAATAAGCCAGGATGGTGATCGCGCTGCGCAGCAGTCCGGTGGCGAAGCCGCTGTAGACGGCGACCATCAGGGCAATACAAGCGGCGAGGTCGAAACTATTCATGGCTGATATGCTGTGGTTGTAGGCCCCCCCGGTAAACAAATCCGGTTTGCGCTGTTTCAAATCGTCTGTATCAATGCGCCGCAACAAATGAGGGAAACGCAAGGTGGTGCCATGTCCGGCTTGTTCGACGTCAGCCAGGAAGTGATCCTGATCACCGGCGCGAGCCAGGGACTTGGCCGGCAGTTCGCGCGGGTGTTGTCCGCCCATGGCGCCGCGGTCGCCCTCGCCGCGCGCCAGACCCGCAAGCTCAAGGCGCTGGAAGACGAGATCAAGGCCAAGGGCAGCCGCGCCGTCGCGGTCGAGATGGACGTGACGAGCAATGCGTCGATCGCCAAGGGTCTGGATGCCGCAGAGGCGGCGCTCGGACCGGTCACGGTGCTGATCAACAATGCCGGGATCGCGGTCGAGAAGCTCGCAGTGGAACAGAGCGAGGCCGATTGGGACGCCGTGATCGGCGCCAACCTGAAGGGCGCCTACTTCGCCGCGACCGAAGTCGCGCGCCGCATGATCGCGCGGAAAGCGCCCGGCAACATCATCAACATCGCCTCGGTGCTCGGCTTCAGCGTCGTCAAGTTCATCTCGCCCTATGCAATCTCCAAAGCCGGCGTGGTGCAGACGACCAAGGCGCTCGCGCTGGAACTCGCCGCAAACAACATCCGCGTCAACGCGCTGGCGCCTGGCTACATCGACACCGACATCAACCACGACGTCTGGGAGACGCCGGCCGGCGAGAAGCTCATCAAGCGCATCCCGCAGCGGCGCGTCGGTCATGAGAGCGATCTCGACGGCGCCATCATGCTGCTGGCGTCGGGCGCCTCGCGCTACATGACCGGCAGCGTCGTGACGGTGGACGGCGGCTTTTTGCTGACCTAGGCGTTGCGCTCCATGGCTTGCGCGTTTCCGTGCAAGCCGCATGACCCTGACAAGCTTGTCGCCCGGTCTAATTGCTCCGCAACTCGGCCCGGATCATGTCCGCCGCCTTCTCGCCGATCATGATGGTCGGTGCATTGGTATTGCCGCCGATCAGGGTTGGCATGACCGAGGCGTCGACCACGCGCAGCCCGGACAGGCCGTGGACCTTGAGAGTCGGATCGACCACCGCGAGCGGATCAGCCGTCCCCATCTTGCAGGTGCCGACGGGGTGATAGACGGTATCGACGCGGGCGCGCAGGACGCTGCGGATATCGTCGTCGGTCCTCACATCCGAGGTGAACAGGTCGCGCGTGGCGAGGCTGCGCATCGCCGGCGTCTCCATCAGCCGCCGCGTGGTCTTGTAGCCCGCGACCATGGTCTCGACGTCGTCGTCGTCGCCGAGGAAATTCGGGTCGATCAGCGGCGGCGCAAGCGGATCGGCGCTCTTCAGTGCGACGCTGCCGCGGCTCTTCGGCCGGAGCAGGCAGAAATGGCAGGAGAAGCCGTTGCCGTGACGCTTGCGGCCGTGATCGTCGGTGACGGCCATGCCGAAATGCAGCTGGATGTCGGGGACGTCGAGGTTGGGATCGGTCTTCAGGAAGCCACCGCATTCGGCGAAGTTCGACGTCAGCACGCCGCGGCGCTCGCGCCGGTATTGTCCGATGCCGCGCAGCAGCCGCTGCACGCCCCTCGGCGACAGCGAGTTGAAGTTCGGATTGTCGGAGGTGTAGCCGAAGATGAAATCCGGATGGTCCTGCAGGTTCTGGCCGACGCCCGGCAGATGGTGGAGGCTGGCAATTCCGAGCCTTCCCAATGCAGCGGCATCGCCAATCCCGGAGAGCATCAGGAGTTGCGGCGTCTGGAAGGCGCCGGAGGCCAGGATGACTTCCCTCCGGCAGCGGACCTCCTTGACCTCCTTGCCCTGGCGATATTTCACGCCGACGGCGCGCTTGCCGTCGAACAGGATCAGCGAGGCATGCGCGGCGGTCTCGACGCCGAGATTGCGGCGGTGGCCCAGATGCGGCTGGATGTAGGCGCGCGCGGCGCTCCAGCGCTCGCCGTTCTGCTGGGTGACCTGATAGAGGCCGAGGCCTTCCTGGGTCTCGGCGTTGAAATCCTCGCGGATCGGAAACTGCGCTTCGCGCGCCGCCTGCAGGAAGATGTCGTGGACGGGATTGTCGGTGCGCAGCCGGTTGACCGGCAGCGGACCCGATTGGCCGTGATACTCGCCGTTGAACTCGGCATTGTTCTCGGCGCGCTTGAAATAAGGCAGCACGTCGTCATACGACCAGCCGGTGTTGCCGAGCGCGGCCCACTGATCATAATCGGCGCGGTGGCCGCGGATATAGACCATCGCGTTGATCGCCGAGGAGCCGCCGAGGCCGCGGCCGCGCGGCTGATAGCCGATACGACCGTTAAGGCCGGGCTGCGGCACCGTTGCGAACGACCAGTTGTTCACCGGTCCCGCGACCATCAGGAACAGCATGTAGGGCGTCTTGACGATCCAGTTGTCGTTGCGTCCGCCGGCATCGAGCAGCATCACCGACGTGCCCGGATCCTCCGTCAGCCGCCCCGCGACGGTCGCGCCGCCACTGCCGCCGCCCACAACGATGAAATCGACCTCGTCCGCCACGCGCTTCGTCTCCCTGATGTGCTTATCATTGTTTGCCTGTCATTCCGGGGCGCCGCGCAGATGCGCGGCGAACCCGGAATCTAGAGCTTTTGCTCTCTTATAAATCATCTCGAGATTCCGGGTTCGCGCTGCGCGCGCCCCGGAATGACTAGATGTATGACTAGCTCAGAAATCGCAGCAGCTTCTCGATCCGGGCGATGCTGGCGCCATAGGGCGGATAGAGATCCTTCATGCGGTTGAACGGCGAGCGATAGAACACCGGCTTCAGCTTGCTGAAGCTGTTGAAGCCCCATTCGCCGTGATAGTGGCCGATGCCGGAAGCCCCCACGCCGCCCATCGGCTGGTTCATCTGCGCGAAATGCAGCAGGCAATCGTTGATCGTGACGCCGCCGGAGACGGTGCGCGCCAGCACCTTGTCGCGTGCGGCCTCGTCGGAGCCGAACCAGTACAGCGCCAGCGGCCGGTCATGCGCGTTGATGAAGCGGATCACCTCGTCGGCGTCGCGATAGGAAAGGATCGGCAGCAGCGGACCGAAGATCTCCTCCTGCATGATCGCCATGTCGGCCGTCGCGCCGACGACGACGGTTGGCGGGAATTTGCGCAGCTTCTTCCAGGCGGGGTCTTCCGGGCTGGTCACGCTCAGCGGCTTGGCACCGCGGGCGATCGCATCGCGCAGCAGGCCTTCGAGCCGCTGATAATGCCGGTCGGAGATGATCGAGGTGTAGTCGCCGTTGGCGGGATTGGTGCCGAACATGCTGGTCATGTGGCCATGGAGCTTGCCGGCGAACGACTCGCGCTGCGCGTCGGGCACGAACACGTAGTCCGGAGCGATGCAGGTCTGGCCGGCATTCATCAGCTTGGCATAGGCGATGCGCTCGGCGGCTTCATCGACGTTGGCGGAGATATCGACGATGGTCGGGGACTTGCCGCCGAGCTCGAGCGTGACTGGCGTGAGGTTGCGTCCCGCGGTCTCGGCGACGATGCGGCCGACCCGGGTCGAGCCGGTGAACACGAGATGATCGAATGGCAGGCCCGCGAAGGCCTGCGCGATGCCGTCCTCGACGCCGGTGACGGCAAGGTCGTTGGGATCGAAGTTCGCGGCGATGAGCTGCTTCAGCAAGGCTGCGAATTGCGGCGTCAGCTCGCTCGGCTTGATCAGGACGCGATTGCCGGCCGCGATGGCGCCGATGGCCGGGGCAAGCGTCAGCTGCAGCGGATAATTCCATGGCGCGATGATGCCGACCACGCCGAGCGGTTGCGGGATCAGGCGGTTGCGGGCGGGGAAGAATTGCAGCGAAGTCGCGATCCGCCGCGGCGCCGTCCAGCGCGGCAGCATCTTGAGCGTATGCTTGATCTCCGTTTGCAGAAACAGCGTCTCGGCGATCGTGGTCTCGACCGCGCAGCGATGGCCGAAATCGGCCGAGATCGCCTGCTCCAGGCGTTTTTCATTCTCGGAGAGCATTGCGCGCAGTCGCCTGAGGCGATCTTGCCGATCCGCCAGCGACGGCGGAGGGGCGCTGCGCGAGGCCTCCACCATGTTGTGGAAGGCATCATCGAGCGCCGACACCGGGGGGCTCTTCAGGGATTGGTCCATCGACGTCTCCTCCTGTGTCTTGCGGCCGCATGCGGGCCGTCGTTCTCGTTCGTCTTGCGAAGCTGCCGCGTTGCAGGACCCTTGGCAAGCACAGGCGTCGGTCGTCTCCGCCTGGAATGGCCGACAGGGACTGCCGAACTCCCTCTCCAGGGCCGTGGGTCGAGCTCGGGGCTTGTCTCCAGGACCTTCCGGGAACTCGTCGCCTCCACCGGAGACGGCGTCCCAGGGCGCCGTTCGAGAAGCACCGATAGGGGTTTATAACAGACTGATTCAGAATGGCTTTTGCGATGGTGCGAACGTTTTCGAGGGGTGTCACAATAAGGCAAAAAAACTTGCCGAAAGCCCTTTCCAAACCGGCTTCGCATTGGTACATACCGCCCGCACCCGATGGCCGGACCGGCCGACGGGCTCAAGCCTTCTCAGGAAGCCTTTGGGATGAACTCGGCGGCGCTCGGACGCGTCAGCCAGGAGCACCCGATAATTCCCTGAAGGCGTGCACAAGTTAACGCGGGGTGGAGCAGCCCGGTAGCTCGTCAGGCTCATAACCTGAAGGTCATAGGTTCAAATCCTATCCCCGCAACCAAGTTCGGATGTCACCGGATCCGATACGAAAATGGCCCGCTTTACGCGGGCCATTTTTTTGCGCCGAGCGGCGCGCGAGGCCGTCAGAGCGGTGCTTGGTGGGGCGACAGATGGCGTGATCGGACGGCAATGACATGGCCAGGCCGCGCCGTCGTCGCTCAGCCGCCATCCGATTCCGGCTGGTCGCTGTTGAAGGCCGGCGGCGGCGCGCCGTTCTTCTTTTCCGCCTCGCTCTGGCGGAAGAAGTAGTTGGGCAATCCCGTCGCCAGCTTCGGCTGCGCCCAGACCAGGCCGACCACCAGCAACTGCATGATCACGAACGGCACCGCGCCGCGATAGATCATGCCGGTGGTGATGGAGGGCGGCGCCACGCCGCGCAGATAGAACAGCGAGAAGCCGAACGGCGGCGTGAGGAACGAGGTCTGCAGCACCAGGCCGATCAGCACGCCGAGCAGGATCGGGTCGACATCCATCATGATCAGGATCGGCGCCGTGATCGGCACGGTGATGAAGATGATCTCGAAGGTGTCGAGGAAGAAGCCGAGGATGAACATGATGGTCATGACCAGCATGACTGCCCCGAGCTGGCCGCCCGGCATGGTCTTCAGGAAGCCGCGGACCAGATCCTCGCCGCCCACCCGCGTGAACACCAGCGCGAAGGCCGAGGCGCCGAGCAGGATCACGAACACCATCGAGGTGATGGTCATCGTCCCCTTCGAGCTCTCGAACAGCGTCTCCAGGAAGCTGTCGCGCAGCGGCTTCTTGGCCAGCACCGGGACGAGGGCGAGGCTGATCACGACGAGCAGCATGGTCAGGAGGCCGAACGCGCCGGCGAGCCAGACCACGACGGCGATGACGGCGATGAAGCCGAGCCAGAAGTTGAACAGCTTCTTCTCCAGCACCGCCGGTCCCTTGCCGCCGAAATGATGGTCGGCCAGCAGCTTGATGATCGCGAGCAGCAGCGCTCCCATCGAGCCGACGGATGCTGATTCCGTCGGGGTCGCCACGCCGGCGATGATCGAGCCGAGCACAGCGACGATCAGCGCCAGCGGCGGGATGAGCGCGACGACGACCCGCCGGCCCAGGCCGGCGCGGTCTGCCGCGGACATCACCAGCGCCGGCGCGCAGGTCGGATCGACCGCCGCGCGGACCACGACCCACAGCCCGTAGATCACGGCGAGCCCGACGCCGGGAATGAAGGCACCGGCGAAGAGATCGCCGACCGACACGGTGTCCGGCGCGAAATTGCCCTTGGCGAGCTGCGCAGCCGAATTGGCGCCCTGCAGGATGTCGGCGACGAAGATCAGAACCGTCGACGGCGGGATGATCTGGCCGAGCGTGCCCGCCGCGCAGATCACGCCGGTGGCGAGCTTGGGATCGTAGCCGGCGCGCATCATCGCCGGCAGCGCGAGCAGGCCCATCGCCACCACGGTGGCGCCGACCACGCCGGTCGAGGCCGCCAGCAGCGCGCCGACGACGACGACGGAGATGCCGAGTCCGCCGCGCATCGCGCCGAACATCTGGCCCATGGTGGTGAGCAGCACCTCGGCGATCTTCGAGCGTTCCAGCACCACGCCCATGAAGACGAACAGCGGCACGGCGATCAGCACCGGATTGGTGATGACGGCGAAGAAGCGCGACGCCAGCCCCTGGAACAGCGCGAGGTCGAAGACGCCGAGCGACCAGCCGAGCAAACCGAACGCGACGGCGAGCCCGCCGAGCGTCCAGGCGACGATATAGCCGAACATCAGCACGACGAGGATGGCGACGAAGAACAGCGCAGCCAGAACCTGGCCCGTCACCGCGGGATCCCACATGGGCTTTATCCTTCGGATGGGTTCAGTGGGAGGAGGTGCCGGCGAATTCCTCGCGGCCGCCGAAGACGAGCAGCGAGCGTCCGATCATGGCGAGGCCTTGCAGCACGGTGAGGGCGACGAAGATCACCAGCGTGCCCTTGAGCAGCCACCAGGCCGGCAGTCCCCCGGGATTGGGCGAGCCCTCGCTGACAACAGCGGCGCTCCAGAAATGGCGTCCGAACGCCCAGCCGACCACTGCCATGAACGGGAACAGGAACAGCAGGGTGCCGAACAGATCCACCCAGGCGCGCCTGCGCGGCGTCATCTTGCTGTAGAAGATATCGACCCGAACGAAGCCGCCGGTCATCATGGTGTAGGCGCCGCCCAGCACGATCGCCGCGGCGTGCTGCCAGACATAGGCCTCCTGCAGCCAGGTGAAATTCGTGTTCAGCGCATAGCGCAGATAGACGGTGGCAAAGCAGACGAGGACGGTGCCGAGCGAGAGCCACGCGACGGCCCTGCCAACCCATCCATTGAGCGTTTCCACGCCCCTGACAAACAACGCAATCGACGGCATGTCTTCCCCGGGACATGGATGAATGCAGGCGGACCGGGACGCCGGACCCGCGAGTCCTCCCCAGCCAGTGGTCACCGCCCGGACCCTCCCGATCGGAGCGTCCGGGCGGTACCGGATCAGGCGGTTGGGAACTTGACGCTCAGCGTGCGGGCATTGAGAAACGCCTGCTCGTTGAAGCGCAGGAAGCGCATCGTGTTATCTCGCGCGGCGAGATAGCTCTTCAGCGTCCGCTTCATGTGGTCGTCGCCGGTGTCCATCATCTCCTGGACGAGCTGACCCGAGGCATTGCCGAGGCCCGTCAGCACGTCGTTGTTGAGCCGCAGGAAGCGGACATTGTGCTGAGTCCGCAGCACCTCCATGGTGCGACCCGAGCCGATGTCGTAGTCGACCTTCATGTCCTCATGCATCCATTGCGCGGCGACGCGGATGATCGCCTGCAGATCCCTAGGCATCGCCTCGTACTTCTTGCGGTTGATCATCAGCTGCATCATGCCGCCGGGCTCCTGCACGCCCGGGCCGTAGGAGATCTTGGCGACCTGGTGGAAGCCGAGCGCGAGATCGTTGAGCGGGCCGATGAATTCGGCTGCGTCGATGGCGCCTGATTGCAGCGCCGCGAAGATTTCGCCGGCCGGCAGCAGCACCGCGGAGCCACCGACGCGCTTGATCAGCTCGCCGCCGAGCCCGGGGATGCGCATCTTCAGCCCCTTGAAGTCGTCCATCGCGTTGATCTCTTTCTTGAACCAGCCGAAGGACTGCGACGCGGTCTGGCCGGCGGGGAACGAGATGATGCCGAATTTCTGATTGAGCTCGTCCCACAGCTGCCAGCCGCCGCCGTAATGGATCCACGCCGCCTGCTCCTGCGCGGTCATGCCAAAGGGCACCGCGAAGAACACCGAGAAGGCCGGGCTCTTGCCGTGGTGATAGAACGAGGCGTCGTGGCCGAGATCGGCGGTGCCGTCCATCACCGCGTCCATGCATTTCAGCGCGGGGACGAGTTCGCCGGCGGCGAAGAACTTGATCTTGATGCGATCGCCCGACATCTCCTCGATCGTTCGGGCGAGACGCTCCGCGCCGGTGCCGGCGCCGGGCAGCCCCTTCGGCCAGGACGTCACCATGCGTAGTTCGATCGTGCCGCTGGCGATGGCCGGCGCTGGCAGCGCCGAGGCGGCGACCGCGCCCAGCGCGGCGGACCCGGCGAGAAACTTGCGGCGGCCTAGCTTCGTGGTGTCGGCTGTTGCGTTGCGAGACATGGATCCTCCTCCCTAACCATTTGAATTTCCAGGCATTTGCGAAGAGCGCATGAGTGGGTCATGCGATTATGCATATCTACATTGCGATTAATGATGGGGTTGGGAGCCGTGGCCCGTCAAGCACGTGGCAGTGCGGCATTTCGTTTCGCGTGTTTTGGCGAACAAATCGTTTGAAAAAGCAGAACGATCGGGCGGGCGCGGAGCGGGGCGGATCACGCGAGACGGGACGCGTGCTGACGACCTTGGGCTCGCGGATTCACGTGGCGAATCGCATCGGGTTCGGCAACGTCCGGCCGGTTGAGCGACGTCGACGGCGTGGACTAATTAGTCAGAATAGTTCGCCGGATGATGCTCGTGGACGGCGAATGGACGAGGTCATGAATGCCTCGCCGAAAGTCTTGTTTCCGCGAGGCATCCTAGATTGCGACGACAGTCATCACGGCTGCATCCGCAGCAGATTGCGCAGCGCAGGCCGCCATTCGCCGGTCATGGTGTATTCCAAGCCGACCCGCGCGCCGCAGGCGATTGCGAGCATCGTGATCGGGGCCGACAGGGCGAGTGTCGACATCGCCGAGAGACCCTGTCCGATCGTGCAGCCCATCGACATGATGCCACCGGTGCCCATCAACAGCGCGCCGACCATGTGGCGCTTCAGCTCGCGCGCATCGTCGCAGGCTTCCCATCGAAAGACGCGGGAGAACATGGCCGCCAGGAACGAGCCCAGGATCACGCCGGCGACCGAGCCGATCGCAAAATCTGCATGGGACCCCGAGAGCGTCGCGATGTAGAGCACGCTGTTGCCGAGCGGCGCGACGAAGGTCAATGATGCCACGCGCTCCGGGTCGAAATCATCATGGCCGAGCCAGCTGGTCGCGAACCAGCCGAACGCGACCGCGAAGCCGACGGCGATGCCCGACAGCAGCAGCCGCGGCGATCTCACGAGGCGGCCGTCCGCCAGCGCCCAGGCAACCAGCGCGACTGCCAGCACGGAGACGACGACCGGCCGGGCATAGGACCCGAGCCCGGATGACAGCAGGACGTCGATGCCTTGGCTCATTGTCTCCGGCAGGCGCAGGGAGAGTGGCTCGATCAGCGAGATCCGCAGGAATCCCGTGAGCCCACGCATGGCGGCCAGGGCCGAGACGCCCATGACCAGAAACACCACGATTGCCCGCAGATCGCCGCTTCCCACCCGGACCAGCGTGCCGAAGCCGCAGGTGCCGACCAGGGCCATGCCGATTCCGAACAGCAAGCCGCCGAGAATGGCGCCGCCGAGCGGAATGGACGAGGTCAGGTAGATGGAGCGTGACAGGTCGACGACGCCGAAGCTGGCGAGCAGCTGGGTTGCCACCAACGCCACCGCCGCAGCGAGGGCGAATGATTTCAGACGACGCGTGTCGGCGCCGAAGAACGCGTCCTCCAGCATGGCCAGCGTGCAGAAACGACCCGCGCGACCTGCAACGCCGAGAACGGCGCCCGCGAGGAGTCCACATATGAACGTCAGTGCCGACGGACTGAGCATGCCTCCCCGACGTCCTCGTTGTTTGACCCATTCTGCGCCAGGACCAGCGCGCAGGCCAGAGCTCCCTTGGCGCCTGAGGCTGCAGTGCAACTGCTTGGCGAGGAGAAGCGGCCGCTCCGCAACGGCGGCCGCCCCCGTGACACAGAGCGCGATCGACGCCGCTTGGCGGCCGGTGTCGGCGATCAGCGGCGGCGCTTGCGGACCGGCTCGCAGAACACGTCATAGATTGCGGTCAGGATCTTCCGGACGTCCTCGCTCGCGAGGCTGTAATAGATCGTCTTGCCGTCGCGCCGGGTCGTCACCAGCCGGTCGAGCCTGAGACGGGCGAGCTGCTGCGAGACCGTCGACTGCCGCTCGCCGAGAAACTGTTCGAGCTCGGTGACGGACTTTTCGCCTTCGGAAAGGATGCACAGCAGCAGCAGCCTGGATTCGTGGGACAGCGCCTTCAGCATTTCGCTGGCCTCCCGCGCTTTCTCGATCATCTGCTCGAGCTCGGCAGAGGTTTCGATGTCCTTCAACTTCGGCAGCGGCATGAACTTGGAATCCTTGATTGTCCGTCAGGAACGGGCCGACGCTCCGCTTGTAGCATTCATTATGCGGCCGAGCAGCCCAAAGAAGAACGCGTCGCCGGGATAGCCGCGGATCCGTCCGATCTCGAGGCCCTGGTCGATCACCACGAAGGTCGGCGTGAACGCGCCGGGGTCGATCCCGGCGAGATCCGCCGGCAGCGGTTGGGTGAGGTCGACCCGCCGCAGCGGAAGGCCGCGGCCTTCATCGGTCTTGGCATAGATCGGCGCGATCTCGGCATTGAACCGGGCGCACCAGCCGCAGCCGGGGCGCTCGAACATCACCAGCTCGGAGGCGATGACCGGGGACGACAGGCACAGCAGCGCAATTGCGGCCAATGCGAGCCGTGCAGACCTGGGAGCTGTGATTCGATCGGACATGCCGCCAACCTCTCTGGACTTGCCGCCCAATCTATCATTAAATTCGAATATGTACCAGTGCGCGATTTCACGGCCAAGCGCATCGGGCCGGGTCCGCAGCGCTGGCTGCGTGGGAGGGAAGATGGATCTCGACGTCACGCTCGGCGCCGCGCTTGCCGCCGGCCTCCTGTCGTTCCTGTCACCTTGCATCCTGCCATTGGTGCCGCCGTTCCTGTGCTACATGGCCGGGGTCTCGGCGGCCGATACGATCACTGAAACCAGCACGGCCCAGCGGCGGCGGACGGTGCTGACAGCGCTATGCTTCGTCGCCGGCTTTTCGCTGGTGTTCGTCGGTCTCGGTGCGACGGCGTCGGTCTTCGGGCGCTTCATCGCCGGGCATCTCGGGCAGCTCGGCATCGTCGCCGGCCTCGTGATCATCGCGATGGGCTTGCATTTTCTTGGCGTGCTCAGGATTCCCTTGCTGTACCGGAGCGCGACGGTCGACGTCGGCCGCAAGCCGGCCGGCCTGCTCGGCGCCTTCGTCATGGGGCTGGCCTTCGCCTTCGGCTGGACGCCGTGCGCAGGGCCGGTCCTTGCCGCCGTGCTGATGATGGCCGGAGCGGAGGCGACGGTCGGGAAGGGCGCGCTGCTGCTCGCGGCCTATTCGATCGGAACCGGCATTCCGTTCCTGATCGCCGCCGCCTTCACGGGCCAGTTCATGACGATGCTGAAGGGCATCAAGCCGCATCTCCCGCTGGTCGAGAAGACGATGGGCGGCTTTCTGGTTCTGACCGGCGCGGCCTTTCTCGGCGGCGTGATTCCACAGATGTCGCAGTGGATCTTCGAGCGCTTTCCGTCGCTCGCGACGATCGGCTGATCAGCCGAAGCGGAAGTCCAGCAGATTGATGAAGGATTGCAGCTCGATCTCATAGCGATGCACGAGGCCGGCATCGCCTTCGCGCGCAGCGCGGCCGATCTCCTGCGCGCTCGCGCTGGCGCCATCGATCAGGCGGCGGAATTCAGGCTGGGTCGCAATGTCCGGCGGAGCGAGGCCGTCGCAGCGCGCCAGCCGCTCGCGCAGCGCGATGCCTGCCTGAACCACTTCAGTGGCTTCGACCTTGGCTGACGCGAATCCCGTCGCAGCGTTGCGCAGTCGGTCCATGACAGTCGGCAGATCGAATACGCAATCACTGAGCTCGATGACGCCCGCATCGCGCCTCAGGGCGTGAAGGGACCGGCGCAACTCGGCAATGGCAGCCGCGGCGCGGGTGCCATCACCGGCGGCCAGCGCCGCGTCCGCTTGGCTCAGGCGATCGTTTCCGCCGGCGATCAGCTCGGCCAGCGATTTGTCGGAATAGGGCGCAGTGGCGCGCCCGGTGAGTAGGCCGAGCCTCGCCCAGGCCCGTCTGGTATCGTCGAGCTCGATCTGCGCCAGGCCGACATTGCCGGTGCGCGCATAGCTCGCGGCTGCGCGCAGGCTGGGCATCGCCGACTGCATGAAGACGGCAACATCCATGCTCTCTGCAGCGCGCAACCTCACGGCAGGCGCGAGACATGACAGCGCGAGGGACAGGATGATGGCGCGGCGCAGCATCGAATGTCCTTTTCACATTCTGTTATTCGAATATCATGTATCGAAAACCAATCGATTTGGCAAAGCGCGCGAGCAGGCCTCATGACTTCGAACCGGACGATGACCCGACGCGGCCTCATGATGCTGCCGACCGCGGCGATTCTCGGTGCGGCCTCCATGCCGGCGTGGGCCGACGCCGTGCTCGGAGACGACGGGCTCTATCACCAGTCCTGGTTCCTCAACAGCTTCCTCGACCTGCGCGAGGATCTCGAGAGTGCGGCCTCGGAAGGCAAGCGGCTCGCGATCATGTGGGAGCTGCGCGGCTGTCCCTATTGTCGCGAGACGCATCTGGTGAATTTCGCCGATCCTGTCATCACGAACTATATTCGCGCCAATTTCGAGGTGCTGCAGCTCAATCTGCTCGGCGCGCGAAAGGTGATCGATTTCGATGGCAAGGAGCTCACCGAGAAGGAGCTCGCCGAGCGGTACGCAATCCGCTTCACGCCGACTTTCCAATTCTTTCCGTCATCGGCCGACGGCGTTGCCGCCCGGGAGCCCCTCTCACGCGAGGTCGCGCGCGCGCCCGGCTATCTCAAGCCGACGCATTTCCTCGCGATGTTCCGCTTCGTGCGCGACAAGGCCTATGAGCGCGGCACATTCCGCGACTATCTCGCTTCGACCAAGGGTTGAGTGCATTGCGGCATCGAAATGCGCTTGACACCAATCACATTATCAAATCATAATTCTTGAATATGACGGACCGTAAGTCCGTCGCATCATCGTAAGGCGAGGGGAAGCCTCGTCGGTCAGGGTGGAAACATGCGCCGTTTGATTCCGGCCGCCTTGTTCTGCGCGTTGCTGTCCGCAACCGCCCGAGGCGACGAGCCGATCAGGCTCGACGTCGTCGATTATGCGATCCCAAAATCGCTGACGGGGGCGACCGGAAATGCCGATGCCGGCAAGAAGGTCTTCCTGACACGGACGCTCGGCAATTGCCTGGCGTGCCACCAAGTGTCTTCTCTGAAGTCCGAAGAGTTTCACGGCGAATTCGGTCCGTCGCTTGATGGAGTCGCGAGTCGCTACAACATGGCGCAGTTGCGCCTGATCGTCGCGGATCCCAAGCGCATCTTCACCGACACGGTGATGCCTGCCTTCTACAAGAACGACGGGCTCAATCGCGTACGTCCGGAGTTCGCCGGCAAATCCGTTCTCACGGCCGCGCAGGTCGAGGACGTCGTCGCCTTTCTCGAAACATTGAAATAACCGCCTCTGGAGGATGATGCATGGGCGCAATCAACAGACGACAGGCGTTCCTTCTCGGCGGCGGTTTCGTCGCCCTGACGGTGATGCCGATGGCCGCCAACGCCGAGCCGAGCAATGACGCGGCCGAGATGATCAAGAAGTTCACCGGTGGCAAGGAAGCGGCCAAGGGCAAGATCACGCTCGATCTGCCCGAGATCGCCGAGAACGGCAACACCGTTCCGCTCGCGCTCTCGGTTGAAAGCCCGATGACAGCTGACAACTACGTCAAGGAGGTGCTGTTCGTGGCCGACGGCAATCCCAACGCCGGCGTCGCGACGCTGATGTTCACGCCGCTATCGGGCAAGGCCGAGGCCTCGATCCGCATCCGCTTGGCGCAGACCCAGAACGTGATCGCGGTGGCGAAGATGAGCGACGGCTCGCTGTTCACCGAACGCAAGACCGTCAAGGTCACCATCGGCGGCTGCGGCGGCTGAGACAGGGGAGAGACTGATATGGCAGACAAGCCGCGGATCAAGCTTCCGAAGGAAGCGAAGAAGGGCGAGATCATCCAGATCAAGACGCTGGTCTCGCATCTGATGGAATCGGGCCAGCGCAAGGATGCGCAAGGCAAGCCGATTCCGCGCAAGATCATCAACAAGTTCACCTGCGAGTTCAACGGCAAGCCGGTGTTCTCCTGCGTGCTCGAGCCGGCGATTTCCGCCAACCCGTACATCCAGTTCGACGCCAGGATCGACGAGGAAGGCACGTTCAAGTTCGCGTGGACGGATGACGACGGCTCGGTGGTGACTGCCGAGGAAAAGATCGCGTTGAAGGCCTGATCGGCCGGGTGTGATCGCTACGGGGAGTGACGGATGTCCATTCGCTACGGTTCTCTCGCTGTCCTGGCCACGGCCGCGCTGACCCTCTCGGCCATCGCGGTGTTCGGCCAGGAGGCGGAACGGAAGGGCATTCCGGCGCCTCCCGGCCATGTCTTCAAGACCATCATCTCGGGCTATCAGTTCCGCACCAAGGAAACGCGCGCTCTCCAGGATGACGACCTGGAGAACCCGGGCTTCCTCGCGGTGGAGCGGGCCGCCGATATGTGGAAGACGGTCGACGGCGGCGAAGGCAAGTCGTGCATGAGCTGCCACGGCGAGGCGGAAACGACCATGAAGGGCGTCGGCGCTGCGATGCCCAAATGGAGCGAGAAGCTCAACAAGCCGGTCAATCTCGAGCAGCAGATCAACATCTGCCGCACCGACCACATGAAGGCCCCGCCCTGGGCGTTCAAGTCCAAGGAGCTGACGGACATGACGACCTTCGTCCGCTTCCAGTCGCGCGGCATGCCGGTGGCCGTGAAGACCGACGGTCCGATGTCGCCCTGGTTCGAGAAGGGCAAGGAGATCTACTACACCCGGGTCGGCCAGCTCGATCTCGCCTGTGCGTCGTGCCACGAGAAGAACAACGGCAAATTCATGCGCGCTGACTTCCTCAGCCAGGGGCAGACCAACGGTTTCCCGACCTACCGGCTGCGCGATCAGCGCCTGATCCCGCTGCACGAGCGGTTCGAGGGCTGCATGTTCGACGTCCGCGGCGTGCCCTACAAGCCGCTGTCGGATGAGTTCCTGGCGCTCGAGCTCTACGTCGCCTGGCGCGGCATCGGTCTGCCCGTCGAGACACCGTCGGTCCGCAACTAGCGGACACAAGGAAGGCACATCATGATATCGCGTCGCGAATTCGTTCAGGTCGCATTGGCGGCGGCTGCCTTGACGGGCGGCACGTCACGCGCCTTGGCGCAGCAGAAGCTGACCGAGAAGGAGCTGCTGGCGTTCGAGCCGGTCGGCAACGTTACGCTGGTGCACGTCACCGACATCCACGGCCAGCTGATGCCGCTGTACTTTCGCGAGCCATCGACCAATCTTGGCGTCGGCGACGCCAAGGGCCAGCCGCCGCACGTCACCGGCAAGGACTTCCTCACCCGCTTCGGCATCGCGCCGGGCTCGTCGGCGGCCTATGCGCTGACGTCGGAGGATTTCGAGGCGCTCGCCAAAACCTACGGGCGGATCGGCGGGCTCGACCGCGCCGCCACCGTCATCAAGGCCATCCGCGCCGAGCGCGGCGACAAGGTCGTGCTGCTCGACGGTGGCGACACCTGGCAGGGATCGTGGTCGTCGCTGCAGACGCGCGGCCAGGACATGATCGACTGCATGGCGCTGCTGAAGCCCGATGCGATGACCGGGCATTGGGAGTTCACCTACGGTACCGAGCGTGTCAAGCAGGCCGTCGGCGGGCTCGGCTTTCCGTTCCTCGGTCTCAACATCCGCGACACCGAGTGGAACGAGCCGGCGTTCGAGCCCTCGGCCATGATCGAGCGTGGCGGCGTCAAGATCGCGGTGCTCGGCCAAGCCTTCCCGTATACGCCGGTCGCCAATCCGCGCTGGATGATTCCGAACTGGTCGTTCGGCGTGCGCGAGGAGGACGTCCAGACCCAGGTCGACAAGGCGCGCAAGGACGGCGCCGGCCTCGTCGTGCTGCTGTCGCACAACGGCTTCGACGTCGACCGCAAACTGGCGAGCCGCGTCAAAGGGCTCGATGTCATCCTCACCGGCCACACCCATGATGCGCTGCCCGAGGCGGTCAAGGTCGGCAAGACCTTGCTGATCGCCTCCGGCTCCTCGGGCAAGTTCGTCTCGCGGCTCGATCTCGACGTCAGGGATGGCGAGGTCAAAGGCTATCGCTACAAGCTGATCCCGCTGTTCTCCGACGTGATCACGCCTGATGCGGCGATGGCCGCCAAGATCGCCGAGGTGCGCAAGCCGTTTGCTGCGGATCTCGGTCGCGCGCTGGGACGCACTGAGACGCTGCTATACCGCCGCGGCAATTTCAACGGCACGTTCGACGACCTGATCTGCCAGGCGCTGCTGCAGGAACGCGATGCCGAGATTGCGCTGTCGCCAGGCTTCCGCTGGGGCACCAGCGTGATGCCGGGCCAGGACATCACCTTCGAGGACGTCACCAACGCCACCGCGATCACCTATCCCGCGGTCTATCGCATGGGCATGACCGGCACGCGCCTCAAGGAGATCATCGAGGACGTCGCCGACAATCTGTTCAACGTCGACCCGTACTACCAGCAGGGCGGCGACATGGTCCGCATCGGCGGCATGTCCTATGCGATCGACGTCAACAAGCCGCAGGGGCAGCGCATCTCCGACATGCGCCTGATCAAGACCGGCGCCGCGATCGATCCGTCGCGCGAGTATCAGGTCGCCGGCTGGGCCAGCGTCAATGAAGGCACGCAGGGCCCGCCGATCTGGGAGGTCGTGTCGAGCTATCTGCAGCGTCAGAAGACCGTGCGTCTCGAGCCCAACCGGGCCGTCAAAGTCTCCGGAGTGTGACGACGATGTCGAAGGACAAATCTCTTCCCTCAGCCGCACGCGCGTCGCGCCGCGGCTTCCTGACCGCAGCGGGTGGACTTGCGGCCACAGCGCTCGCCACGCAGGCGCGTGCTGGCGCAGGTAACCCTGCCAATCAGCCGCCGAACGTGCCGGAATGGACGCGCACTCTCGGCGAGGGCGTGGCCGTCCGCCCCTACGGCAAGCCGTCGAAGTTCGAGAAGGACGTCGTCCGCCGCGACGTCGAATGGTTGACGGCTTCGCGCGAATCCTCTGTCAGCTTCACGCCGCTGCATGAGCTGGAAGGCATCATCACGCCGAACGGGCTGTGCTTCGAGCGCCATCACGGCGGTGTCGCCGAGGTCGATCCGGCCGATCACAGGCTGATGATCCACGGCCTGGTCGAGCGGCCGCTGCTGCTGTCGCTCGATGAGATCAAGCGCTATCCGCGCGTCAACCGTATCCATTTCATGGAATGCGCGGCCAATTCCGGCATGGAATGGCGCGGCGCCCAGCTCAACGGCTGCCAGTTCACCCATGGCATGATCCACTGCGTGCAATATACCGGCGTAACGCTCCGGACGCTGCTGGAAGAGACCGGGGTCAAGCCGAGCGGCAAATGGCTGCTGGTCGAGGGCGCCGACTCCGCCTCGATGGATCGCAGCCTGCCGATCGAGAAGGCGCTCGACGATTGCATCATCGCCTACAAGATGAATGGCGAGGCGCTGTATCCCGAGCAGGGCTATCCGATGCGCCTGGTCGTGCCGGGATGGCAGGGCAATCTCTGGGTCAAATGGCTGCGCCGCATCGAGGTCGGCGATCAGCCCTGGCACACCCGCGAGGAGACCTCGAAGTACACGGACCTGCTGCCGAACGGCAAGGCGCGACGCTTTACCTGGTCGATGGACGCGAAGTCGGTGATCACGAGCCCGAGCCCGCAGGCGCCGATCAAGCACGGCAAGGGGTTTACGATCGTCTCGGGCCTGGCGTGGTCGGGCAATGGCAAGGTCAAGCGCGTGGATGTGTCGCTCGATGGCGGCCGCAACTGGTGGCCCGCGCGGATCGACGGACCAGTGCTCGATAAGGCACTGACCCGCTTCTACTACGAGTTCGACTGGAACGGCGAGCCGCTGCTGCTGCAGTCGCGCGTGCAGGACGAGACCGGATACGTCCAGCCGTCAAAGGCGGAGCTGCGCAAGGTTCGCGGCTACAACTCCATCTATCACAACAATGGCATCCAGACCTGGCATGTGCAGGCAAACGGTGAGGTCGAGAATGTCGAGGTCGCCTAAGCTGATCATTGCAGTCGCGCTCGCCACCTTTGCGGGCTCGGTCGCGCTCGCCGGCGGTCCGGGGGAGAAGATCGCGGCAAAGACCGAGGCCAAGTCCGAACCGAAGACCGAGGCAAAGACTGAAGCCAATGCGCCGCAGCGCTTCAACATCGGGCGCGCGCCGACGGTCGAGGAGATCCGCGGCTGGGATATCGACGTGCGGCCGGACGGGCAGGGCCTGCCGGTCGGCAAGGGCACCGTCGCCCAGGGCGAGAAGCTGTTCATGGACAATTGCGCCAGTTGTCATGGCGAGTTCGGCGAGGGCGCTGGCCGCTGGCCGGTGCTGGCCGGCGGCAAGGGCTCGCTGACCTCCGACAATCCTGTCAAAACGGTCGGCTCCTATTGGCCCTACGCCTCGACCTTGTTCGACTATGTCCGCCACGCGATGCCGTTCGGCAGCCCGCAATCGCTGAAGGTCGACGAGTACTACGCCCTGGTCGCCTATGTGCTCTATCTGAACGACGTGATCACCGATCAGAACTTCGAGCTGACCGACAAGAATCTCGCCACCATCAAGATGCCGAACGAGGGCGGGTTCATCATGGACGACCGGGCGACCAGCGAGAAGGCCTTCTGGCAGAAGGACCCCTGCATGAAGAACTGCATCGCGCCGGTCAAGATCACGGGACGTGCGACCGCCGTCGACGTCACGCCTGAGGACAAGGACGGCAAGCCGCGGGGCGTCGAGTGACGACGGCCGGATGCAGCCGCCGCCAGATGCTATTGGCGGCCGCATCCGTCACCCTCGCGATAAGCGGGGCCGCTTCGATCGCCGCCGCGGCGGAGCCGCACCGGCTCGCACTGCAGATCAGCGATGATGACCCGGCCAAGATGCGCGCGGTGCTTGACGTCGCCGCCAATGTCTCCCGGCACTATTCGGGCGAGGGCGACGAGGTCGAGATCGTAATTGTGGCGTTCAATGGCGGCCTCGACATGCTGCTGGCCGACCGTTCGCCGGTGAAGGAGCGCGTCGCCGGCTTCGCCAAGTCGATGCCCAATGTCAGCTTCATCGCCTGCGGCAACACCCTGGAGACGCTCGCGAGCAAGGAAGGACGGCAGCCGCCGCTGCTGGACGGCGTCTCGGTGGTGAAGACTGGTGTCGCGACCCTGATGGAGCTGTCGGAGAAGAACTGGACGATCGTGCGTCCGTGAAGGAATTTGCGATGCGGTGGTGGCTCGCTCTCGTTGTCTGTCTCGTTGCGTCGGTCGCGATGGCCGCGGAGGAGCCGCGCGAACTCCTGATCGGCGGCCGCACGGCGCTCGGCACGCTCAGGCTGCCGGCGCAATCGGGGCCTGATGTTCCACTGGTGCTGATGACGCACGGCACGCTGGCGCACAAGGACATGGAGACCATCCAGGGCCTGTCCAAGGCGCTCGCCGAGCGCGGCATCGCAACGCTCGCGCACAACCTGGTGCTCGGCCTCGATCGCCGCACCGGCATGTACGACTGCGCCAAGCCGCATGATTACGCGCCGGATGATGCGATCGACGAGATCGCCGCCTGGATCGCGGAGGCGCGCAAGACCTCGTCGCGGATCTTCGTGCTCGGGCATTCCCGCGGCGCCAATCAGCTCGCGCGCTATCTGGTTGCCAACCCGAAAGCGGCCATCGAAGGCGCGATCCTGCTGGCGCCGGCCACGCTGGGCATCGAGACCAGCCTGAAGGCGGCCTATGCGGAGAGTTACGGCCAGCCCTTGGCGCCGCTGCTTGAGAAGGCCGAAGCCGCTGTGTCCGCGGGGCGTGGCAGCGAGTGGATCTCGGTGCCAGGCTTTATCTATTGCTGCGATGCCAAGGTGACGGCGCGCGCCTTCGCTGCGTTCTATCGCGGCGATCGGCGCCAGGACACCGCGGCACTGATCGCCGATGTGAGTCTGCCCGTCCTGGTGCTTGCGGCCGCGCAAGACAAGACCGTTCCGGACGTGGCGGCGTCGTTCGCGCCGCTGGCCTCGCGCGCCGGCAGCCGTGTCCGGTTGGAGACCATCGACGACGCAGATCACTTCTTTCGCGATCTTGCCGCCGAGGATGCCGCTGATCGCATCGCAGGATTCATTGCAGCCGCGCGTTAGGAGTAGCCCATGGAACGACGATCGTTGATGCAAGCCGGTCTCGCCAGCCTGTTCGGAATGATAGGTATCGGCGGCGCTCAGGCCGCGACCGAGTCTCCGCGCCAGCGCGTCGCCTATCATCTCGCCGATCAGGACCGCGCGCTGTTTGTTTTGGGCAACCTCCAGAACCACGTCGATGGCACCGGCGGGCCGGGGCGCGCCGACATCCGGCTGGTGATCCACGGGCCGGGCCTGCGGGCCTTTCATGCGATCTCGGCCGACCAGACCATCGCGGCTCTGGCTGAGCGATTGATGAAGGCCGGTGTCGGCTTCGAGGCGTGTGCCAACACCATGAAGGCGCAGGGCGTGAAGCTCGACGATCTCTTGCCCGGCTTCGCAGTGGCGGAGAAGGGCGGCGTAGTACGCCTCACCGAGCTGCAGCAGAGTGGATACGCCTATCTGCGCCCATGAAGCGTGCCTGTCTGCCGATGCCGCCCGGTACGTTGAGCGGCAGACCTGAACCACGAGAGCGCCCGTGCTCACCGCATTGATCGACTTATTGGGTGAGGATCTGGTGTCGCTGCTGGGCGGGCTCGCGGTCGGCGGCGCGTTCGGCTTCTTCGCCCAACGCAGCCGCTTCTGCCTGCGCGCGGCAACGGTCGAATTCGCGCGCGGGCAGGGCGGGCCGCGTCTGGCGGTGTGGCTCCTCACCTTCGCCTCGGCGCTGCTCGGCACCCAGGCGCTGGTCGCGATGGGTCTGCTCGACGTCTCCGAAGCGCGCCAGCTGGCGCAGCAGGGCAGCATTTCCGGCGCGATGATCGGTGGCACCCTGTTCGGCTGCGGCATGATCCTCGCGCGCGGCTGCGCCAGCCGGCTCTTGGTGCTCTCGGCCAATGGCAATCTGCGGGCGCTGTTGTCCGGCCTGATCTTCGCGGTGACCGCACAGTCCGCGTATCACGGTCTGCTATCGCCGCTGCGCGATTGGCTCACCGGTCTCTGGCTCGTCGACGGCGGACCGTCGCGGGACATCATGAGCCTGTTCGGCGGCGGCACGCCCGAGAAGCTCGGCTTCGGCATGTTGTGGTTCGTGGCCGGACTCGCCGCCGTGTCGAAGTTCCAGGTTGGCGCGAAGATCCTGAGCGCGGCGGTGGCTGCGGGCGTTGCTGTTGCAGCGGGCTGGCTGCTGACCTATCAGCTTGGCCAAGCCTCGTTCGCGCCGGTGCCGCTGAAAAGTCTGACGTTCAGCGGCCCTTCCGCCGAGCTCCTGATGCAGGTGCTCGCGAGTCCGCAGCTCAAGCCGGGCTTTGATCTCGGCATCATCCCCGGCGTCTTCATCGGCTCGTTCGTCGCCGCAGCGCTGGCGGGTGAACTCAATCTCGAAGGCTTTTCGGATGGTCGGGGCATGCGACGCTATCTGATCGGCGCCGTTCTCATGGGGTTCGGCGCGATGCTGGCCGGCGGCTGCGCCGTTGGGGCTGGCGTGACGGGAGCCTCCGTGTTCGCACTGACGGCCTGGATCGTGCTCGGCGGCATGTGGTGCGGTGCTGCTATCACCGATTTCGTGGTGGATCGCTGGTTGTTCGCCGACGAGCCTATGCAGGCCAAGGCGGCTCTGCCGACGGCGGGGACGCCTCGATAATTTATATTCACAAGTTCGAATATACATATATAATGCCCGAACGTCAGCGCGGCCGAGCCGCGCGCGAGCAGGGAGGACAGGGTGTCATGACAATGATGACCGACCTCATGGTCGGAGATGCAAGGAAGTCCAGACGCATCGACTGGTCGCCCTATCTGGTCGGCGCGGGCATCGGCATCCTCAGCTGGGTGGCCTTTGCCGGGTTCGGCGATCCGCTGGGCGTCACGACGGCGTTCTCGCGCATGGCGTCGCTGTTCGCCGCGCCGGTGATCGGGTCCGAGGCCGTCACCGCCAACAGCTATTGGAAATCGATGCCGCTGAAGTGGGACTACGGCGTCTTGTTCCTGGTCGGCATTCCGGTCGGCGCGTTCCTGTCGGCGATCATTTCGGGGACCTGGCGGCTCGAAATGGTGCCTGAGGTCTGGAAGGAGCGATTTGGCCCCTCGGTGTTCAAGCGGTTCGTCGCCGCGTTCCTCGGCGGCATTGTCATCATGTATGGCGCACGTCTGGCCGGCGGCTGCACCAGCGGGCACGGCATTTCCGGCGGGCTGCAGTTGGCGCTGTCGAGCTGGCTGTTCCTCGCGGTGATGTTCGCGACCGGCCTGGTCGTGTCGCGCCTGATGTTCCGCAGAGCCTGAGAGGGAGATGGTCATGACGTCATTGATGAGCGTCGCAGGTCCGCTGCTGATGGGCGCCGTGTTTGGCTATCTCCTGCAGCAGGGCAAGGTCACGAGCTGCAACGTGATCGAGAACCAGTTCCGGCTGCGTGACTTCACCGTCCTGAAGGTGATGGGCACCGCGATCGTCGTCGGCGGCATCGGCGTGCTGCTGCTGGTCGATACCGGCAACACCAAGTACTACGTCAAGGACGCCAACATGCTCGCCGTCGCGCTCGGCGCGGCGCTGTTCGGCGTCGGCATGGTGGTTTACGGCTATTGTCCGGGGACCGCGCTCGGCGCCATCGCCAGCGGCAGCGTTCACGCAGCGGTCGGAGCCTTCGGCATGATCGTCGGCGCCATCCTCTATGCGCTGAGCTTCGACTGGGTGAAGGCCCACATCCTCAATGTCTGGGCGCTCGGCAAGGTGCGGTTGCCCGACATTACCGGCGTGCCGGATGCGATCTGGTTCGCCGCGCTCGCGGTCGGCGCAGGCGCGCTCTTCGTCTGGGTCGAGGCGTCCGAAGCCAAGGCCAAGCGCGCGCAGGGCTAGTCCGCCTTCGCCCAGCCGGCCCATCCTCAACAGTCGAAAGGTTCTTCCGATGCTCGCAGGATTGTTCAACAGGCTGACGGGATCGACCAGCGTGCCGGCCATCGAGCATGATGAGCTCGTCAAGGCGCATCAGCAGCGCAGCTGCGTGATCGTCGACGTCCGTGAGCCGCATGAGTTCGAGGGCGGGCACATTCCGGGCGCCGTCAATCACCCGCTGTCGCGCTTCGATCCCGACGGTCTTGCGCGCGACAAGCCGGTGATCCTGATCTGCCAGGCCGGCGGCCGATCGGCCAATGCGTTGCGGCGGGCTCTGTCGGCGGGCCGGAAGGACATTTGCCACTATGCCGGCGGCATGAGCGGCTGGCGCGCCCGCGGTGGTCCGGTCGCGTGATCGCGTCGGGTCAGGACAGTCAGTGCGGTCTCGGTCGAACTCCAAGTGGGTTGAAGTTCATGTTTCATGCAACCAAGAGAATTGACGCAGGTTAATCGCGCGAGCGCTAGCTCAGACAGATGCCGTTCTGTCGGCGGTGCCGCATCGTTGTTCGTAACAACTATGCACTCTTTCATTCAGGAATAATTAGTTGCGGTCCGACCATACTCGAGCACCAATCGACGCTCGAGGATGGCATGTGGACATTTGTTGGATTGAAGACCCGGATCACGTTGTCTCTCGTCCTTGGCGCCGCCGCCACGGCCCTCTTCGTGTTGATGGTCGCAATGTGGATCATCGGCGGCATCATCGATCGTGCCAATGAGCGGGAGCTCCACGCTCAATACGATGCGTTCAACTCGCGTCTACAGCTGGAATCGACCCGCGCGGAGGCGATGAGCGCCGTGGCTGCAAAGATCCCGGCCGTCCAGGACGCGATGGCGCAGAATGACCGCGACGGCCTCATGCGGCTGTTTGGCGCAGGTATGGCCAGCCTCAAGGCGGATTACGGCGTCGACCAGTTTCAGTTTCACACGCCGCCGGCGATGTCGTTCCTCCGCGTGCACCAGCCGGCCAAATTCGGCGACGATCTGTCGGGCTTCCGCAAGACCGTGGTGGCTGCCAACACCGACCGCAAGCCGATCGTCGGGCTCGAGGGCGGCGTCGCGGGCCTTGGTCTCCGTGGCGTGGTGCCGATCGTCTCCGCCGGCAAGCATCTGGGCTCGGTCGAGTTCGGCCTGACCTTCGGTCAGGGCTTCTTCGACGAATTCAAGCGCAGCCGCAAAGTCGACGTGGCGTTCCGCCTGGCAGGCGACACCACTTTCAAGCTGTTTGCGACGACGATGGGCGAGACCTCCTTCTTCGCGGGCGGCGACTATCGGGAGGCGACATCCGGCAGCTTCCAGTCTCGCCAGGGGCAGCTCAACGGCGTGCCGGTCGTCGCACTGCTCGGGCCGATCCGGGACTTCTCCGGCAAGCCGATCGGCGCGGTCGAGATCGCGATGGACAACAGCGAGTTCATCCACGCACGCAATCGCGCCGGCACATTGGCCATCGGAATCACCCTTGCCGGCCTCGCGCTGATCGCGCTCGCCGGCCTGCTGATCGCCCGCGGCATCGCTCTTCCGATCGTCCAGATGACCAAGGCGATGCGCGAGCTCGCCGATGGCAATCTGGATATCCGCGTTCCAGCGGAGCGGCGCAAGGACGAGGTTGGACAAATGGCGCGCGCCGTCTCGATCTTCCGAGACAATGCCATCCGCATGAGGGATCTGCAGGCGGAGCAGGAGAAGGCGCAGGCCCGCGCCGAGGAGGATCGGCGGCGCATGCTGATGCAGGTGGCGGACGGCTTCGAGGCCAGCGTCCGCGGCGTCGTCGACGCGGTGTCAGCCGCGGCCATCGAGATGGAGGCCACCGCACGCTCGATGTCCAGCACGATCGACCAGTCGAAGCAGCAGGCCTTGACGGTGTCGCAGGCCTGCGGCTCCGCATCCGACAACGTCAATACCGTGGCCTCGGCGGCGGAGGAGCTGTCATCGTCGATGAACGAGATCAGCAAGACGCTCGCGCGAGCCTCCTCCGTGGTCCGCAAGGCGGCGGATGAGGGGCAGCAGTCGAACGACAAGGTGCAGCGGCTCAACGTGGCGGCCAGCAAGATCAGCGAGGTGGTCGCGCTCATCAACCAGATCGCCAGCCAGACCAATCTGCTGGCGCTGAATGCGACGATCGAGGCCGCGCGCGCCGGCGAGTCGGGCAGGGGATTCGCCGTCGTGGCCAGCGAGGTGAAGACGCTGGCCACCCAGACCGCCAAGGCGACCGAAGAGATCGGTGCCCAGATCGCTGCGGTTCAGGCGGAAACCGCCGCGGCCGTCCACAGTATCGGCATGATTTGCGCCACGATCCAGGAGGTCGACGAGATCTCGGCCATCATCGCCGCCTCGGTCACGCAGCAGGACGCGGCGACCCGCGAGATTGCCGGCAATGTGAACCTCGTGGCCGGCAAGACCCAGGATGTCACCCGCAACATCGCGGGCGTCACGACCGGCGTCTTGCAGACCGGTCACGCCGCCAACGAGGTATTGTCGGCGGCCGGTGAGCTGGCGCAGCAGTCCACGCGGCTGCGCAGCGAGGTGGACCAGTTCCTGGCTCATATCAGGGCGGCGTAAGCCCCCGTGATGCTCATTTGGTCGAGGCCGCCTTTCGCGCATCCGCGATCGCCTGCTTGAACGCCTGGGCGTTCGGCGCTCCGGGAACGCGGAAACGGCCGATGATGAAGGCGGGCGTGCCTTGAAAACCAAGGCCCATGGCCTGCTCGTGGTTGCGGGCGAGCACGGCGTCGATCTCGGTCTGCTTGGCGGTGAGATCGGCCCTGGCGCGGGCGAGGTCGATGCCGGCAGCAGAGAGCGCGGCGTCGACCTTGGCTTCGGACAGCTTCTCTTTCAGCGAGATCAGCGCCTCGTGGGCTTCGGCGAACTTGTCCTGGTACTTCGCGGCCAGCGTGAGACGGGCCGCGTAGATCGAGACGCCGCCGAAGATCGGCCAATCCTTGAAGACAAGACGGACGTGACCGTCGTCGCGCACGACCTTGGCAAGCTCCGGGCTGATCTTGCGGCAATACGGGCATTGATAGTCGAAATATTCGACGATCGTGATGTCGCCATCGGCGTTGCCGAGAACGGGAATGTCGGGGTCGCGCAGGATGCGTGCCTCGCTCAGAATGTCACCATCGTCGTCTTCGGCGCGGGCCTGGAGTGGCAGCATGGCGGCCGCGAGCAGCAGCAGCGTCGCAAGCGATGCAGCAAAGGTCTTTCTGGTCATGTCTTGTCGTTCTCCGGTTGGGGAATGGTCGATGCGGTGTCGATGGCGTCGAGCACGATCTGTGGGGTCAGCAGCTCGGGCAGCACGATGCCGGCGGGCGCGCCGGGGCCGAACACGACGTTGAACGGCAGGCCGTAGCGGCCGAAGGATTGGAGATACGCCGCGATCATGTCATCGCGCGAAGTCCAGTCCGCCCTGACGGGGACGACGCCCGATGCGAGACGGCTGCGCACGGCCGCGCTGTCGATCACGAGCTTCTCGTTGACCTTGCAGGTCACGCACCAGCTGGCGCCGATGTCGACGAACACGGTATGACCCGCGCGCACCCGGGCTGTGATATCTGTCGGCACCAACGGCTGCCACGCGATTTCGCCCCATCGGCCAGGGCCGTCCGGGTGCTTGATCACCGTGGCGGACGCCAGCACCAGCGCGGTCGCGATCGTGAAGCCCGCTCCGGCGGCGGTTCGCCGCAACGGAAAACGCAACATGGTCAGGATCAGTGCGGGCGCGAGGAGTGAGGCGGCGAGCACGGCGGCCGTCGCAACGCCGCTGATGTCTGCGAGCACGGTCAGCAGCCAGGATGCCGTCGCGATCATCGCGAGCGCCGCCACAGCCCGCAGTGTCAGCATCCAGCGGCCCGGCCGGGGAAACAGCGCCGCGAGGCGCGGCGCCGCTGCGAGGCCCAGATAGGGCGCAGCCATTCCGAGCCCCAGTGCGGCGAACACCAGCAGAATCTGCGGCGCAGCCTGCGACAGCGCAAACGCGACGGCGGTGCCGACGAACGGCGCCGAGCACGGCGTTGCCAACAGCGTCATGACGAAGCCGTTGAAGGCGTGACCTGCGACCGACCTCTGGCCTGCGGCGTTGCCGAGGCGGCGGGCGATCCACCAGGGCAGGTTGATCTCGAACAGGCCGAGCAGGTTGGCGCCGAACACTGTGAGCACGACGATCATCGCGATGAGAAAGGCCGGCTGCTGAAACTGCAGTCCCCAGCCGACCTCCGCGCCTGCGGCCTTGAGCGCGGAGAGGATAATGGCGAGGGTCACGAACGACGCGATTACTCCTGCGGCCGTCGCCAGAAATGCCGGGCGCGGGGCAAGCGTGTGGGCCGGATCGTAATCGACCAGTGACACGAGCTTCAGCGACAGCACCGGAAACACGCAGGGCATGAAGTTGAGGATCAAGCCGCCGAGCAGCGCCACCCCGAGGATGTTCCAGATCGACGCCGTCGTCGCACGCGGCTTTGCCTGTCCTGGTTCCGCGGCGACGGCGTCACCGCGCACGGGGAGCGCGGCTTCGATCGACCGATCGCCATCGACCAGCGTGACCCGCAGCGGTTCTCGCGCGACGGCCTGGTCGAGGCCGTGCAGCGGCACTGTGACCGTGATGTCTCCACCCGGGCTATGGCTCACCTCGGCGCGGCCGCCGGACACGGCGTCATTGCCATCGACAAATATGTCGGGCGCGCGCAGCGGCGGCGTTGCGCGGGCTTCGAGCCGCAGTTGCGGCTTGGGCTGACGGTCGATCCGCAGCGCCGTGATGGAGAGGCCGGGCGCAGTCTCACGGGGCACGATCTGCCGCCATTCGTCGATCACCGACTGATCGGTCGGCCCGGACGAGACGGCTGGAATGTCGGCGTCGAGCTGCGTCTCCTGCTGCGTGCAGATGACCGAGCAGACGAACAGGATGGCTTTCAACCTGAGATGGCCAGGCGTCGCACCATCCTGCAGCCGTACCCGCAACGGGAACAGCACATGCTCGTCATAGCCGAACGTGTCGATGTCCTGCTCGCTGAACCGCCGCGGCGCCGGCCATTCGACGGTGACGTCAGCGACATTGGCCGACCCGGCCCAATCGAACTCAGGAGGGGCGCCAGCATCTCCGGCAGAGCGCCAATAGGTGTGCCAGCCGGTGCCGAGCCTGACGTCCAACCCGGCCCAGGCCGTGGTCACACCATTATCCGTGTGGGCAACGTCGCCGACCAGCAGACGCGTGTCGAGGTTCGGCTGGGGCCGCAGCTCAGCTGCGCCGGCGCTGGCGGCTGTCGCCACAAGATGAAGTGCGCCCAGCAACAAACCGAGCCAGCCGAGATGACGGATGGACATGTTGATCTCCCTGCGCGCTCGCGCATGTCGCCGATGGTCGTGCTGCGCAGCCGGCGCAAGGCGACCCGATGACGGGACCTGAGCCGATCCGCTCGACGCGCGATTGATGATGGATGTTCGTTCGCCCAGATCGCAGCGTTACAGCTGCGCACGTGACGACGAGAGGATGGTCAGGACCGGCGACAGGGAGGACGGTAGGGCGAGGACGCGTGACATTGCGTGGTCAGCGCATCGTCCTGGGGACGCCACGACAACGTCCGGGCGGCGACAGAAGGCTGTGCCGTTGCATTGTCGTTCGCGGGCAATGCGGCGAGACTTGCCGCGGCGAACGGACAGATGTTGATGGTGCCGGGGAGAACGGCTTTCCTGCAGGGCTTCGGCGCGGGCGTCGTTGTGGACGACCATTGCCGCGTGTGAGCGCCGAGATCGGCCGCTGCGGCCGCATCGAACGTTGCGAGCAGAGGAACCAGGCTCATGACGAGCGCGATCAGCGCCGCAACCACGCGGCGTGTCATCACGCGACTCTCAAGACCAGGACGCCTCATCTTCGATCATCGTCTCCAGTATGGAGTGGTCGCGCAGACCATGCGCTCTTGACAACTGACATCTTCGTGACGCGACCATCCTGCGCCGTGACGATCGCGCGCGCCGTCCTCAAAGCACGTTGATCGGCACCTTCAAGAAGGTCTTGCCGGACGCATCCGGGGGCGGAAGATGTCCGGCGCGGATGTTCACCTGCAGCGAAGGGATGATCAGCCGCGGCATGCCGAGCGTCCTGTCGCGGGCCTCGCGCAACGCGACGAAGGCGTCCTCGGTCATGCCGTCGCGGGCGTGGATGTTGTGGAGGCGCTCCTCGTCAACGGTGGTTTCCCAGCGCACCTCGCGTCCATTCGGTCCGTAGTCGTGGCACATGAACAGCCGGGTCTCGCGCGGCAGCGTTTCGAGGATCCTGCGGATCGATCGAAACAGCGTACGCGCGTTGCCGCCGGGAAAGTCGGCCCGCGCCGTGCCGCCGTCAGGCATGAACAGGGTGTCGCCGACGAAGGCGGCATCACCCATCACATGCGTCGCGCAGGCCGGCGTGTGACCGGGCGTGTGCATCACGAACGCCGTCATCTGCCCCACCTGATAGGTCTCGCCGTCGTTGAACAACCGGTCGAACTGGCTGCCGTCGCGGCGGAACTCCGTGCCTTCGTCGAAGACCTTGCCGAAGGTCTCCTGCACCGTCAGGATGTGCGCGCCGATGCCGATCCTGCCGCCGAGCTTGTCCTGAATATAGGGCGCGGCCGAGAGATGGTCGGCATGGGCATGCGTCTCGATCAGCCATTCCGGCTGTAGGCCGTTCATCCTGACATAGTCGATCAGCATGTCTGCGGAGCGGGTGCCGATGCGGCCTGCCGCATAGTCGATGTCGAGGACGGGATCGATGATCGCGCAGGACGGCGACGACGGATCCTTCACCACATAGCTGATCGTGCTGGTGTCCGGATCGAAGAAGCCGGCCACCTTGGGCTGCACGCGAAGATCGATCGGATAGGACATGGCTGCTGCTCCAAGCTGAAGCTACGGGGCGGTATCGCCGCCCCGTGCCGTCTGTCGTTCTGCCGCGTCTAAGACGTCGGGCTGGACTTCGTTCCGCAGGTGTTGAGGCCCAGCAGCGCGTAGGGCGGACACCAGCCGACCAGCGCGGTGCCGAGCGGGATCAGGCCGAGAAGGCCCCACATCGTCTGCGGCCCGACGAACACGAGGCTGAGAACCGCCAGTCCGACGACGATCCTGAGCAGCCGGTCGATCCTGCCAACATTCTGTGTCATGTCACGCTCCCCTTTGGCGTTGCGATGATGCAAGCGATAGAGCGGCTTGGCGCGAAGGTCTGTAACTAAGTCACCGAGACCGGCCGCCTCCTAGCCATGCTGAGCCAATCGGGCGAGTGCCGGCCTGTCGGTGATCTCGACAATGCCGCGAGCCACTCGCAGCCAGCCACGCCTCGCGAACTCGTTGAGCTGCCGGCTGATCACCTCGCGGGCGCTGCCGAGCTCGTTGGCAAGATCCTGGTGCGTGGCGACGACCTGCGGCTTCGCGCCGGCAAGCTCGAGCAGCTTCTGCGCCAGCCGAACGTCGATGCGCTCGAACGCGACCTCCTCAATGACGCGAAACAGATTGGTGACCCGGCGGCTGAACGCGGTGAACACGAACTGCCGGAATTCGCGCGACGTGGCGATCAGCCGGTCGAACAGCGCCCGCGGGATCGCCACCGCACGAATGCGCGATTCGGCGATGCCCTCGGCCTGGTACTCCTCGTATCCCATCAGGCAGGCTGTCGTCAGGGCGCAGCTTTCGCCCGCCTGGACACGGTAGAGGACGATCTCGCGGCCGGACTCGGATGTCTGCTGCACGCGAATGGTCCCGTCCAGCAGCAGCAGGAACGACTCCGGCGCCTGCCCCGGGCCGAAGATGCGGCTGCCTTCGGGAAGCTCGACGATCAGGCTCGCTTCCCGCAGCTGCGCGAACACCTCTTCCGGCAGCTGCCGCAAGGGCGGGAAACTGTCCGTCCAATCCTGCTTCGACGACATCACGGAATCTAGCTGCCAGCTCGCCTGCGTTCCGGTCGGGCACAGGATGATCAACCGGTCGAGAGAAGCGCTGAAAGATGCCTCGCGTCTCCTTCCCTGGGCGCCGCCACGAACCTGATCTTGGCCCTGCTGCTTACCAAGTGACACCGTACGCCGACCGGCGCCAGCGATGGTTGCGCTAGATCAACCCCGATATGCAGCTCGATGCGGGATCCTGCGGCGCCTCCGGTCGTGCGCGAGCGGATGGCGCGCCGTGCGATGCTGATCGGCAGAGTTGCTATCCCGAAGCAATGATCCAATCACCTCCGAACGTCTGCAGGACGAGCACGGCCAGAAGGCCGATCACCAGGAACGGGCCGAACGGCAACGCGGTCTCGCCCGTCATCCGCTGTCCGCGCATCTGCAGGATGAGCACAGCCACGAGCGCCGTCGTCGTCGCGACGAGCAGCAGGATCGGCAGGCCGGACAGGCCGGCCCACAGCGTCGCGGCCATCAGAAACTTGACGTCGCCGAGGCCGAGGCCCTGCCGGCCGCGCGCGATCGCATAGAGCCGTCGCAGCAGCAGCAGCGCTATGGCCGCGGCCAGAGCGGCGGCGGTGTCCCACAAGGCCTGCGCGAGATCCGTCCGTGCGATGGTCCGCACGAACCCGCTCGCCGCCACCAGGGCATTCATCCAATCGGGCAGCAGGCCGCTGCGCAGGTCGGTCCAGATCAGGCCGACGGAGGTCAGGATCAGGACGGTGATGCAGATGATGTCGATGGCGTCGGTCACGCGGCCCAGAGAGTTAGTGTCGTTGGCCGCAGCATAGTCATCCTCAGGGCGCCAGCGATAGTCCCGCCATCATCAAGCCGAACGCGGCGATCCGGCCGCCAACGGCCCGGACCGCAATGCCGCGCCATCTCGGCGCAATGTTGGGACGTCGGAAGGCCAGTGCCAGCGTGAACACGACATAGCCCGCGGTGGCGAGGCCTGCGGCGCAGAGCAGCCGGTCGGCCTGCGGCAGAGTTCGCCGTATTGACGGCGCCGCGCATCCCACCGAGTGCAAACGCCATGAGGCTCAACCGGGCCACGGGGAGACCGGGCTCGCTTGCCCGCGACGGGCAATTTGCGCAAATCTGCAATGCGTCAACGCCAAGGCGCGGAGTTGGTCGCGCTGTGGATCGGATGACACGGTCGTCATGTTTGCAGCCGGATCAACGCCAGGCCCGACTCGGCGTCGTGAACCTTGCGCAGGTGCGCCGGGCTTTCGGTCACGATCAGCTCGAGCGTCGGACGGACATGGCCGGATCCGAGATGCCCGGCCATCGCCGAGCCGTCGCGTCTGCCGACCACCAGATGCACATGGACGGACGGCGCGCCGTCCGGCGCCAATGCCACGTCGCCGATCAGCGAGGCCACCTCGACCTGTTCGTTGACGCGGTTGTCGAGATATTCCCGGTCGCCCCAGTCGAAATATTTCAGCACGACCTTTTCGAAGGCGCCGATGCCGGTGATCTGCGCCGCCTCGACGTGCTGCTCGCGGGCGAACCGACTGAGGCAGTCCATCGCCTCGTCTCCGGTCTGTAGCACGATCGCGAAGGTTCGCTGTCCGCCATTCTCATGCAGAAGCCGATGTTGCATGCACTGCTCTCCTCGTCCGTTCTGCACGTTGGCCCGTCAACTCGCCGCGCCGTGCCATGGCGCGAATGCGGTCCGCGGTGCGGCAGGCAATGGCCTGTATGGTCAGCGACGGATTGACGCCGCCGACGGTGGGAAACACCGAGCCGTCGCAGATCCACAGGTTCGGAATGTCCCAGCTGCGGCAATCGGCATCGACGACGCTGCTCCGCGGATCATCACCCATCCGGGCTGTGCCGTTGAGGTGGCAGGTGTCGTCATCCTGCGTCCAGATGTCCTTGGCGCCCGCGGCCTGCAGGGCGCGCGTCATGAAGGCGAGCGAGTGGTCGATCAGCCGCCGGTCGTTGTCGCACCAGGAATAGGTCACGCGCGGAATGCGCAGGCCGTACTGGTCGACCTCGTCCGCGAGCGTCACGCGATTTCGCTCCTGCGGCAGCATCTCGCCGACGATCTTGAGACCGGCGACGTGATTGTAGTTCGTCATCTCCTCGACCAGCCGCGCGCCCCAGAGCCCGCGCGCCTGCGCCAGCGTGTTCGCCCAGAGCTGCGGCAGCGGGCCCTGGCTCATATAGGCGTAGCCGCCAAAGAAGTCCTTGCCCTTGTCCGCGTAGTTCCAGTGTTCGGTGATGGCGAGCGAGGGCGGCCCCTTGTAGGAGCGGATCTCGTCGTCCATCAGGCCCCACACCGCCTGGTTGGACTGCGTCATCAGGTTCCTGCCGACCAGGCCCGAGCTGTTGGCGAGGCCGTCGCGATGGCGGCCGGTGGCGGAGTTGAGCAGCAGCCGCGGCGTCTCGATCGCATAGCCGGCGACGACGACGTTGCGTGCACGCTGAAAGTGCCAGCCGCCGTTGCGATGGTAGTGCACGCCTGTCACGAGGTCGCGGTCATCGACCTCGATGCGTCCAACCATCGCGAGATCGCGAATCTCCGCGCCGGCGGCGAGCGCGCGCGGAATCCAGGTGACGAGCGCGCTCTGCTTGGCGTTGGTCGAGCAGCCGGCGACGCAGAAGCCGCGATAGACGCACGGATGGGCGAGGCCGCGTGGCGCCGACAGCGTGGCGAGCGGCGTCTCCGTCCAGGAGATGCCGAGCGCCTCGCATCCCCTCGCGAGCACGCGGGCGGCGGCGTTGAGCGGATGGGCGCGATAGGGATAGCGCGGCCGTTTCGGTCCCCAGGGATAGGTGATCGGGCCTGATATCTTCAGCGCCTGTTCGACCTCGGTGTAGTAGCTCCACATCTCGCGCCAGTCGATCGGCCAGTCGGCGCCGTAGCCGAGCAAGGTGCGCGACTTGAACCATTCGGGCCGGAACCGCAGCGACACCATGGCGAAGTGAACGGTCGAGCCGCCGACCGCCTTGCCGCTGTTGTTGCTGCCGAGCTGCAGCGGATTGGCGCCGTCGCTGATGCGATCGTCGGTCCAGTACAACTTGGTCTGCTCGGATTCGTCGGAGGCGAAATCCTCGAGTGGGCGAAAGTAGGGGCCGGCATCGAGCGCGACGACCGAGAAGCCGTATTCGGCGAGCTTGCAGGCGAGCGTGCCGCCGCCGGCGCCGGTGCCGACGATGACGAAGTCGACCGTCTCGTCGTCGCGATAACTGCGCATCGGCACCCAGCCGCCGGGGCGGAACACGTCGGGCGCGCGGCCTCCGCTGGCGCGCGGTGTCACTTGCGGATCCCCGGACATATCATCGGACATGACGGTTGATCCTCGCGGCTTCGGCCTCGCGGCCGGGCTTGGCTTCGGCGGACTCCCATGGATCGCGCTCGTTGAAATCGAGACGGACATAGCCGCGCGGGCTGGCGGGGCCGCCCCAGCCAATTTCGCTCCACGCAGTCGGATGGGCGTAGTACGCCAGCACGACGTCGCGCAGCACCCTGCGCTTGAAGAAATCCTCGCAGGGCATGTCGCCCCAGTCGGCCGCCTTGAGCTCGCCGGCTTCGGCGCGCTGGAGCAGTTGATCCTGCATGGCCTCGGAGAGTTCGGCGAACGGCCGGTGGAACGCAGCGAGCGCCTCGGCCTCGAGCGCGCCCAGGCCGCGCCGCCACGCCTCACGGTGGTGGGGCATTCCATCGGTGCGATAGCCATCGGCGATATCGGCGTGGAGCTTGCGATCGACCAGCGCCGCCACCGGGATCGGCGGCCGCGACGATGGCTGAGGAACAATGCGCGCGGCGATCGCTTGGACCAACTGGAATTCGCTGGCCGAGAAGAACTGCGGCGTCGCCGTGACCGACAGACGTTCGGCGATCACCTCGCGCGTCTTGTCGTTCCACGACGGCCCGTTGCGCTTGGCCAGCACGTCATACGCCGGATAGCGATTTGGAATCGCGGGTGGGCGCGAACGGTCATGCATCGGGATGCTCCCGCATCAGCCCGAGCGCGGCGAGGCCGGCGAGCGCGAGGCCGGTGAAGCTTGGCGGCGCCGGCAGCGGCGGGCCGGCCAGGATGTTCTGGCTCCAATTGCGCCAGCCGCCCATGTTGCGCGACACGCCATAGGCGTGGAAGCCGACGCCGACGAAACCCATCGCGGCCAGCAGCCACATCCAGGCGCGTGTCAGCGGATGCGCGCGGTTCTGATCGTCGTCTGGGTCGCGTGCCGCGGCGTTGAACAGCAGCGCGGCGCCGATCGGCGGCAAGGTGACGGGGACGGCCATGAACGGGTTGTGAAACGCGCCGCGAAAATGCAGCAGCCCGGCTTCGCCTGACGTGCCGAGCAGTCCGGCCGCCGTGACCGCCGCGATCGTGCGCGCAGCCGGCAGGCCGAACACATGAGGCCGCTGCGCGCGGCTGGTGTCGCGCACGCGCTCGGAGCAGAAGCCGAGCAGCCCCGACAGCAGGATCGCCATCGGTGCGCCTAGCGGCGCGCCGTAGAACAGGTTCTGCCAGCTGAATCCGCCGACCTTCTTGGTGACGTTGTAGACATGGAAGCCGGTGCCGGCGAGCCCGGTGGCGGCAGCGAGCAGATAGCTGCCGTCACGCAGCCGGTGCGCCCATGGACGCCGGTCGGCGGTGCCGTGCGCGCTCATCGCGAGCGTCAGCGCCGAGACCGCGAGCGGCGTGTACATCGCCTTGTTCTTGAACGAGCCGCGATAATGCTCGACGCTGCTGTCGGCGAGCACCGAGACGGCCAACAAGCCCGCGGCGCGATTGAGCCGGCGCGCGGCGCGGACGGAGGCCCGCGGGTGCGGTCCTGCTCGCCGCGGCAGGCTCGCAGGCACCTGCGTGACCTTGGTCTGGCCTCTCGGTTGCAACATCGCCGTCGCGGCGATGGCGGAGAGGGCGAGGCCGGCTCCCACCAGCCAATCGGTGTCGTTGCTCATGTCGCACTCACTGCGTAACGCGCCGCGTCGGCGTGCTTGAAGACCAGGCCATGGCCGGGGCGGCTGAGGTCAGGACGGATCTTGCCGTCCTTCGGCTGCGGCGCGCCGTCGAACAGCATGTGCTCGATGCGCACGTGGTCGTGAAACCATTCGAGATGGCGCAGCCGCGGCGCGGCGCAGGCCGCATGCAGATGGAGGGATGGCGCGCAGTGGCCGGAGAGATCGGTGTGAAACGCGTCGCACAGCGCGGCGATCTGCCGGAAGCCGGTGACGCCGCCGCAGCGGGTGATGTCGGCCTGCTGGACGTCGACCGCGCCGGCCTGCAGCATGTTGCGCACTTGATCGGTCGTGTAGCTGTATTCGCCGGCGGCGACATCGATGCCGGCAGGAACGTGCTCGCGGACGAGCCGCAGGCCGGGCAGATCATCTGAGGATACCGGCTCCTCGAACCAGCTCACGCCGAGATCCGAAAACGGCTGCGCCAGCCCGAGTGCCTGCTTGGGCGTATAGGCACCATTGGCATCGACGAACAGCGCGGCGCGCTCACCGATCGCGAGCCGCGCCACCTCGACGCGATGCGGATCGCGCGCCGGATCGGAGCCGACCTTCATCTTGACATAGGCGCAGCGCTGCTCTGCGACCCATCCTGCTAATTGCCGACGCAGCTCGTCGTCCGAATAGCTGGTGAAACCGCCGCTGCCGTAGATCGGGATCTCGTCGCGGAAGCTGCCGAGCAGCGCGCAGAGCGGCAGATCCAGCAGCCGCGCCTTGAGATCATACAGCGCGGTGTCGACCGCCGAGATCGCGGTCGCCGCCAGACCCTGCCGGCCGAGATTGCGGATCGCCCGCTGCATCGCGGCCCAGGTGCGCTCTGGCGCGAGCGCGTCGCTGCCTTCCACCAGCGGCGCCAGAGTGTCGGAGATCAGCCGGGCGATGCAGGCGTGGGCATAGGTGTAGCCGATGCCGACCTTGCCCCGTGCGAACACCTCGACCAGCACCAACGTCGTCGACGTCCAGCTGATCGTACCGTCGGCCTCGGGCCGATCGGTCGGGATCTCGAAGGTGCCGACGCTTACGCTTTCGATGGGGACCGCCGCGTGCATCAGTCTTTCCCGGGCAGGATGCTGGTGACGAGCTCCTTGGCGCTGTTCTTCAGCACGCTGCCGAGCTCCGGCTCCGACGGGATCATGCTGATGAAGTTCTTGGCGTCCTTGAGCGTGATGTGCGGCGGCAATGGCGGCACGTTCGGGTCCGTGTAGGCTTCGAGGATCACCGGGCGGTCGGCCGCGAGCGCCTCGTCCCAGGCGGCGCCGACATGATCGGGATCATCGACGAAGATGCCCTTGAGCCCGATCAGCTCGGCGTAGCGGTGGTAGGAGAAGTCGGGGATGCTCTGGGTGGAGAGCGTCTTGCCGGTGCCGAGCTGGATGCGCTCCTCCCAGGTGACCTGGTTGAGATCGCGGTTGTTGAGCACGAGCACGATGAGGCGCGGATTGCTCCACTCCCGCCAATATTTGCTGATCGTGATCATCACGTTCAGCCCGTTCATCTGCATGGCGCCGTCGCCCATGCAGGCGATCACGGTGCGCTCGGGATAGGCCATCTTGGCGGCCAGCGCGTAGGGCGTGCCGGCGCCGAGCGAGGCGAGGCCGCCGGAGAGCGAGGCCTTCATGCCGCGCCGCATCTTGAGATCGCGCGCAT
>NZ_CAFI01000063.1 GCF_000239775.1 Bradyrhizobium sp. ORS 375
CGATCACGCAGTACGGCGGCCGTTATCTGGTCCGCGGCGGATCCGCCGAGACGGTCGAAGGCGAACCGCCTGCCAAGACCCTGATCATCGTCGAGTTCCCGTCGATGGCACGGCTGCGCGAATGGTATGCGTCGGCCGAATACGCCGAAGCGCTGCGCGAGCGCGGGAAGGCGCTGGACCGGCGGCTGATTTTCGTCGAGGGTGCTGCACCTGCGTAAAGACCGGACGGTAGCGCGCCCATGCTCAAGATCACCCCCCGCCGCAAGCGCTGGCTGAAGCTGACGTCAGCGCGGTGGCAGCGGCGGGTGCTGTTCGTGGCCGGCGGCCTTGTGGTCGGCGCTGCGGCGGTGGCGCTGGCGAAGCTCGCCGACGAGGCCCAGTTCGCCTTCAACTGGCTGCTGTCGCAGTCGCGCTATGCCTCGCTGATCGTGACTCCCGCGGGCTTCGGTTTCTCGGTCTATCTGACGCAGCGCTTCTTCCCGAACGCCCAAGGCAGCGGCATCCCGCAGGCGATCGCCGCGCGGCACCTGACGGACACCCGTGCGCGCAGTCCGCTGGTGTCGATCCGCATCGCCATCGGCAAGGTGCTGCTGACCTTGCTCGGGTTGCTGTGCGGCGCTTCGGTCGGCCGCGAAGGGCCGACCGTCCAGGTCGGCGCCTCCATCATGTTCGCGCTCGGCCGTCTCTCGCCGCGCCGCCAGCCGGGCCTGATCCTGGCCGGCGCTGCGGCCGGCGTCGCCGCCGCGTTCAACACGCCGCTGGCCGGCATCGTGTTCGGCATCGAGGAGATGAGCCGCGCCTTCGAGACGCGGACCTCGAGCCTGGTCATCGCCACCGTCATCGCGGCCGGCCTGACCTCGCTGGCGCTGATGGGCAACTACGCCTATTTCGGCACGACCCCGATCGCGCTCGGCCGGGGCATCGACTGGCTCGCGGTGCCGATCTGCGGCGTCGTTGGCGGCGCTGCCGGCGGCCTGTTCAGCCGCATCCTGATCACCATGGCGCGCGGGCTGCCCGGGACCGTTGGCCTGTTCATCAAGCAGCGGCCACTGCCGTTCGCAATCGCATGCGGCTTCGCCGTGGCGCTGTGCGGCCTTGCCTCCGGCGACACGATTTACGGCACCGGCTACGCGCAGGTGAAGGCGGCGCTGGAGAGCGGCACGCCGCTGCCGGTCGATTTCGGCGTGCTGAAGTTTTTGGCCACCACGTTCGCCGCGATCAGCGGCATTCCTGGCGGCATCTTCGCGCCGTCGCTCGCCGTGGGCGCCGGCATCGGCGCCAATGTCGCGAGCCTGTTCCAGCACACCCCGCTGGGCCCGATCATGCTGCTCGGCATGGTCGCCTACTTTGCCGGCGTGGTACAGGCGCCGATCACCGCCTTCGTCATCGTCACCGAGATGACCGATAACCACGCCATGGTGGTGCCGCTGATGATGGCCTCGCTGATCGCCTACGGCACCTCGCGACTTGTCTGCGAGGAGGGGCTCTACCACGCGCTCGCCAAGGGCTTTGTCGCCAAGGCCGAGGCGGGGGCTGCGGGACATTCGTAGAAGCCCGGTTGAGCGCAGCGACATCCGGGTTCGTCGCAACAGCTGGTGTGACCCCGGATGTCGCTGCGCTCATTCGGGCCACGCATCTGGTATGCAAAAAACGACCACAGCGTCACGCGCCCTTGATGGGTGTGCAACAGCGTCGTCATCGTATGATGATGCTCATCACACGACGCGAATGGGAACCATGATGGCCGTCGAGACTGCAATCGCTTCGATCTGTCATCGCGTCGAGGCGATGAGCTCCGGCTCCAGAGCAGGGGTTTGTATCGCGAGCCGCGATCATACGCGCCTGGTGCGATCAATCTTTCCCAACCTGCCGGAGGCGTTCCAGTCCTCGATCAGGGACTTGCCCATGCGGGCGCCATATGTCGGCTCGTGCACGGCGGCGATGGACGGCAACACCGTGATCACCTCGCACGATGTGAGCAGGGACGCTCGCTTCAGTGAGTTCTTTGTCGATCTCTGTCTTCGTCATGGCGTCCGCTCGCTGCAGTCGCGTCCCGTCTACGGGCGGGAGCGCAAGCCAATCGGAACTTTCGTGCTCGGCTATGCCGAGCCGCGCGCAACGGCCGATTTCGACGGCGCGTTGATGGAGTTTGCCGCCGATGCCGTCGGAACCCTGTTGCAGCAGGAGCTGGATCGCGCCTGACGATCCGGGTGCGAAGACGTGCTGCTGACATGAGCAGGGTGATGCTGATTTGAGCGGGCTTGCCCGCGATCGCATGGCACAACGATAAATTCCGCTGTCCATTCAAGATCGACGTCTTGGCACATAGCTTGCGTAGTTGAGTCCAGCGCAGAGCATCGCTCTCTTGGGTTGGCGTGCCCATCGTCGGGATCCCGTGGGATCGGTGGGACGATGCAGGTCGCGCCCACCGTCGGTGGAGCCTTACGGCTCGTCGCCATCATGGGGTCCATCCCGTCGTCTGGATGGAGACTCGCATGTGCGATCGTGACGGAACCTTCTATCGCAGCTTCTCTCGCCGCAACTTCCTCAAGACCTCGGTGGCCGCCGCGGCCGCCACCGTCGCCGTTCCCGCCCATTTTGCCGCGCTGCTGACGCCGACGCCGGCGATGGCCGGGACGGTCATCAAGGCCACCCATGGCTCCGGCTTCTGCAACATGGGCATCTTCCTCGCCAAGGAGCGCAACCTCACGGTCGCCGACGGCGTCGATCTCGAATTCGTCGTGACGCCGTCGAACACCGAGATCACCACGATGTTCGGCGCCGGCCTCGTCGACATCTCGATGATTCCATACTCCAACTTCATGACGCTCTACGACGCCGGCGCGCCGGTGAAGATCGTCGCCGGCGGCGGCGTGCAGGGCTGCATCATCGTCGCCAAGGAGGGCATCAAGTCGGCCGCCGACCTCAAGGGCAAGACCTTTGGCACCTTCCAGGCCGATACGCTGGAAGTGCTGCCTTACGACTACCTGAAGAAGGCCGGACTGTCGTTCAAGGACGTCGACATCAAATATCTCGACACCTCGCCGGAGCTCGCCCAGGCCTTCATGGCCGGCGCGCTCGACGCGATCTGTCACATCGAGCCCTATGCCACGCAATGCGTGCAGCAGCGCAAGGGCGCGACCGTACTGTCCGACGGCACTGATCTTTACGGCAAGGGCTATTCGGACTGCGTGCTGGCCGCGCGCGTGCCGCTGATCGAGAAGAACCCGGCAGCCGTGAAGGCGGTCATCAAGGCATTGATGGTGGCGCAGAGCCAGGCCGAGGCCGACAAATCAGCCGCGCTGAAGGACACTGTCGGCAAGTACTACAAGACCTCGATGGAGGCAGCGATCGATGCGTCGTCGAAGCAGCCGATCGTGGTCGACCAGCGCAGCCAGACCCAGTTCATCATCGACCGGGGCGTGTCGATGAAGGAGCTCGGCTATGTCAAGAAGCTTCCCGACCAGGGCGCCTTCGACTGGTCGCTGCTGGAGGCCGTCATCGCCGACAACAAGGCGCTGTATGACGGGCTCAAGCTGAAATCGGCATGAGAGATCGTGTGGCCCATCCTTCAAGACGCGGGCCTTTCGGCCGGCTCTTCGAAGATGAGGTCATCGTTTGCGGCGCAAGGATCGATCCTCGTCATGAGCAGGCCGGTCATGGTCAATCAGCAGCGCCGCCCTCGGCTTTTGACCCTAATGGTGAGGAGCGCCGCGCCGATCGGTGGCTACTTTGCAGAAATCGTCGTGCGCGGCGCGTCTCGAACCATGAGGCCACAGCTCGGGCCTCGCCCTTCGAGACGCCCGCCTTGGGGCGGGCTCCTCAGGGTGAGGGCTTGGAGGGTCATGCAGGGTGACGGAGATCATGCGCTTGCCAACTGACACCGTAGCCATGAGCGCGCCGGCTACGGACGCGTCGCCACTTCCCGCGTCTCCACCACGCAACTGGCGCAAGGCCCAGCGCCAGCTCGCGGCACTCGGCTGGGCTGCGCTGTCCATCGGACTCTTCGCCGCGATCTGGGAAGCGCTGTGGTACTTCGACAAGATCAATCCGCTGCTGCTGCCGCCGCCGCACCTGTTCCTGCAGGACATCCCGGGGACGCTGAAATTCTTCGACCGCTCCAACCGCGTCGGCTCGGTGGCCTCCGGCGGCGGCGTCGGCGCGCTGGGCATCACGATGTTCTGGACGACGCTCCGCGTGTTCACCGGGCTCGCGCTCGGCTTCGTCAGCGGCGTCGCGGTCGGCGCCACGCTGCATTACGTGCGCTGGCTGCGCAACCTGTTGATGCCCACCGTGCTGCTGCTGGCGCCGATCTCGCCGGTGGCCTGGCTGCCGGTCGCGATCTTCGTGTTCGGCATCGGCGACGTGCCGGCGATCTTCCTCGTCTTCATTACCGTGTTCTTCACCATCGTGCTGTCGACCTCGGCCCAGATCGAGAGCGTCCCGGTCAACTACATCCACGTCGCCCGCATCATGGGCGCGACGCAGACGCAGCTGTTCTGGCGAGTCATCCTGCCTTCGATCCTGCCGAGCCTGTTCATGACGTTGCGGCTGAACTTGTTCGGCGCTTGGATGGTGGTGCTGATCGCCGAGACCGTCGGTGTCGGCACCGGGCTCGGCCAGATCATCTCGATGGCGCGTGCGACCTTCAATGCCAAGCTGGTGTTCTTCACCATGGCCGTGATCGGCGCGCTCGGCTTCCTCAGCGACTGGGGCCTGCGCCAGATCCAGCGCCGCATGCTGTGGTGGGTGGCGCCGAACCGGGGAGGGGTGTGATGGTCCGTCCGGCCGTCTCCATTCGCAATGTGGGCAAGACCTGGGACGTCGAGGGCCGGCCGCCGCTGCGCGCCATCGACGACCTGTCGTTCGATGTCGCGCCCGGCGAGTTCGTCGTGCTGCTCGGCCCCTCCGGCTGCGGCAAGTCTTCGCTGCTCTACATGATCGCGGGCCTGGAAGGCGTGAGCAATGGTGTGATCGAGGATGACGGCATCGCGATATCAGGACCGTCGCCGGAGCGCGGCCTGATCTTCCAGGAAGCCTCGCTGTTTCCCTGGCTGACGATCCTCGACAACGTCGCCTTCGGCTTGGCCATCCGGGCCGAACTGCCGGAGCGGCGCAAGGAGAAGGCGCGCGAGATCCTGCGCCGCGTCGGGCTCGGCGACGTGCTCGACAAGAAGCCGGACGAACTGTCCGGCGGCATGCGCCAGCGCGCCGCGTTCGCCCGCGCTCTGGTAATGCAGCCGCGCGTCCTGATGATGGACGAGCCATTCGCCGCGCTCGACGTCCAGACCCGCGCCAAGCTGCAGGATTTCCTGCTCCAGATCTGGCAGGACAGCGGCGCCTCGGTGCTGCTCGTGACCCATTCGATCGACGAGGCGATCAGCCTCGCCGACCGCGTCATCGTGTTCACGGCGCGGCCGGGCCGGGTCAAGGAGATCGTGCCGATCGACCTGCCGCGGCCGCGGCCGACGCGCTCGCCGCGCTACCACGAATATCGCGACTATTTCACCGAGCTGCTCGCTGCCGAGGTCGACAAGGCCTTCGCCGAGCAGTCGGGCCTGTGAGAGGGAGACCGAGGCATGACTGAAGTGTTGGTCGGGGCGAAGTGGGTCGTCTCCGGAATCCAGGATCGGCATACACCGATCGTGATTGAGGACGGCGCCGTGTTGTCGCGAGACGGCGTGATCGTCGCGGTCGGACCGTTCGCCGAGCTCGAACGGCTGGCGCCGCGGGCCACCGTGAAGCGCCATCCGAACCATGTAATGCTGCCGGGCTTCGTCAACAGCCATCACCATGTCGGATTGACGCCGCTGCAGCTCGGCTCGCCCGATCATGCGCTGGAATTGTGGTTCGCGAGCCGCCTGCCGGCGCGCCGGATCGACCTCTATCTCGACACGCTGTATTCGGCCTTCGAGATGATCGCCTCCGGCGTCACCACCGTTCAGCATATCCACGGCTGGATGGCCGGCGGCTTCGATGCCATCCACGGTGCCGCCACCAAGGTGCTGCAGGCCTATCGCGCCATCGGCATGCGCGCCTCCTATTGCTACGCGGTGCGCGAGCAGAACCGGCTGGTCTATGAGGCCGACGAGGAATTCTGCGCGCGTTTGCCGGCGCCGTGGAACGAGCGGCTGGCCGCGCATCTCAAGGCTCAGCAGGTGCCGTTCGCCGACTACATGAAGCTGTTCGACGTGCTGACGGCCGAGAACGCCGGCCAGAGCCTGACCCGCATCCAGCTCGCGCCGGCCAATCTGCATTGGTGCACCGATGACGGCCTGGTCGCGCTGCACGAGAAGTCGCGCGCAGCCAAGGTGCCGATGCACATGCACCTGCTGGAGACCGCCTATCAGAAGGAATATGCGCGCCGCCGCACCGGCAAGACTGCCGTGCGCCATCTGCACGATCTCGGCGTGCTCGGCCCGCACATGACGCTCGGCCATGGCGTCTGGCTGACCGCGGAGGACATCGACATCGTCGCCCACACCGGCACCTGCATCTGCCACAACTGCTCGTCGAACTTCCGGCTGCGCTCGGGGCTCGCGCCGCTCAACGCCTGGGAGAAGAAGGGCATCACCATCGGCATGGGGCTCGACGAGGCCGGCATCAACGAAGACCGCGACATGCTGCAGGAATTGAAGCTGGCGCTGCGCGTCCACCGCACGCCCGGCATGGACGACGACGTTCCGACCGCGCCGCAGATCGTGCGCATGGCCACCGAAGGCGGCGCCAAGACCACCGCGTTCGGCGACAGCGTCGGGAGATTGGAGCAGGGCCGGCTTTTCGACGCGGTGCTGATCGACTGGAACGCCGCGACCTATCCGTTCCAGGATCCGGACATTCCGATGCTCGATGCGCTGGTCCAGCGCGCCAAGTCGCAGCATGTGGCGGCGGTCTATGTCGGCGGCGAGATCGTCTACGCCGACGGCCGCTTCACCCGCGTCAACCGCGACGAGGTGCTGGCCGAGATCGCCGACATCCTGGCCAGGCCACGCAACGAGGAAGAGGTGGCGCGGCGTGATCTCGGCCTCGCGGTGTTCCCGCACGTCAAGCAGTTCTACGACGGCTATTTCGACAGCGCCGAACACACGCCGTTTTATCGAACGTCGACGAAGAGTTAGTCGATCATACCGTAGCGCGGGCAAAGCGACCTCAGAAAGTCGGCTGTGTGCCGCTGTCGATTGGCAAGCGCCTTGGCGAGACCACGCGGGGGCCTCCGCCGTCTCAGCTGGCTCCGTCATTGCGAGGAGCGAAGCGACGAAGCAATCCAGAGTCGTGGGCGGGACTCTGGATTGCTTCGCTGCGCTCGCAATGACGTGGAGAGAGTGTGCGTCGTCGCCTGTCGCCCAGATGAGCGACAGCCTGCGCCCCGCGGGCGCTGTCGTCACTTATCCGGCCTTGGCGGGAGCCGGTCCTCACTTCCGGAACGGATCGGGCCGCATCAACAGCTTGCCGGAGATCGAGTTCGGCACCTCGTAGGGCGAGCCGATCGACAGCACGTGGCTGAGCGCGATCAGCCGGTTCGGCAGCTTGGCCGGCGGCGGCGTCTGGAACGAATAGGACGTCGGGTTGTGGCACAGGAAGCAGTTCAGCACGTTCTTGATCGGCGTGTTGTCGGCCTGCTGCACGAACGTCTCGGCGGTGGCGTTGGCGAGGTTCACTGAGCCCACGGCATTGGTCTGGTTGCTGTTCAGATTGTAGGAGTTCGGCAGCATCCACACCGTGCCGTCGAGGCTGTAGCTCGCGAAGGTCGATTGCGGGCTCTTCAGGTCCGACAGAAACCCCTGCGCCTGGGCCGTGATGGCGAAGATGTTGCCGACGCCGTTCGGCTGGTTCTCGCCGCCGGTCTGGTTCTCCAGCACGACGTTGGTCACCGGCGTGAGCTTCTGGCTCGCCGGATCGAGCGTCAGCTGCGGACGGCTGGCGCCGGGCTGCGCCGCGATATTGACCTGCGAGAACGGCGTGCGGCCCTTGTACAGCGTGTAGCTTTTCGGATCGGAGCGGCTCGCCGAGGGCACGAAGGTGTTGTCCGGCGTCTGCGGCGAGTTGTTCTTCAGCTCGAACGTGCCCCACAGGAACTCCGGATGGTTCTCGGTGTAGCCGACCACGTGCAGCCCGATCAGCGCCACCGTCACGGTAACGAACTTGCCGGGCACCGGCTGGATGGTGATCAGGCCGGGCGTGATCTTGTTCTCCAGGACCGGCACCTGCGCCTGGGTCGTGTAGGCCCCGGCTGGCGGCGCCTGGTTGGGATCGAGCCGCAGCCACGTCGCCTTGAACACGGCATCACCGACCGCGAAGGACGAACCGGCCGGCTGGCTTTGATAGCCGCCGGTCACGATCAGGTTCTTGCGGGCGGTGTTGAAATAGGTCTGGTTCATGTGAACCGACGCGTAGACCGGGTAGCCGTTCTGGGCGACGAGCATGTTGCCATCCGCCTGGACGATCGCGCCCGCGCCCTCGGTGAAGCCCGCGGTGCCGTGAAAGACCTGCGCGCGGGCGGCCAGCGTCAGCGGCCGCACTTTCGGTGCGCCCGCATTGTCGGCGTTGCTGAGCAACTCGTCCGGCGTCGCCAGCGTCATGAAGCGCGGCACCGTGGCGCCAGAGCCGGAGTCCTTCACCAGCGCGGTGGCCCAGACGAACGCCTCCCACGACCATTGGTGGAAGTTGCAGTCGGGCGTCGGGATCGTCTTGGTGTCGGAGGTCGGGAAGGCGGCATCCGGCTTGAGATATTGGCCGAGCCCCTCCGACCAGCCGAACGCCGGACAATTCTTGGCCGGCGGCGGAGGCGCCGCATTGGCCGGACAGATCATGCCGGCAAGTCCGCTTGCGGCCAGCGTCGTCGCGAACGTCAGCGTGAGCCATTGAATGGTCTTCATGGCAATCTCCATGTGATGCGCGCTTGGAAGGGACTGGCGGTGTCGCGTTGACGATCGGGTCCGACGTCTTGCCGCTAAATCCTGCCCAAGCGCAGTCAATGCTGTTAAAAATGAATCATTCAAAAGTAGTGCGCCGTGAAGATGCACGCGAAGGTGAAATTTACAAGACCGGCATTTCACGCATGCGGAGTTTTTTTCGGAGCACCTCGGCACCTGCACGTAAGGGGGGGCGGGAGCCAAGGCCAACATCGGTCGTCCGCTGACAGCATCGAATGTGAGCGCGCGCACGGTGGCCGCCGCTGTTTCAGCCCATCCTGCCGGCCGTTCGCTGGAAGAGTGCGGACAATGACGTCCTCACGCCAGTGGACATCAACCACAGGAGAGTGACATGAAGTCCATCATGGCCGCGGCGCTGGTGCTCGTCGTCACGTCGGGCGCGTGCCTGGCGGGCACGCCGCTGATCGATGCGCGTCAGAACGTCCAGTCGCACCGCATCTACAACGGCATCGCCTCGGGCCGGCTGACCTATCCGGAATCGCAGCAGCTGATCCGCGGCCAGCTCCATGTGCAGAAGCTGGAGAACCGGGCCAAGGCCGACGGCGTGGTGACGCCATTCGAGCGCGCCCGCATCAATGTCGCGCAATCCGTACAGGGCGCGCGCATCTTCTGGAAGAAGCACAATTAGGCGGATCTCCGTCGCGACGACAACTGCGAAGCCCGGATGAGCGAAAGCGACATCCGGGTCCACGTCAGTAACCCGTGAGACCCCGGATGTCGCTGCGCTCAATCCGGGCGACAGTAACTAATACGTCGCGCGGCCGCCTGAGATGTCGAAGACGGCACCGGTCGAGAACGAGCACTCCTCGGAGGCGAGCCACGATACCAGCGACGCGAGCTCCTCGACGAGGACGAAGCGGCCCTTCGGGATCTTCGACAGCATGAAGTTGATGTGCGCTTCGGTCATCTGGTCGAAGATCGCGGTCTTCGCCGCCGCCGGCGTCACCGCGTTGACGGTGATGTTGTGCTGCGCCAGCTCCTTGCCCAGCGACTTGGTCAGCGCGATCAGGCCGGCCTTCGAAGCCGAGTAATGCGCGGCGTTGGGGTTGCCTTCCTTGCCGGCAATCGAGGCGATGTTGACGATGCGGCCATAGGCCTGCTTCAGCATGACCGGCACGATCGCCTTGGCGCAGATGAAAGGGCCGTCGAGATTGATGCGCAGCACCTTGCGCCATTCCTCGAGATCGGTCTCCCACACCGTCTTGTTGATGCCGGCGATCCCTGCATTGTTGACGAGGATGTCGATGGTGCCGAAGGCCGCGAGTGTCGCATCGCGAGCGCCTTCGACGGCGGTGGTATCGGTGACGTCGACCTTGAGCGCCAGCACCTCGGGACCGATCTCCCTGGCCGTCCTCTCGGCGAGCGCGATGTCGTGATCCCAGATCGCGACCTTGGCGCCCGACGCCCTGAAGCGCTCGGCGATCGCGCGTCCGAACCCTTGCGCGCCGCCGGTGACGACGGCGCAACGGTGGGTGAGGTCCATGTGGTTCATGGTGTTTCTCCGGTGGCTGTTGCCGTCATTCCGGGATGGTCCGAAGGACTAGACCCGGAATCTCGAGATTCCGGGTTCGATGCTTCGCATCGCCCCGGAATGACGCAAGTTCTACAGCGTCCAGCCGCCGTCGATGGTATGCGCCACGCCGGTCGTGAACGCGCTCTCGTCGCTGGCGAGATACACGGCGAGATGCGCGATCTCCTCCGCCGTGCCGAGCCGTCCCATCGGCTGACGCGAGATGAACATCTCGAGCCCGTTCGGACCGGCCGAGGCGGCGCGTCCCAGCATCGATGGCGTTTCGATCGTGCCGGGGCAGATGCAATTGCAGCGGATCTTCCTGCCGACGAAATCGGCTGCGACCGAGCGGGTCAACGCCGCGACGGCGGCCTTGGTCGCGCCATAGACGTAGCGGTTCGGCGCCGCCTTGAACACGCCGGCGGCGGACGCGATGTTGACGATCGCGCCGCCGTTCTCGGCCAGCATCTTCGGCAGGAAGGCGCGGATCGTGCGGTGCATCGACTTGACGTTGAGGTCGAAGGAGAAATCGAAATCGTCGTCCGAGCAATCGAGGATGGTGCCGTTGTGCACGAAGCCGGCGGCATTGAGCAGGATCTCGACCTTGCCGACCCGCTCGGCCATCGCGTTGACGGCCGCCGTATTGCGCACGTCGAGCGTCGCGACCTCGGCGATGCCCTCGGCCTTCAGCGTCGCGAGACCCTTCTCGTCGATATCGGTGGCGAACACGGTCGCGCCTTGCCGGGCAAAGGCGATGGCGCAGGCGCGGCCGATGCCGGCTGCGGCGGCGGTGACAAAGGCGCGCTTGCCCTTGAGGCGGTCGGACATGGGGTCTCCCTGTAGTACAGTTTACTTTTTCGTCATCGCGAGCGCAGCGAAGCGATCCAGGGCTGCGTGTGCGGCTCTGGATTGCTTCGTCGCTTCGCTCCTCGCAATGACGGTGGCTGGCTTTGTGCCGTGTGTCTAGTGATTATGCCTGGCCACGCCGACAGTGCCAGCGATGTTCTGGTATCGCGTCGCCAGCTCCATGCAGGCGCCGGTGGACTGCTGGCCGACGGTGTTGCGGTAGAGCTCCTGCCACGGCGTCTGGTTGGCTGGATGTGGGAAGCCGCCCTTGGCTTTCAGCTCCGCATGGCGCTTGGCCACCTCCTCGTCGGAGATCAGGATGTTGGCCGAGCCCTTGTTGAGGTCGATGCGCACCTTGTCGCCGGTCTTCAGGATGGCGAGGCCGCCGTCAGCCGCAGCCTCTGGCGAAGCGTTCAGGATCGACGGCGACCCCGAGGTGCCGGACTGGCGGCCGTCGCCGATGCAGGGCAGGGACAGGATGCCGCGTTTGATCAGCGCTGCCGGCGGCTGCATGTTCACGACCTCGGCGCCGCCGGGATAGCCGATCGGGCCGGCGCCGCGGATGAACAGCACGCAGTGCTCGTCGATGGCGAGCGACTCGTCGTCGATGCGGTCGTGATAATCCTCCGGGCCCTCGAACACGATGGCGCGGCCCTCGAATGCGTTGGGGTCCTTCGGATTGCTCAGATAGCGGTCGCGGAATTCCTTGGAGATCACGCTGGTCTTCATGATCGCCGAATCGAACAGATTGCCGCGCAGCACCAGGAAGCCGGCATCCTTCACCAGCGGCTTGTCGTAGGACCAGATCACGTCATTGTCGGGCTTCGGCGCGGCGCGGCAATTGTCGCCCATGCTGCGGCCGTTGACGGTGATGACGTCCTCGTGGATGCGCTTGTGCCGCATCAACTCGCCGATCACAGCCGGCACGCCGCCGGCGCGGTGGAATTCCTCGCCGAGATAGAAGCCGGCCGGCTGCATGTTGACCAGCAGCGGCACGTCGTGGCCGACGGTCTGCCAGTCGTCGATATCGAGCTCGACGCCGACATGGCGCGCCAGCGCGTTGATGTGGATCGGCGCGTTGGTCGAGCCGCCGATCGCGGAGTTGGCGACGATGCAGTTCTCGAACGCCTTGCGGGTGAGAATGTCTGACGGCTTGAGATCCTCCCACACCATGTCGACGATGCGCTTGCCGGTCTCGTAGGCGATCTGGCCGCGCTCGCGATAGGGCGCGGGGATGGCCGCGCAGCCGGGCAGGGACATGCCGAGCGCCTCGGCCAGTGCGTTCATGGTCGAGGCCGTGCCCATGGTGTTGCAATGCCCGACCGACGGCGCCGAGGACGCCACGATCTGCATGAATTCCTCGTAGTCGATCTCGCCGGCCGCAAGCCGCTCGCGCGACTTCCACACCACGGTGCCGGAGCCGGTGCGCTGGCCTTCGTGCCAGCCGTTCAGCATCGGTCCGCCCGACAGCACGATCGCGGGGATGTTCACGGTGGCCGCCGCCATCAGGCAGGCCGGCGTCGTCTTGTCGCAGCCGGTGGTCAGCACCACGCCGTCGAGCGGATAGCCGAACAGGATTTCCACAAGGCCGAGATAAGCGAGGTTGCGGTCCAATGCGGCAGTCGGCCGCTTTCCGGTCTCCTGGATCGGGTGGGTCGGAAACTCCATCGCGATGCCGCCGGCCTCGCGGATGCCTTCCCGGACGCGATGCGCGAGCTCCAGGTGATGCCGGTTGCAGGGCGACAGGTCGTTGCCCGTCTGCGCGATGCCGATGATCGGTTTGCCGGATTGCAACTCGGCGCGGGTGAGGCCGAAGTTCAGGTAGCGCTCGAGATAGAGCGCGGTCATGCCCGGATTATGCGGATCGTTGAACCAGGCCTGCGAGCGCAGCTTGCGGCTCTTGTCTGCGCCGTTGCCGGCATGTCCGTTCGATTTTGTCATTCGTTCCTCCCGCAGTGCAAACGTGGCGAGCCGGTCTCTCAGGGGCGCCTGCAACAAGGCGCTGCAGTGCAATGGCTTGGTGTCGAGATCGCCTACGTCTTTCGTTCAAGTCGCCGTCTTCAGCGTGGTTCTAAATCAGCCATTTTGGTTGCGCTACCATTTTGTTCCTGAGGCGCGGTCAGCCTGTACCGGCCCGGTCAGGGCGGCGCGCTGCAGCGTCGAGCTTTGCCGCTCGATCACCTCGAAGCCGAGATCGACGACGCGCCCGGTCACAGGCCGCCCTTCGACATCGTCCATGATCATCGTCGCGGCGCGCAAGCCCATCTCGTAGCGGTTGGTGCGGACGCTGGTCAGCGTCGGAACCGCCGCCGCCATGAACTCCATGTCGTTGAAGCCGACGATGGCGATCTGCTCGGGTACGGCGATGTGGCGGCGCTGGCATTCGAACAGCACGCCGAGCGCGAGGTCGTCGTTGGCGCAGAACACGGCGTCGATATCCGGCGCCCTCAGCATCAGATCCGAGAACAGGTTGCCGCCCATGGTCGTCGAGGTCGGCACCGCCGTCGTGACGATCAGTCGCGGGTCGAACAGTCCGGCGTTCTTCATCGCGTTCTGATAGCCCTGCAGGCGCCGCTGCACCCTCGGGTCCATGCGGGCGCCCAGAAAGCCGATACGTCGGCAGCCCTGGGCGAGCAGGTGGGAAATGGCCGCATAACAGGCGTCGACATGCGAAAAGCCGATCATCATGTCGATCGGCTCGGGGCCGAGCTCCATGATCTGCACGACCGGGCAGTCAGCCGCCTGCACGAGGGCGCGGCCTTCGGCGGTCTGGTCGACGCCGGTGACGATCAGCCCGGCCGGCTTCTGCATCAGGAACAGCCGCAGCAGGCGCTCCTCCTGCAGCACGCTGTAGCGCGTGTTCGCAAGTTGGATGCTGTAGCGGCTGCCTTCGAACGCGTCATAGATGCCGCGCAGCACGTCTGAGAACACGTTGTTGGTGAGGGACGGTATCAGTACGCCGATCACCTCGGTGCGCTGCGAGGCGAGCGCGCGCGCGGCGAGGTTGGGGACGTAGCCGAGATCCTTGGCGGCGCTCTCAATGCGCAGCCGGCGGCCGGCCGAGACGGTGTCGGGATTACGGAAGAAGCGTGACACGGTGATCGGGCTGACGCCCGCCAGTGCCGCAACCTCGGTCAGCCGGACTTTGCCCGGCTTGATATGTTTCCGTCCCATCCGTCGCTCATAGCATAGGCGGTCTGGTACACAAGCGATATTGACAGCGCTATCACACGGTTGCTAAGCGAAGCATTGCGAAAGAGAACTAAACTGCCGACAATGCGTGCTGAGCCTGCGCCCGTCAGCGCAGTCAGAACGATCAGAAGACTACACAACGATAAGCGGCCCGAGCAAACGGCCGCGAACAACGGTCAGAATGCCGCCGATCTGCAGCCAATGCAGTCGGTCTTTGAGGAGGAAATTGATGTCGTCGGTGCAAATTCGCGACGTGCGCAAATCGTTCGGCGGTTTCGAGGTCCTGCACGGCGTGACCATTCCGATCGAGGATGGCGAGTTCGTCGTGCTGGTCGGTCCGTCCGGCTGCGGCAAGTCGACGCTGCTGCGCATGCTGGCAGGGCTCGAGAACATCACCTCCGGAACCATCTCGATCGGCGAGCGCGTGGTCAACAACGTGCAGCCGAAAGAGCGCGACATCGCGATGGTGTTCCAGAACTATGCGCTCTATCCGCACATGACCGTCGCCGACAACATGGGCTTCTCGTTGAAGCTGCGCGGCGCGCGGCCCGAGGACATCAAGAAGGGCGTGGCGCGCGCGGCCGAGATCCTGGCGCTGACGCCGCTGCTCGATCGCTATCCGCGCCAGCTGTCCGGCGGCCAGCGCCAGCGCGTCGCCATGGGCCGCGCCATCGTGCGCGATCCCCAGGTGTTCCTGTTCGACGAGCCGCTGTCGAACCTCGACGCCAAGCTGCGCGTCGCGATGCGCACCGAGATCAAGGAGCTGCATCAGCGGCTCAAGACCACCACGGTCTACGTCACCCACGACCAGATCGAGGCCATGACCATGGCCGACAAGATCGTCGTGATGCATGACGGCATCGTCGAGCAGATGGGCTCGCCGCTCGATCTCTACGACAAGCCCGACAACCAGTTCGTTGCCGGCTTCATCGGTTCGCCGGCCATGAACTTCCTCAACGGCCATCTCAAGTCGAACGGCTCGGTCTATGTCGAGACCGACAACGGCGCCAAGCTGCCGCTGCTGACGGCGCCGGCCGCCTCGGATGGCCGCCCGGTGGTCTACGGCGTGCGGCCCGAGCATCTCGAATTGGCCAGCGACGGCATCGAGGCCGAGGTGATCGTTGTCGAGCCGACCGGCTCGGAGACGCAGATCGTCGCCCGCATCGGCACCCAGGACATCATCGCGGTGTTCCGCGACCGCCACGAGGTCAATCCCGGCGAGAAGATCCATCTGCGTCCGCGCGCGTCGGCGGCGCATCTGTTCGACAAGGATACCGGCCGGAGACTTTGATCCGGCCACGCGGCGCGGAACTAACAACTCAATAACAAGCACAGACAACAAACAAAACAAGCCAATACTCAACGGGAGAAAACTTCAGATGACGCATTTCCTCACGGATCGACGGTCTCTGCTCAAGGGCGGCGCGACCTTGCTGGCGGCCGCGGCGACGATGTCTGCCGACGAGCTGCTCGGCTATGCCAAGGCCTGGGCGCAGACCTCGCCCTGGAAGCCGGAGCCCGGCGCCAAGATCAACATGATGCGCTGGAAGCGCTTCGTCGAGGCCGAGGACGTGGCCTTCATGAAGATCGTTGACGCCTTCCAGAAGGCCAACAACGTCACGATCAACATCTCCAACGAATCCTATGACGACGTCCAGCCCAAGGCCTCGGTCGCGGCCAACACCGGGCAGGGGCTCGACATGGTGTGGGGCCTCTACACGCTGCCGTTCCTGTTCTCCAACAAGTGCGTCGACATGACCGACGTGGCCGATTACCTCGGCAAGAAGTGCGGCGGCTGGACCGATTCGGGCAAGGCCTACGGCATGCTCGACGGCAAGTGGATCGGCATTCCGGTGGCGGCCACCGGCGGCCTGATCAACTACCGCGTCGCCGCCGCCGAGAAGGCCGGCTTCAAGGAGTTCCCGAAGGACATGGCCGGCATGGCCGAGTTCTTCAAGGCCATGAACAAGAACGGCACGCCCGGCGGCATGGCGCTCGGCCACGCCTCCGGCGACGCCAATGGCTGGCTGCACTGGGCGCTGTGGGCGCATGGCGGTAACCTGATCGACAAGGACAACAAGGTTGTCGTCAACTCGCCGGAGACCGCCAAGGCGCTCGAATACGTCAAGGGCCTGTACGACAATTTCGTGCCGGGCACCGCGTCCTGGAACGACTCGTCCAACAACAAGGCCTTCCTGGCCGGCCAGCTCTACACCACTGTCAACGGCATCTCGATCTACGTCACCGCCAAGAAGGAGGCGCCGCAGATCGCCGAGGACATGAACCACGCGCATCTGCCGCCCGGCCTGGACGGCAAGACCCGCGAAATGCATCTCGGCTTCCCGATCCTGGTGTTCAACTTCTCCAAGTTCCCGCAGACCTGCAAGGCGTTCACCGCCTTCATGCTGGAGCCGGAGCAGTTCAACCCGTGGATCGAGGCGGCGCAGGGCTATCTCTCGCACTTCCTCAAGGGCTACGACGCAAACCCGATCTGGACCGTCGATCCGAAGAACACGCCGTATCGCGATGTCGCGGCCACCGCCACCACGCCGGCCGGCGTCGGCAAGCTCGGCGAGGCCGCGGCCGCCGCGATCGCCGACTTCGTCGTGGTCGACATGTTCGCGAACTATTGCACGGGCCGCGAGGACGTGAAGACGGCGATGGCGACCGCCGAGCGGTCTGCCAAGCGCATCTTCCGCTGAGGCGATGACCCTGTAGGGTGGGCAAAGGCGCAAGCGCCATGCCCTTCCGTCATTGCGAGCGAAGCGAAGCAATCCAGGGCGGAGCGCCTGGCTCTGGATTGCTTCGTCGCTTCGCTCCTCGCAATGACGGTGCTTTGAACTATCCGTCCCGAACGTGGTGGGCACGGTGTGCCTTGTCCATCTTTCGTCGCGAAGGGAGCTGCTCGATACATGAGTACCATCCAGACCTCGATGCCTCCGGGGGCCGCCATGGGCGAGCCGTCGGCCTGGGCGCGCATGAAGACCAACCGCAACTTCGTCGCGCTGTGGTTCATGCTGCCGGCCGCGGCGTTCCTGATCCTGTTCCTGGCCTATCCGCTGGGGCTCGGCGTCTGGATGAGCTTCACCGACGAGAAGATCGGCCGCAGCGGCGTCTTCGTCGGACTTGAGAACTATGAGTGGCTGTGGGACGACGCCATCTTCTGGCTGTCGGTGTTCAACACGCTGCTGTACACGATCGTCGCCTCCGCCATCAAATTCGCGATCGGGCTGTATCTCGCGCTGCTGTTGAACCGGCACATGCCGTTCAAGGCCATGATCCGCGCCATCGTGCTGATCCCCTTCATCGTGCCCACCGTGCTGTCGGCGATCGCGTTCTGGTGGATCTATGACGCACAGTTCTCGATCATCTCCTGGTCTCTGATCAAGCTCGGCCTGATCACCCAGAACATCAACTTTCTCGGCGATACGTCCTGGGCGCGCGCCTCTGTGATCATCGCCAACATCTGGCGCGGCGTGCCGTTCGTCGCCATCACACTGCTAGCCGGTCTGCAGACTGTGTCACCCTCGCTCTATGAGGCTGCGACGCTCGACGGCGCCACCAGCTGGCAGCGCTTCCGCTACATCACCTATCCGCTGCTGACACCCATCATCGCGGTCGTCATGACGTTCTCGGTGCTGTTCACCTTCACCGACTTCCAGCTGATCTGGGCGCTGACCCGCGGCGGCCCGGTCAACGCCACGCATCTGATGGCGACGCTCAGCTATCAGCGCGGCATCATCTCCGGCCGTCTCGGCGAGGGCGCCGCGATCGCCACCGCCATGATCCCGTTCCTGATGGCGGCGATCGCGATCTCCTGGTTCGGCATGCAACGGCGCAAATGGCAGCAAGGATCCGACCAATGACCGACACCGCCGCGCTGCAATCCAAAACCCAGTCGAACGCCACGGCGACCGCAGCGAAGCTCGCCGCCGGCGACGACAGCGAGGGCATGAGCTACCTCGAATCGCTGCCGCGCCGGCTGATCACGCTGTATCTGCCGCTCGGCATCATTCTCCTGGTGCTGCTGTTCCCGTTCTACTGGATGGGGCTGACGTCGATCAAACCCGACGAGCAGCTGATCGACATGGAGAAGTACAACCCGTTCTGGGTGGTGCATCCGACCTTCAAGCACATCTCGAAGCTGCTGTTCGAGACGCAATATCCGCGCTGGCTGTGGAACACGATGTATGTCGCGGTCGGCGCCACCACGCTGTCGATCTTCGCGTCCGTGCTCGCGGCCTATGCGATCGTACGGCTGCGCTTCAAGGGCGCGGACACGGTGGGCGTGCTGATTTTCTTTGCGTACCTGGTGCCGCCGTCGATCCTGTTCATCCCGCTGGCCTCGGTGATCCAGGCCTACGGCCTGTTCGACTCGCCGCTGTCGCTGATCCTGGTCTATCCGACGCTTCTGATCCCGTTCTCGACCTGGCTCTTGATGGGATACTTCAAGACGATTCCCTTCGAGCTCGAGGAATGCGCCCTGATCGACGGCGCCAGCCGCTGGCAGATCCTGGTCAAGATCGTCGTGCCGCTCGCGGTGCCCGGGCTGATCTCGGCCTTCATCTTCTCGTTCACGTTATGCTGGAACGAGTTCATCTACGCGCTGACCTTCCTGCAGTCGACGCCGAACAAGACCGTTCCGGTCGCGATCGTCAACGAGTTCGTCGACGGCGACATCTACAAATGGGGATCGCTGATGGCCGGCGCCCTGGTCGGCTCGCTGCCGCTCGTGATCCTTTACGCCTTCTTCGTCGAGCATTATGTGTCGGCCATGACCGGCGCGGTGAAGGAGTAGGGCACGCTTCGCTGACTAAACTCATATCTCGCCGCACGGGTGATGCACCCTCTCCCCTTGCGGGAGAGGGTGGCGCCGAAGGCGCCGGGTGAGGGGTCTCTCTCCGCGACCGCGGTGTTTGTGGGACCAACCCCTCACCCAAGCGAGTCCGCGGCAACGACGGTGTAGCCCTCTCCCACAAGGGGAGAGGGCGCAGTCATGGACACCGCGGGTGGGCTCACATTCGTCGCCGTCGCGCGTGGTGAAACAATAGGAAACAAGGAGCATCCCTTGCATATTCTCGTTCTCGGCGCCGCCGGCATGGTCGGGCGCAAGCTGGTGGAGCGGCTGGTTCGCGACGGCCGTCTCGGCAACAGCGCCATCACACGCATGACCCTGCAGGACATCGTCGCGCCGACGAAGCCCGACACGTCGATTCCCGTCGAGACCATCGCCGGCGATTTCGCCGTGCCCGGCTTCGCCGAGAAGCTCGTCGCCGATCGCCCCGACGTGATCTTCCATCTCGCCGCCATCGTCTCCGGCGAGGCCGAGCTCGATTTCGACAAGGGCTATCGTATCAATCTCGACGGCACGCGGATGCTGTTCGACGCGGTCAGGCTGATCGGCGACGGCTACAAGCCGCGGCTGGTCTTCACCTCCTCGATCGCGGTGTTCGGCGCACCTTTCCCCGACGCGATCGGCGACGAGTTCGTCAACGCGCCGCTCTTGAGCTACGGCACGCAGAAGGCGATCGGCGAGTTGCTGCTGGCCGACTACAGCCGCCGCGGCTTCTTCGACGGCGTCGGCATCCGCCTGCCGACCATCTGCATCCGCCCCGGCGCGCCCAACAAGGCCGCCTCCGGCTTCTTCTCGAACATCCTGCGCGAGCCGCTGGCCGGCAAGGAGGCGGTGCTGCCGGTGTCCGAGGACGTCCAGCATTGGCACGCGACGCCGCGTTCGGCGGTCGGCTTCCTGCTGCATGCCGCGACCATGGATACCGCCAAGATCGGCCCGCGCCGCAACCTGACCATGCCCGGCCTGACGGCCACCGTCGGCGAGCAGATCGCCGCGCTCCGCCGGGTCGCCGGCGACAAGGTGGCCGATCGCATCAAGCGGGTTCCCGATCCCTTCATCGTCGGCATCGTCGCCGGCTGGCCGCGGAATTTCGAGGCGAAGCGGGCCCGCGAGCTCGGCTTCACCACCGAGGAAAAGACGTTTGACGACATCATCCGGATCCACATCGAGGACGAGCTCGGCGGCAAGTTCGTCGCCTGAGACCGCCAGCTGCCTCTGGACTCACATGGCGCAAAGCGCCATGTGAGGGCAGGGAGACATTCGGGAGAGACAGCATGACCGCCAGCATCGTCGGATGGGCGCATACGCCGTTCGGGAAGTTCGACGCCGAGACCGTCGAGAGCCTCGTCGTCAAGGTCGCCAATGAGGCGCTGGCGGACGCCGGCATCTCGGCCGGTGACGTCGACGAGATCGTGCTCGGCCATTTCAACGCCGGCTTCTCGCCCCAGGACTTCACCGCCTCGCTGGTCCTGCAGGCCGATCCGGCGCTGCGCTTCAAGCCGGCGACCCGCGTCGAGAACGCCTGCGCCACGGGATCGGCCGCCGTCCACCAGGGCATCCGCGCCATCGCCGCCGGTGCGGCCAAGATCGTGCTCGTCGTCGGCGTCGAGCAGATGACGCGCACGCCGGGCCCGGAGATCGGCAAGAACCTGCTCAAGGCCTCCTATTTGCCTGAGGACGGCGACACGGTCGGCGGCTTCGCGGGCGTGTTCGGCAAGATCGCCCAGGGCTATTTCCAGAAGTACGGCGACCAGTCGGATGCGCTGGCGCTGATCGCGGCCAAGAACCACAAGAACGGCGTCGCCAACCCGTTCGCGCAGATGCGCAAGGATTTCGGCTTCGAGTTCTGCCGCTCCGAGAGCGAGAAGAACCCGTATGTCGCCGGCCCCCTGAAACGCACCGATTGCTCGCTGGTCTCCGACGGCGCCGCCGCGCTGGTGCTGACCGACAGCGAGACGGCCAGGTCGTTCGCCAAGGCCGTGAACGTCCGCGCGACAGCGCATGCGCAGGACTTCCTGCCGATGAGCAAGCGCGACATCCTCGCCTTCGAGGGTTGCACGGTCGCCTGGCACCGCGCGCTGGAGAAGGCGGGCGTGACCCTGTCCGATCTCTCCTTCGTCGAGACCCATGACTGCTTCACCGTCGCCGAGCTGATCGAATACGAGGCGATGGGCCTGACGCCGCGTGGGCAGGGCGCCCGTGCCATCAAGGAGGGCTGGACGCTCAAGGACGGCAAGCTGCCGGTCAATCCCTCCGGCGGCCTCAAGGCCAAGGGCCACCCGATCGGCGCCACCGGCGTCTCCATGCACGTGATGACCGCCATGCAGCTCACCGGCTCCGCGCCCGAAGGCATGCAGCTCCCCAACGCCAAGCTCGGCGGCATCTTCAACATGGGCGGCGCCGCGGTTGCCAACTACGTGTCGATCCTGGAGCCGGCGAAGTAGCCCAACTCCGTCCTCCGTCATTGCGAGCGGAGCGACGCAATCCAGGGGCCGAGCGCGCGCCCCTGGATTGCTTCGTCGCTTCGCTCCTCGCAATGACGGTGGTCGGCGCTTTGCCGAGAGCGCCATCGCGCAGCAGGCCGGATGAGCGCAGCGACATCCGGGTTCATCGCCACAGCTCGTGTGAACCCGGATGTCGCTGCGCTCATCCGGACTACGGCTTCCAAATCTTCTCCTCGCTTAACCCCAGCTCGGCGAAATCCTTCGCCCGAAGGCCCGCATCGTCGGCCGGAAAGAACTCGTCCAGCTGCGGCGGCTTCACGGCCGTCGCCGACAGCATGGCATGCGCCTGGCCGCGGTGGTGGATGTCGTGCTGGAACAGATGCAGCAGCAGGCGGTCGCAGCGTTCGTTCTGCACCCGCGTCTCGCGGTTGATGCGCACGGTCTCGTCGAGCCGCGCCGGGGTCAGCGCCTCGCAGAAGGCGATCAGGCGGCGGTCCATCGCGCTCTGCGCCTTGACGAGATCGGCGAGCCGAGGGAACGGCACCTGGTTCTGCCAGGCCATCGGGCCGAGCCAGCCGCCTTCCAGCGCGTCGATGTAGAACAGGTCGATGATGTAGACGTGGTTGAGCGTCTTCTGCAGGCTCGGGAAGAAGCCGGTGCGCTCGGCGGCAAACTCGTCGGCGCTGAGCTGGCCGCAAGCTGTCAGCAGCCGGTGATTGGCCCAGGCGTTGTTGTAAGCGAAAGCACGAAAAGTCTGGACGAGATCGGCGGGCATTGCGTCTGATCACCCCGTGATGGCTCGTGTCGCATCATACGGAACGGATCCCGCGCTTCACCATCGAATTCCGCAAGCCCCCGCGCATCATCCCCATCCGCGTGACGGAACTCTGCCACAATCGGTCGCGGTGCATCGGCCGGCCGCCCGTGCAATAAGTTCAGATGCCGCACGACACACCCCTCATCGCGACCATCGTCGCCGGCCTCGGATTGGCCTTCGTCTTCGGAGCCCTCGCGCAGCGGTTCCGTTTTCCCCCTCTGGTCGGCTATCTCCTCGCGGGCGTCGCCGTCGGCCCGTTCACGCCGGGCTTCGTCGCCGACCAGGCGCTGGCCACCGAACTCGCCGAGCTCGGCATCATCCTGCTGATGTTCGGCGTCGGCCTGCATTTCTCGCTGAAAGACCTGATGTCGGTGCGCGCCATCGCCGTGCCCGGCGCGGTCGTGCAGATCACCGTCGCGACCCTGATGGGCATGGCGCTGAGCTGGGCGATGGGCTGGTCGATCGGCGGCGGCCTCGTGTTCGGCCTTGCGCTGTCCGTCGCCAGCACCGTGGTGCTGCTGCGCGCGCTGCAGGAGCGGCGACTGATGGACACTGAGCGCGGCCGCATCGCGGTCGGCTGGCTGATCGTCGAGGACCTCGCGATGGTCTTGGCGCTGGTGCTGATCCCGGCCTTTGCCAGCCTGCAGAGCGGCAATGGCGATGTCGCCGCCGCCGATCCGCTCGCCGCCCGCTTCGGGCTTGGTCTCACCGGCGTGCTGTTGCTGACCTTCGCCAAGATCGGCGTGTTCATGGCGGTGATGCTGCTGGTCGGACGCCGCCTGATCCCCTGGGTCCTGCACTATGTCGCCCACACAGGCTCGCGTGAGCTGTTTCGCCTCGCGGTACTCGCGATCGCGCTCGGCGTCGCCTTCGGCTCGACAAAGCTGTTCGGCGTGTCGCTGGCGCTCGGCGCGTTCTTCGCCGGCATGATGCTCGGCGAGTCGCCGCTGAGCCAGCGCGCCGCGCAGGAATCGCTGCCGCTGCGCGATGCCTTCGCGGTGCTGTTCTTCGTCTCCGCCGGCATGCTGTTCGATCCCTCCAGCATCATCCGCGAGCCCTGGCCGCTGCTGGCGACCCTCTTCATCATCCTGTTCGGCAAGTCGCTCGCCGCGTTCCTGATCGTCGTCGCGTTCCGCCATCCGGTCTCGACCGCGCTGACCATCTCGGCAAGCCTGGCGCAGATCGGCGAGTTCTCCTTCATCCTCGCCGAGATCGGCGGCGCCACCAATCTGCTGCCGAAAGCCGGCCGCGACCTGATCCTGGCCGGCGCCATCATCTCGATCATGCTCAATCCGCTGATGTTCGCCGCGCTCGACTGGCTGCTGCCGCGGCTGGAGCGCCGCCGTGCGGATGTCGCCGCCGCGCCGGCGCCGAAGCCTGCCGAGATCCCGGTCACTCCATTGACTGAGCACACCATCGTCGTCGGCTATGGCCGCGTCGGCCGGCTCGTGGGCGAGGCGCTGCAGCAGCGCGGCCATGCCTTCCTTGCGGTGGAGACTTCGGAAGACATTCTCAAGCAGCTCAACGACGCCGGCATCGAGACCATCACCGGCAACGCCGCCCGCAGCAACGTGCTGCGCGCGACCAATCCGACGGCTGCCCATGCGCTCGTCATCGCCATCCCCGAGGCGTTCGAGGCCGGGCAGATCGTCGAGCAGGCGCGCGCGGCAAACCCGGCGCTGCACATCGTGGCGCGCGCGCATTCCGATGCCGAGGTCGAGCATCTGAAATCGCTCGGTGCCGATAGGGTGATCATGGGCGAGCGCGAGATCGCCCGCGGCATGATCGAGGAATTGGACACGCGCCCGCCTGATCCGGCGCCCGCGCTGGCGCCGCAGCGAGCCGCGGAAGGGGAGCAGGTTCAGGCCTAGCCCGGCTGTGGGCTCGTCATTCCGGGGCAATCGTCAATGCGCTCGCGCGTTGACGATTGAACCCGGAATCTCGAGATTGTCCGGGTGAGATGCAAGCCAAGCTCGAGATTCCGGGTTCAAGGCCTGCGGCCTTGCCCCGGAATGACGGCGGGTGGGGCTACATCATACTCACTCCGGCATCATCTCGCCGGAGCCGCCGAACTCGGCCGGAAAATCCTTCAGCTTCGGCAGGCCGTCCTTGATCGGCAAGACGCTCTCCGCGTAGTTGACATGCACGCCGGGCGTGAACGTCAGCGTCGGGATCGTCGCGGCATAGACGTCGATCATGCCGAGCGGCGGATGGTCGGTCATCAGGTGCCCGCCGCATTTGGTGCAGTATTTGCGGTGGCTCATGTCGGTCTTGTGATAGGTGCCGATCGCCTCCGCGCCCTTCGTCACGCGCACGTTGGCGGGCTTCCACAGGGTGAAGGCGTTAACCGGGCCGGCCGACCACGAGCGGCAGGACGAGCAATGGCAATAGCCCATCGCCTCCGGCTCGCCATCGGCCTCGAGCTCGACCGTGCCGCAGAAGCATTTGCCCTGATACAGCGTCATGACCGCGTTCTCCCTCACTGGTGTTCTTGGATGTTGGACGGACATGCTGACACAGCTCGACCACGAAAGGGAATCGTAGAATCCACCTTGCTACATGGAATATCTGGTGCAGCGCAGCGGCGAGATGCGGAAGACCTCAATCCGGCCGCCGGTCGCAACCCTCATGGTGAGGAGCGCCGAAGGCGCGTTCAGGCGATGCTCTCGCATCGCCTTGAGAACCATGAGGCCACACGTGCGACCTCGCCCTTCGAGACGCCCGCCTGCGGCGGGCTCCTCAGGGGGAGGATCGACAGTGTCTCCCGAGAGGCCAACGATCTCGGCAACATCATCGTTCTCAACGCGGAAGGTAAGGACCACGAGGCCATAGTGCCACGATATTCCGTGCCACGGCCGTCTGCATGGCCCCATACGCGCGGAACGGCTTGCTCCGGCACCCCCGGTGCCGTTAGCTCTCGCCATAACAACGAACGAGGGAGATGACGCCGCGATGGGACCGCTTGCGGGCATCAAGGTCATCGACATGACCACCGTGCTGATGGGGCCCTATGCCGCCCAGACGCTCGGCGACTACGGCGCCGATGTCATCAAGGTGGAATCGCCGGAAGGCGACGTCACCCGCAAGATCGGCCCTTCGCGTCATCCCGGTATGGGGCCGGTGACCCTCAACACCAACCGCAGCAAGCGCGTGATCTGCCTCGACCTGAAGAAGCCGGCCGGCCGCGAGGCGGTTCTGCGCATGGTCAAGGACGCCGACGTGCTGCTCTACAGCATCCGCCCGCAGGCAATGGCGCGGCTGAACCTCGGCTATGAATTGATCTCCGCACTCAATCCGCGGCTGGTCTATGCCGGCGTGTTCGGCTTCGGCCAGGATGGCCCCTATGCGGCCAAGCCGGCCTATGACGACCTCATCCAGGGCGGGGCGGCGCTGTCGCATCTGATGGCGGTCGCCGGCGACGGTACCCCGCGTTACGTGCCGAACGCGCTGGTCGACCGCATTGTCGGGCTCACCGCCGTCGGTGCGATCTGCGCCAGCCTGGTGCATCGCGACCGCACCGGCCGCGGCCAGCGGCTGGACGTGCCGATGTTCGAGACCATGTCGGCCTTCATCATGGGCGACCACATGGGCGGCCTGACCTACGAGCCGCCGCTCGACCGCGGCGGCTATGCGCGGCATCTGTCGCAGGACCGCCGGCCCTACAAGACCGCCGACGGCCACCTCTGCGTCATCGTCTACAACGACAAGCAATGGGACGCGTTCTTCACTGCGTCCGGCCGCACCGACCTGCGCGCCGACGACCGCTTCAACACCTTCGCGCGGCGCGCCGCCAACATTGATGTCGTCTACGCCGAGCTCGCGCGCATCTTCGAGACGCGCACCACGGCGGAATGGACCGCGCTGCTCGACAAGGCCGATATCCCGGTGATGCCGATGCACGACCTCGAAAGCCTGCTGCACGATCCGCACCTCGCCGCGACCGATTTCTTTCCCATCGTGCAGCATCCGACCGAAGGCCCGATCCGCAGCACGCGCGTCTCCGCGACCTGGTCCGAGACCAAGGCCGAGCCGCAGCGTCTGGCCGGTCGGCCCAATGAGCATGGCGAGGAGATCCTGCGCGAGCTCGGCTTCTCGTCACACGAGATCGCCGCGATGATACGCGACGGCGCGACCACGCCGTCGCCTGCGAAGGAGTGACCCGATGGACTTCGCGCTCTCCGCCAACCAGGAATCGATCCGCGACGCCGTCGCAAAAATCTGTGCCCGCTTCGATGACGCCTACTGGCTGAAGAAGGACAAGGAGGGCGGCTTCCCCGCCGACTTCCACAAGGCGCTGGCAGATGCCGGCTGGCTCGGCATCTGCATCCCCGAGGAATATGGCGGCTCCGGCCTCGGCATTCTCGATGCCGCGATCATGATGCGCACGGTCGCGGAATCCGGCGCCGGCATGTCGGGCGCCTCGGCGATCCACATGAACGTGTTCGGGCTCAACCCGGTCGTGGTGTTCGGCACCAAGGAGCAGTGTGCGCGGATGCTGCCCGGCATTGTCGATGGCAGCGAGAAGGCCTGCTTCGCGGTCACCGAGCCGAACACCGGCCTCAACACCACGCAGCTCAAGACACGAGCGGTGCGCAAGGGCGACCGCTACGTCGTCAACGGCCAGAAGGTGTGGATCTCGACCGCGCAGGTCGCCGAAAAAATCCTGCTGCTGGCGCGCACCACGCCGCTGGAGGAGGTGAAGCGGTCGACCCACGGCCTCAGCCTGTTCTACACGGATTTCGATCGCAGCCGCATCAAGGTGCACGAGATCGAGAAGATGGGCCGAAAGCCGGTCGACTCCAACGAGCTGTTCTTCGAGAACTTCGAGATTCCTGTCGAGGATCGTCTCGGCGAAGAGGGACGTGGCTTCGACTACATTCTTCACGGCATGAACCCCGAGCGCATCCTGATCGCGGCGGAAGCGGTCGGGCTCGGACATCTCGCGCTGTCACGTGCATCGGCCTATGCGCGGACGCGCAACGTGTTCAATCGTCCGATCGGCCAGAACCAGGGCATCCAGCATCCCCTGGCGAAGAACTGGATGGAGCTGGAGGCCGCCTGGCTGATGGTGCTGCAGGCCGGTTGGCAATACGACCAGGGCATGGCGTGCGGACCGGCCGCCAACGCCGCCAAATATCTCGCGGCCGAAGCCGGCTTCCACGCCTGCGAGCAGGCGGTGATGACGCACGGCGGCTTCGGCTACGCGCGCGAATATCACGTCGAACGTTACCTGCGCGAATCCCTGATTCCGCGGATTGCCCCGATCAGCCCGCAACTGATTTTGTCTTTCATCGCCGAGAAGGTCCTCGGCATGCCGAAGTCGTATTGAGATGAATCGCACTGTGACCAATAGCGTGATGGACGCACAAGGCCAGCATTCCCTCCCCCCTTGTGGGGAAGGGGCAGGGAGGGGGGTACCCCACGAAGACTCTTTGTGTGGCCACCCCCACCCCCGACGCCTTCCCGCAAGGGGGAGGGGAGCGCAGCGGTGCTCGCGGCATCGTCTTCGGTCGACAACGGGTGCCGTTTGCCAAACCCCGTCATTCCGGGGCGCGACGCAGTCGCGACCCCGGAATCTCGAGATTGTCTGGCACCGTCGCTCCACACATCGAGATTCCGGGTTCATCGCTGCGCGATGCCCCGGAATGACGGCGGAGCGAGTGGCGCGATGACCTACATCACCGGCACCGGCCTGACCTCGTTCGGCCGCCACGACGGCCGCTCGTCGCTCGACCTGATGAGCATGGCGGCGCAGCTCGCGCTCGATGATGCCGAGCTGACGCGGCGCGACATCGACGGCATCCTCTGCGGCTATTCGACCGTGTCGCCTCACATCATGCTCGCCACCGTGTTCGCCGAGCATTTCGGCATCACGCCCTCCTATGCCCATGCCGTACAGGTCGGCGGCGCGACCGGGCTCGCGATGGTCATGCTGGCGCATCACCTGGTCGAGGCCGGCGTCGTCAGAAACATGCTCGTCGTTGCCGGCGAGAACCGCCTGACCGGCCAGAGCCGCGACGCCTCGATCCAGGCCTTGGCCCAAGTCGGCCATCCTGACTACGAGCTGCCGCTCGGACCAACGATCCCGGCCTATTACGGCCTCGTCGCCTCGCGCTACATGCACGAACATGGTGTGACAGAGCAGGATCTCGCCGAATTCGCCGTGCTGATGCGCAAGCATGCGCTGGATCATCCCGGTGCGCAATTTCATGAATCGATCACTGTCGCCGACGTCATGGCCTCGAAGCCGGTGGCGAAGCCACTGAAGCTGCTCGACTGCTGCCCGGTGTCCGACGGCGGCGCCGCAATTATCGTCAGCCGCGAGCCGACCGGGGTGACCGCCGTGCGTGTGCGCGGCTGCGCCCAGGCGCACACGCATCAGCACGTCACGGCCGCGCCGCCTCTGAGTGAGCTCGGCGCCGAAATCGCGATCAAGAAGGCCAAGGCAGCAGCCGGCGTCGAGATCGCCGATGTCGACTACGCCGCGGTCTATGACAGCTTCACCATCACGCTGTGCATGCTGCTCGAAGATCTCGGACTCGCCGGTCGTGGCGAGGCCGCGGCGCGGGTGCGGGACGGCCATTTCAGCCGCGACGGCGCCGTGCCGCTCAATACCCATGGCGGGCTGCTGAGCTACGGCCATTGCGGCGTCGGCGGCGCGATGGCGCATCTCAACGAGGCGCATCTGCAGATGACGGGGCGGGCCGGCAGCCGCCAGGTGCGCGATGCCACGGTGACCTTGTTGCACGGCGATGGCGGCGTGCTGTCGTCGCATGTGAGCATGTTCTGGGAGCGGGAGCGATGAGCGAATCGGCAGAGTGGACCAAGGGCGCGGCGGCGATCAGCTATCAGCGCTGCGCGTGCTGTGCCCATGTTCAGTATTTTCGCCGCGATTTTTGCGCGGCCTGCGGTTCGCTGGCGCTGACGGATCACGCGGCGAGCGGTGAGGGCACCATCTACGCGACGTCACTGGTCTGCCGTGCGGCGACGCCGGAGACGCGCGCGCATGTGCCCTACAACATCGTGCTGGTGGATATGCGCGAGGGCTTTCGGATGATGGCGCATGGCGACCAAGATCTGGCGATCGGCGACGTCGTCAGCGCGCGATTCGTCCCCTTTGCGGGAGCAACCGTGCCTTACTTCGAGCGGACCAGATGATGGAAGGCGGCTGCGTCAGACCGGACAACGCGGAGCGCCGGCGGCCGAGGCGGGACGATACGCACAACACATTCGTCCCGACCCGGATCGCCGCGCGATTGACGCAATACTCTACGCTACGCTTACTAACTCAAACGCAACTCAACTCGGTCGTTCGCGTGAGCAATCAAGCTCACAATCCTACCTACGGGCGATGAAGCAACTGCGACGCAGAACCTCCAGACAGCCCTTCATCGCCCGTAGAACAGGACGCTGGCGATGACGATCATGGACGTCACGGCCAGCATGTGCGCGAGTGCCTCCGATGTTGCCCTCTTAGTGGCTTCCTTCATGCCGTTTCCTCCCTGGACACTGGACACGACTCTCCGTCGCGCAAATACGCACGCAACGGACGGCTGGAATTTTACTCGGAACACCCCATTGCGATGTCCGCTTCGCGAGTCCCCACTCGGCGTTCATCGACGGGTCAGACCATCGTCGGGTAATGCGGCGCGAATTGGGCTCGCTTATGGTTGTCCTGCGACCGAGTCCCGGTAACGTTTGGGCGAGCCCGTACAAATACGAGTGATGAGAAATATCGATCGAAGGCTATGAGCTGCTGTGAATTGCAACCTTAAGTTTTCGAATGCCTCGACGAGATGTGGCGCTGCGATGACGATTTCAGCCGGCAGCGAGCAGGTTGAGCCGCGCATTCGCGATCGTCAGACGCTCGGCGAGCAACTGGGCGAGATTGCGCATGATGCGCTCGCCGGCGCGCGGATGCCGCGTACGGAAGCGCTCGAAACCGTCGAGTGCGATCTCGAATGCGGTCGCCGAGAAATCGGCCGTGACGTCGGCGGAACGCACCGGATCCAGCAGCGCCATCTCGCCGAAACATTGGCCGGCCGTGAGCGTTGCCAGCCTGATGCCGTCCGGCAAGGTGACGTGGACGACGCCGGAGCGCAGGAAAAACAACGACTGCGCCGCGTCGCCAGAGCTGAGAATGCGCTCGCCCTGCTGATAGTGCCTGATCGTCGCCAGCGCCGCCATCTCGTGGCGCTCGTCGGCGGAGAGTCCGGCGAGCAGCGGCTGCTCGGCGAGCTCGGTCGTCTCGAGGAAGTCGATCGCGCCGCCATAGCGGTAGACGATCTGGTCCTCGGCCCATTCGATTGCGGTGTCCAACAGATAGAAGTCGCGTACGTTCCTGATGTCGCCGGTGCGCGCGGTGATCTCCTGCCATTCCGGCGCGGTCCGGCGGATGCCCGAGAGCACGACGGTGACGTGGAAATCCGCCAGCTCGTGAAACAGCTCGGCCAGCAGGCGCAGGCCTGCCGGCGTCATCGCCGTGACGCGGTGCAGATCGAAGATCACGAATTGCGGGCGTTCGCTCGCTGCGAGTTGCCGCGAGACATAGTCGACGTTCGACAGCGACAGCGTGCCGACCAGCTCGAGCACGCGCACCGCGTCCGGGTGCGCCGCCAGGATCTCGCGCTCCTGGGCGCGGCGGCTGCGCCGCGACGGATTGGCGCCGATGTCGTAGTCGGCGATGATCGTGGTGCGGGCGTCGTCGGAGCGGTTCAGCATGTGCAGGCCGTAATGCGCCGACAGCGCCTCGCACACCTTGATGCCGCGCACGCTGTTGCCGTGGCCGTCGAGCCGCGGCGAGTAGCTGCCGAGACCGAGCCGCGCCGGCAGGCTCGCCAGAATGCCGCCGCCGACGCCGCTCTTGGCGGGAATGCCGACGCGGTAGATCCATTCGCCGGCGAAGTCATACATGCCGGACGAGGTCATCACCGACAGCGTGCGCGACACCGCATAGGGCGTCACGACCTGCTCGCCGGTGACGGGATTGACGCCGCGATTGGCCAGCGTCGCCGCCATGATCGCGCAGTCGCGCGCGGTGACGAGCACGGCGCATTGCCGGAAGTATACGGCGAGCACGTCGTCGACGGGCTCGCTGATGACGTTGGAGGTCCGCAGCAGATAGGCGATGGCGCGGTTGCGATCGCCGGTCGCCGCTTCGGAGGTGAACACGGCGTCGTCGACATCGAGCTTGCGGCCGGCGAAACGGCCGAGCGCGTCGCGGATGGTCTCGAACGCGTCGGCGTGCCTGGCCTTGCGCACCAGGCCGCTGCAGGCGATGGCGCCGGCGTTGACCATGGCGTTGAACGGATGGTTCTCGGCGTTGAGACGGATCGAGTTGAAGGGATCGCCCGAGGGTTCGACACCGATCACGCGCTCGACCTCGTCGGAGCCGAGGATGTCGAGCGCGAGCGCGAACACGAACGGCTTCGACATCGACTGAATCGTGAACGGCACGCGGCTGTCGCCGACCTCGTAGACGTGGCCGTCGAGCGTGGCGAGGCTGATGCCGAAATGCGCCGGATCCGCCTTGCCGAGCTCGGGGATGTAGTTCGCGACCGCGCCGTCGTGATCCGGCCAGAAGTCGGCGTGACACGCCGAGAGGAAGCGCTGCAATGGCGGCATCGCGGCGGAGGCCCAATGCTGCGGATTGCGAGGGGGGCGCGAGGTGTCGGCGGTCATGATGGGCTCGGCGGGGACACGGGTGGCGCGCCGGTTATGTCGCAGCCGCGCCGGAGCAGCCAGCCCACACTTGGGGCAGCGCTGGTGAAATGTTGCCGCTGCCCAGCGATTGAGCGGCCGCATGGATGTGCGGGCCGGGTCCGACTCGCAGACGCCTGCGCGATGTCCGCTAACTTGGCGGCGGTTATGCGGTGCTGCAACACCGTCCCCGCGCGCGGCGTCTGGCATGCCATCCGGAATTGCGCTGAGAGGTCGCGTCTTGTGCCAACACGCTGAAGAACGATGGGTTTTAGAAACGCTCTTGTGTTGTGGGGGCAAAAAGCCTGGGCTAGCTTGTCCTGTAAGCGGAATTTAATTCCGCATAACGGAATTGAGTGGAACGCGCATGGGACGACGGTCTGAGCGATTGAGCAGGGTGGGCATGCTGCCTGGGGATCTCGCGGGCGAAGGCGAGGTCATTCAGGTGGTGTCGCGAGCGTTCGACGTGCTTCGCTGTTTCGAGGGGCACGATTCGCGGCTCGGCAATCTCGAGATTTCCAACCGCTGCGGCCTGCCGCGGTCGACGGTGTCGCGGCTGACGCACACGCTGACCCGCATGGGCCAGCTGGTCTATCTGCCGCGGGACCAGAAGTATCGCATCGGCCCGAGCGCGGTGGCGATGAGCACCTCGATGACCCGCGGGCTTCAGCTGCGAAACCTGATCCGGCAGCGCCTGCAGGATGTCGCTGAGCAATTGCCGGGCACGGTCGGCTTCGTCATCCCCGACCAGTTTCATCTGGTTTATCTGGAGTTCGGCCGCGCCGCGAACGCGCTCGGCCTTCACGAGACCACCGGCAGCCGCATCTCGATGGCCTCGACGGCCGCGGGGCATGCGTATGTCGCTGCGCTCGAGCCGGAGGTCGGCGATGCGCTGCTCGCCGAGATGGAGCGCGAGATGCCGGATGCGGCGAATCTCTTGCGGCCGCGGCTCGAGCACAACAGGCAGTTCCTGAAGGAGCATGGCTACGTCGTGGCCTGCGGCCTGTGGAGCCCTCATATCAACGGCCTCGCGCTGCCGGTGTGGTCGCCGCAGTACCAGACAAATGTGGTGCTCACGATCGGGCTGCTGTCCGCGATGTATGACGAGCAGCGTCTGCACGACGAGGTGGCGCAGCCGATGCGCGAGCTCGGCCGCAATATCGCAGCCCTGCTGCAGGGCGCGGAAGCCGATGTCTTCAACAGCCGGATGGAGAGGAAGCCGCTCCCTGTGACCGCGAAGACCAATCATAAGAACAAGACCATCACCGGGGCAGGGGGAACGAATGAGTTGGCAGCCGGAGCTCGAGGAATTGGCCCGGCGCGAAGCCTTCGCGCGGGAGATGGGCGGGCCTGACAAGGTCAAGCGCCAGCACGACCAGGGCCGCCTCACCGTTCGCGAGCGCATCGACGGCGTCGTCGATCCCGGCAGCTTTCACGAGATCGGCGCCGTCGCCGGTCTCGGCGAATATGACGAGCAGGGCGAGCTCAAGCATGTGACGCCCGCGAACTGCGTGTTCGGACGCGCGCGCGTCGACGGCCGCACCGTGGTCGTCGTCGGCGACGATTTCACCGTGCGCGGCGGCTCGGCTGATGCGTCGATCGCGGCCAAGCCGCTGATGGCGGAGGAGATGGCGCACGACTTCCGTCTGCCCATCATCCGCATCATCGAGGGCTCCGGCGGCGGCGGCTCGGTCAAGACCATCGAGACCAAGGGCGCGGCCAATCTGCCCGGCGGGATCGGCGGCAATCGCTGGTACCGCTACACGACCGAGAACATGTCGCTGGTGCCCGTCGTCGCGCTCGGCCTTGGCTCGGTGGCGGGACTCGGCGCGGCGCGGCTGGCGGCCAGCCACTACTCGGTGATGACGAGGCAGTCGGCGATGTTCGTCGCCGGACCGCCGGTCGTGAAGCGGCTGGGGCAGGACCTCGGCAAGATGGAGCTCGGCGGCGCCGATATCCAGACCAAGGCCGGCGGCGTCGACCATGCCGTCGACACCGAGGCGGAGGCTTTCGCCTGCGCGCGCCGATTCCTCTCCTACCTGCCGTCGTCAGTCTACGAGCTGCCGCCGACCTTGCCCTGCACTGATGATCCGCAGCGCACGGACGAGCAGCTGATCAGCGCCGTGCCGCGCGATCGCCGTCGCGTCTACAAGATGCGGCCGATCATCGAGTCCGTCGTCGACAGCGGCTCGTTCTTCGAGGTCGCGCAGAACTACGGCCGCCCGCTGATCGTCGGCCTCGCGCGTCTCGAAGGCCGTGCCGTAATGGTGCTGGCGAGCGATCCCTATCACTTTGGCGGGTCGTGGACGGCGGATGCGTGCCAGAAGGTGATCCGCTGGGTCGACTTCGCCGAGACCTTCCATCTGCCGATCGTCTATCTGATGGACTGCCCCGGATTCATGGTCGGCCTGGAGGCCGAGAAGGCGGCGACGATCCGTCATGGCGTGCGGGCGATGGCGGCGGTCAACCAGTCGACGGTGCCGTGGTGCACGGTGATCGTGCGCAACAATTTCGGCGTTGCCGGCGTCGTGCACCAGCCGGCGGACCGTTTCTCGATGCGCTACGCCTGGCCGTCAGCCCATTGGGGCTCGCTGCCGCTCGAAGGCGGCATCGAGGCGGCGTATCGCGCCGAGATCGATGCCGCGCCGGATCCGAAGGCCAAGCTGAAGGAGATCGAGGAGCGGCTCAACAAGCTGCGCTCGCCATTCCGCTCGGCCGAGAAGTTCTGGGTCGAGGAGATCATCGACCCGCGCAAGACGCGTTCGCTGCTCTGCGAGTTCGCGCGTCTCGCCGAGCCGTTGCGCACGCCCGGCCCGCCCGCGGCGATGACGACGCGGCCGTGACGACCGTTACGCCGCGGCGGGCTTGGCCTGCCGCGCGATCGCGAGCGCCAGCAGCGCAGCGATGATGCAAAGCGCGCCGGCCATGAAAAAGGCCGGCAGATAACTCTGCAGCAAGGTGCGCGACAGGCCCGCGCCGAATGCGGCGGTGCCGGCGCCGAGCTGATGTCCGGCGAACACCCAGCCGAACACCAGGTTGGCGCGCTCCGGCCCGAACCGCTGCGCGGTCAACCGCACCGTCGGCGGCACGGTCGCGATCCAGTCGAGGCCGTAGAACATCGCGAACAGCGACAGGCCATAGAACGAGAAGTCGGTGAAGGGGAGAAACAGCAGCGAGAGACCACGCAGGCCATAGTACCAGAACAGCAGCCAGCGATTGTCATAGCGATCCGACAGCCAGCCCGACACGATGGTGCCGACGAAGTCGAACATGCCCATTGCGGCGAGCAGGCTGGCAGCCTGCACCTGCGGGATGCCGAAGTCGAGGCACATCGGGATCAGATGCACCTGGACCAGCCCGTTGGTCGAAGCCCCGCAGATGAAGAAGGTCGCGAACAGCATCCAGAACACCGGCACCCGCGCTGCATCGCGGAGGGTGCCGAGCGCCGCGGTGACGATCGGCGTGGTGACGGGGGCGGGCGCCGTGATCGGGTCGGTGCCCTTGTCGCCGAACGGGCGCAGGCCGAGATCGCTCGGCCGGTCGCGCATCAAGAGCAGCACGGCCGTCGCCGAGACACCGAGCGCGATGCAGACGAGCGCGAGCGCCGTGCGCCAGCCGAGCCGTTCGGTGAGGCTGGCGAGGAGCGGCAGGAACACGAGCTGTCCGGTGGCGACGCTGGCCGTGAGAATACCAACCACCAGTCCGCGGCGGGCAACGAACCAGCGCGTCGCGATCGTGGCGCCGAGCACGAGCGCGGTCATGCCGGTGCCGATGCCGATCACGACGCCCCACAGCAGCACGAGATGCCAGACCTGGCTCATCGCCAGCGAGGCCAGCAGCGCCGACACCACGATCAGCTGCGCCAGCAGCGTGATGTTGCGCAGGCCGTAGCGGTTGAGCAGCGCCGCGGCAAATGGCGCCATCAACCCGAACAGCACGAAGCGGATGGACAGCGCGGAGGAGATCTCCGCCGTGCTCCAGCCGAATTCCTGCTGCAGCGGCACGATGAACACGCCGGGCGCGCCCACGGTGCCCGCGGAGACCAGCGCCGTGAAGAACGTCACGGCGACCATGACCCAGCCGTAGTGGATGTTGCGCCGGCCGAGGGCTGCGGCGAGTTGGTTCGAGATCATGCGTTGCTCGCTACGGATGGGGGACCGTCGCCATACTGGCAGACGGAGCGGGTGACATAAACGGCGAAGTTCCCTCGTTTCAGGACGTCAGGGCCGCTCCAGCGCGATCGCCGTGGCCTCGCCGCCGCCGATGCATAGCGCGGCGATCCCGCGCTTGAGGCCGCGGGCCTGCATCGCGTGCAGCAGGGTCACGATCAGCCGCGCGCCGGTGGCGCCGATGGGATGGCCGAGCGCGCAGGCGCCGCCATTGACGTTGAGCCTGTCCCGGGGAATGCCGAGGTCGCGCTGCGCGGCCATGGCGACGACGGCGAAGGCCTCGTTGATCTCGAACAGGTCGACGTCCTCGACCCGCCAGCCGACCTTGTCGAGCAGCTTGCGTATCGCCGGAATCGGCGCCGTGGTGAACCATTGCGGCTCCTGGCTGTGCGTGGCGTGCCCCTTGATCTCGGCGAGCACGGGAAGGCCGTCGCGCTCGGCACGTGATCCACGGGCCAGCACGAGCGCCGCGGCGCCGTCGGCATTGGCCGAGGATGCCGCCGGCGTGATGGTGCCGTCCTTGCGGAAGGCCGGCTTGAGCGCCGGGATCTTCGCCGGATCCACCTTGAGCGGATGCTCATCGTTGGTTACCACTCGGGGACCGGACTTCTCCGTCAGCGTGATCGGCGCGATTTCGGCGGCGAATGCGCCGCCCTCGACGGCCTTGCGCGCCCGCGTCAGCGTCTCGACCGCGTAAACGTCCTGATCGGCGCGGGTGAACTGATAGGCCTCCGCCGTGGCCTCGCCGAAATCGCCCATCGAGCGACCAGTCTCGTAGGCGTCCTCGAGACCGTCCAGCATCATGTGATCGAGGATGCGATCGTGACCGGCGCGGTAACCGCCGCGCGCCTTGGCGAGCAGATAGGGCGCATTGCTCATGCTCTCCATGCCGCCGGACACGACGATATCGGCAGAGCCGGCCCGGATGATGTCGTGCGCCAGCATCGTGGCCTTCATGCCGGAGCCGCAGACCTTGTTAATGGTGGTGGCGCCGGTCGCG
>NZ_CAFI01000062.1 GCF_000239775.1 Bradyrhizobium sp. ORS 375
TCTAGAGGACGCGACCATACCGTTGGGCGCCTCTGGGCATTCGGTCGCCGATGAGCCGACGCCCTCTCCCCTTGCTCGTCATGGCCGGGCTTGTCCCGGCCATCCACGCGGCTCCGCATATGCCGCACGACGTGGATGCCCGGGACAAGCCCGGGCATGACGAGTTCTGGGTGACCGTTGCGCATCATCGCTTCATCATGTGCGTGCAGACATACGGCTGCCCTCTCGCGGCACGTTCGGCGCCCGAGCTATCACTATCGACCACCCTCCAAACGAAGGGCGCAGGGAAGGCCGGACCTCGACTGAGGTCCGTGGCCCGCCTGCTCAGAAAAATGCAGGCGGCAGGTACCACGGGTCAGCCGGACGACCCGGCCTTCCCTGCGCGATGGGTTGACGGCTTATACGCAGTCTCCCTGGTGTCCGGGCTTGTAGCCACCATCGCCCGCGCGATGCGCGAAGGCATCGGCCGCGAACTTGACGCCAGCATCGGGGCGCCGGGACGCTGCGATTTCACCGTCCTGCCGGACTCGTTCGTCCGCGCGCAACTGACGCGCTGCAAACCGACAGGCCACCGCTCCCCGCCTCGCGTGTCGTGACGATCGCGCGCAACGCCCCTCCGCAGTGAGGCGGGATGCGCGGAAACATCGGCCTGATTTGGCCGTCGGCACAAGCCGACGAGGGTGCGGCAGATTGGCTCGACGGGCAGTTTTCGCATGGGAGAGGGTCTCCTTCTGCATATCCGAAGCACGTCCAAGCGGGAACTGCGCTGCCGCGCGGGGCGTTAACACTCATAGTTATCGAGCATCGCAGCGTAACGCGTCATCGATTGTCAGCCGAGGCCCTTGCTGCGGACAGCTTGCCATGAAGGATTTTTCCGACGCTGCCTTTTCGCCCGACGTGATCGCGCTGATGACCCAGGCGCTCGATTCCGCGGTCGCCTCTTTGCCGGAGCCGGTCAGCTCGACCCATGTCACGCTGCTTGCCGAGTCGGTGCTGCGGACCGCCAAAACGGGAGAACGCGATCCCGCCGTGATGCAACGGCTGGCGCTGCTCGAACTACAGATCATGCCCCGCGTGTAGGACGGACCACCCACATCAGCTGCACTCCGTCATTCCGGGGCAAGGCCGCAGGACTTGAACCCGGAATCCCGAAATTGTCTTGCGCCCATCATCTCGGGATTCCGGGTTCAATCGTCAACGCGCGACGCGCGTTGTCGATTGCCCCGGAATGACGGCGAGAGGTGGCCACGTCGTGCGGCAATGAGGAGGGCTCGCGACGAGCATCAGTGAGGCACCGCGCCGCCTCATTCGTCATTGACAAATCTATTTGCCATTGCCTAACTTCCGGGCATCACCGCCGAGAGAGCGGGGCAACCGGGAGGATCCTCATGCGACGGCAGCTGCTCGCCTGCGCGTTTCTGGCAACGACATCATTCATTGCGACCAATGCATCGGCCCAGGTGTCCGACGATGCCGTGCGGATCGGCGTGCTCACCGACCTGTCCAGCTGGGGACGCGACAACAGCGGTCCGGGCTCGGTCGAGGCGGCGAAGATGGCGGTGGAGGAGTTCGGCCCGACCGTGCTCGGCAAGCCGATCGAGATCATCAGCGCCGATCACCAGATGAAGACCGACGTCGGCACCACGATCGTGCGCGACTGGTTCGACAACGGCAAGGTCGATGCGGTCGTCGACATTCCCAATTCCGGTATCGCGATTGCCGTGCACAACATGGTGCGCGAGCGCAACAAGATCGCGCTGCTGTCCGGCCCCGGCGCGAGCTCGCTGACCGACGAGCTGTGCAGCCCCAACACGGTGCACTTCACCTACGACACCTATGCGCTGTCCAAGGTGACGACCTCGGCCGTGATCGCGCAGGGCGGCAAGTCGTGGTACTTCATCACGGCGGACTACGCGTTCGGCCAGCAGCTCGAGAAGGACGCGACGCGCTTCATCAAGGAGCTCGGCGGCACCATTCTCGGCGGCGTCAAGCATCCGACCAACACCGCGGACTTCTCCTCGTTCGCGCTGCAGGCGCAGAGCTCGAAGGCCGACGTCGTCGCCTTCGCCAATGCCGGCCAGGACACCGACAATGCGATCAAGCAGTCCGGCGAGTTCGGCCTGGTCAAGGGCGGCCAGAAGCTGGTGGGCCTGTTGATGTTCGACACCGACGTGCATGCGATCGGGCTCGACGCCGCGCAGGGCACCTACATGACCACGGCGTCCTACTGGAACATGGACGAGGCCACCCGCGCCTGGTCGAAGAAGTTCTTCGCCCGCACCAAGGTAATGCCGACGATGATCCAGACCGGCGTCTACGGCTCGGTGCTGCATTATCTCAAGGCAATCAAGGCGGCCGGCACCGATGATCCCAAGGCCGTCATGGCCAAGATGCGCGAGCTGCCGATCGAGGATACGTTCGTGCACGGCGGTCGCTTGCGCGAGGACGGCCGCGTCATCCGCGACATGTACCTCGCCCGCGTCAAGAAGCCGTCGGAGTCGAAGGAGCCGTGGGACTATCTTGAGATCGTCAAGACCGTGAAGGGCGAGGATGCGTTCCGGCCGGTCTCCGAATCCAAGTGCCCGCTGTTGAAGAAGTAGGAGCGCGCAATGAGCGGAGCTGAGCCCAGAAACGGCGACACCTATGATTGCGACGTGCTGGTGGTCGGCTCCGGCTGCGCCGGGCTGTCGGCGGCGGTCACCGCCGCCCATGCCGGGCTGAAGGTCGTCGTCACCGAGAAGGAGCCGCGGTTCGGCGGCACCACGGCACGCTCCGGCGGCTGGCTGTGGATTCCCGGCACGTCGCTGGCCAAGGCCTGGGGCATCGACGAGCCGCCGGAATTGGCGCGCACCTATCTGCGCCACGAGGCCGGCAACAGTTTCGATGCCGCCCGGGTCGACGCGTTCCTCACCAAGGGGCCTGAGGCGGTCGACTTCTTCGTGAGCAAGACCGCGCTGAAATTCGACATGCCGCTGACCTTCCCGGACTATCACGCGGAAGCGCCGGGCGGCACCCAGGGCGGCCGGTCGATGGTGACGCGGCCGTTCGACGGGCGAGAGCTCGGCGACCACATCAAGGATCTCGGCCAGCCCCTGCCCGAGCTCACCGTGTTCGGCATGATGCTCGGCTCCGGCAAGGAGATCATCCACTTCATGCGCGCGACGAAGTCGCTGACCTCGGCGTTCTACGTCGCCAAACGGCTGTCTAAACATGCCCGTGACGTGCTGCGCCACGGCCGCGGCATGACGCTCACCAACGGCAATGCGCTGGCCGGCCGGCTGGCGAAGTCGGCGTTCGATCTCGGCATTCCCTTGTGGCTGTCGTCCCCGGTGGCCGAGCTGATCCGCGACGACGAAGCCGTGCGCGGCGCGGTCGTGACGCGGCAGGGCAAACGTGTCCGAGTGAATGCGCGGCTCGGCGTGGTGCTGGCCTGCGGCGGCTTCCCGCATGACGTCGAGAGACGCAAGGCGATGTTCCCGCATGCGCCGAGCGGCCAGGAGCATTTTTCGCCCGGGCCCATCGGCAACACCGGCGATGGCTTGCGGCTGGCGGAAGCGGTCGGCGGCCGGGTCGAGGATGGCCTGCCGCATGCGGCGGCCTGGGTGCCGGTCTCTGTCA
>NZ_CAFI01000061.1 GCF_000239775.1 Bradyrhizobium sp. ORS 375
AAACAAACAGAATGAACAAGTAGAACTAACAAACAGATCGTGAAACAGATTCAGCCGCGGTCCGGCCAGACCTCCTCCAGATTGGTCCTGCGCTCCGGCAGGCCCTCGGTCAGGACAGCCGTGCCGCCGCACACGGGCAGATGCACCACGAGGCTGGCGGCATCCGGGACGTTGGCCCGCGGCGTCACGTTCCACAGCATGATCTCCTGGCGCGTGCGGCGGATCTCCTTGAACTCGTAGCTGAAGGTCTCCGACCCGCGCGGGTATTCGCGCCAGACGTTGCCCTCTTTCCGGAAGCTGCTCTGCGTGCCGCCGAAGCGATCGGCGTAGGTCAGGCAGGCGGGAATGTTGAGGGTGTCGAGCACTGTCGCGCCGATGTTCGACGCGGCCGGAATGACGCTGTTCACCGCGCCGATGGCAGCAAACACCGTGGTCAGCGCGCCCGCCGCCATGGCGAGCCATGTCTTGGAGGCGCCGGACTTTGCGCCGATGGCCTTGTTGGACAGAACCTTGGACGACGACGTCAAATGGAGCTGGGTCATGACTGCGTTCTCCGATGCTTCGCAGGGGGTTTGCTGACCAACCGGGTCCGTTCATCGGAGATTAATCTTGCAGGTCTCAGCCGTGGCGAATGTGAGGCGGGTCACAACTTGGGATTTCTGCCCCCCCATCGCTGCACGGCTGACGGTCAACAATCCCTCCTTATCAGTCGCGGCCTGCGTCCATGATCGCCTGCGCCAGCCTGCCAGGATCGGAGAAGCACAGCTCGTGGCTGCCGGGCACCTGCACCAGCCGGAACAGGCCGAGTTTGCCGGACAGCCGCGGATGCCAAGGCAGGCTGTGCGGCAGCGCCGTATCCTCGGTGCAGTTGATGTAGGATTTGGCGATGGTCATTTCGGCCGGATTGGTCTTCAGCTTGATGGCGTCGGTGAAGGTCTTGTTGGGATGCGGGTTGAGGATCTCATAGGTGCGCATCGCGGTCGCCAGATCGGCGTCGTTGATGAAGGCTTCGCGCCAGATCGGGAATGGCAGCACCACCGAGCCGTCGCCGCGCTCGGCTGCGACCGCATCGAACAGCGCGACGTAGTGCGGCGGCACCATGTCGTTGAGACATTCGCCGTTGTTCGGCACGAACGCATTCCAATAGATCAACCGGCGGATGCGCTGCGGCATCCGATCGGCGACGCCGGTGATGACCATGCCGCCATAGGAATGCCCCATCAGCACGGCGTCGCTGATGTCGTGCTCGGTGAAGTAGTCGCAGATCGAGCTGATGGCCTCATCGAGGCCTGATGTCTTGGCGTCGCCGGGACGGTTGCCGCGGATGGTCGGGAGATGCACGGTGTGGCCGGCGGCGCGGATCGGCGCGGCGACCGGCTCGAGCTCGGCGCCGGTATGCCAGGCGCCATGGACCAGGACGTAGGTTGACATCGATTGCTTCCTTTGCACGATGAAGGGCGGTGCAAGGACAATGGCCGCACGGCGCTATCAGCGCTTGGCTGCAACTGAACCCAATTGGTCTCGGAGTGAACCGATGCCGGGCGTGGAGGCTGAACGTCAGCGGAGCTGGAATACGGCCATGGTACGGCCGGCGGAGCAGTTCTCGTATTATCGCGAGGCGATCTGCCAGGCCTTCATGAACCTCACGCCGGAGCCGGCGCGCGGAATCGGCTTCGCGGCGGAGGTGCAGCACGTCAGCCTCGGCGGCGGCGCCATCAACCGTGTCAGCTTTCCGGAGCACATCGTGCGCCGCTCGCCCGCGGACATCGCCGCCTCCGACCAGCGCTGCTTCTATCTCAATCTCAAGCTCGCCGGCCGCTGCACCATCCTGCAGGACGAGCACGAGGTCAGCCTGTCGGCCGGACAGGTCGGCATCTTCGACAGCGATCGCACCTTCGAGCTGCGGCACGATCGCGGGCCGTCGCTCGGCGTCATCTCGTTTCGCGTGCCCGCCGATGCGCTGTTCGGCCGCCTGCCGACGAAGTCGGACGTCGTGCCGACGCGGCTGTCCGACGATCCATGCCTCGGCGCGCTGATCGTGGAGACCGCACGCTCGCTCAACGCCAACGCGCTGCGGCTCGCGCCGGATGATGCCACGGCCCTGTTCGATGTGCTGCTCGATCTGGTCGCGCTGAGCGTGTCGCGCCGCCGTCGCCCCGAGGCGTACGCGACGGCTTCATTCGCCGATGCCACGACCTTGGCGCTGCGGCGCGCCATTCACGAGCGGCTGCGCGAGCCCGGCCTGACGGTGGCGACGGTGGCCTCGACCGTCGGGATCAGCGAGCGCTACGTGCACAAGCTGCTGGCGCGCGCCGGCACCAGCTTCTCGGAGTTCGTGATGGCGCGCCGTCTCGATGGCGTGGCGCGCGATCTGCGCGATCCCGCGTGCGCGGGCCGTGACATCGGCCGCATCGCGTTCGATTGGGGCTTTTCGGATCTGTCCCACTTCACGCGCCGCTTCAAGCAGCGCTTCGGCCTGCGCCCGCGCGACTGGCGCGCGCAAGCCGGCTCAGGTTGACAGCCGCCGCGCATTGGCGGCGACGTGCTCCCGGTAACGGCCGACGATGGCGGCAACCGATGCGCCGGCACACAGGCTCGCGGCGGCCTCGAACGCGGCAGCGATCTTTTCGCCAACCATCAGCTGCGCTTCGTACGGGGAGTCCTGATCGCCGCGGGCGAACTTCTCCAGCCGCAGCCTGATGACCTCGCCGGCTTCGACGGCGAGCATCGCACCGGCCAGCCAGGGGAACTCGGCGGTAGCCGCGCTGTGCGGCTGCACGTGTGCGGATGTCGGCTGTCTGCTCATCGTCGCCTCACTGCGGAAACATCGGCAGGTGATGCGACGAATACGCTTCAACTTTTAAAGATGCAGACGCACAATCATCGGCGATTCCGAGTCGGCTCGAACCATCGGTTAACCATAGATGCGGCCCCAACCTCATTCCGGGGCGATGCGAAGCATCGAACCCGGAATCTCGACGTGATCAAGCCATCTCGAGATTCCGGGTTCAGCCCCTTCGGGGCTGCCCCGGAATGACGGTCAGCAAGTCTTGCGCCGCGGAGGACGACACTCTTGGGATTCCTGTTCGTCCTCGCGGTCGGCCTCGTCGCCGGCACGCTGTCCGGGATCGTCGGCACCGGCTCGTCGATCATGCTGATGCCGGTGCTGGCCTATGAGTACGGGCCGAAGGAAGCCGTGCCGATCATGGCGGTGGCGGCCGTCATGGCGAACCTGTCACGCATCCTGGCGTGGTGGCGCGAGGTCGACTGGCGCGCCTGTGCGGCCTATTCGGTCACCGGGATTCCGGCGGCGGCGCTCGGCGCGCGCACGCTGCTGATCCTGCCGTCGCAAGCCGTCGACATCACCATCGGGCTGTTTCTGATGGCCATGGTGCCGGTGCGGCACTGGCTGGCGCGGCACGCCATCAAGGCCAACCTCTGGCATCTCGCATTCGGCGGTGCGGTGATCGGATTTCTGACCGGCATCGTGGTCTCGACCGGGCCTCTCAGCGTGCCGCTGTTCCTGTTCTACGGGCTTTCCAAGGGCGCCTTTCTCGCCACGGAGGCCGCGAGTTCACTCGGGCTCTACGTTTCGAAATCCATCACCTTCCAGCGCTTCGGCGCGTTGACGCCGGACATTCTGCTCAAGGGCCTGATCGCCGGCGGCTCGCTGATGGCCGGCGCCTTCGTCGCCAAGCGCTTCGTGCTGCACATGAAGCCGGATGTGTTCCGCCTGGTCATGGATGGCATCATGCTGGCCGCGGGCCTAAGTATGTTATGGAACGCCACCCACTCCTGACCGCATCGATTCTCACCTCATGGCCAAGTCCACGCTCTCCTTCGTCTGCCAGAACTGCGGCGCGGCCTATACGCGCTGGCAAGGCAAATGCGAGGCCTGCGGCGAGTGGAACACGCTGGCCGAGGAGGACACCACGGGGGCGACGTCGGCACCGGTGTCGCTGCGGTCCAAGCGCAAGGGCCGCACCTTCCAGCTGGAGTCCCTCACCGGCAAGAGCATCGACGCGCCGCGGCTGTCCTCGGGCATGACCGAGCTCGACCGCGTCACCGGCGGCGGCTTCGTGCGCGGCTCGATCCTGCTGGTCGGCGGCGATCCCGGCATCGGCAAGTCGACGCTGCTGACCCAGGCGACCGCGATGATGGCGCGGGCTGGCCATCGCGCCGTCTACATCTCCGGTGAGGAAGCCGTCGCCCAGGTGCGGCTGCGCGCCGAGCGGCTGGGGCTTGCGGACGCGCCGGTGCAACTGGCGGCCGAGACCTCGGTCGAGGATATCATCTCGACCTTGTCCGAAGGCGCCGTGCCCCGGCTGATCGTGATTGATTCGATCCAGACGATGTGGACCGACACGGTGGAATCGGCGCCGGGCACGGTGACCCAGGTGCGCGCCTCGGCGCAGAAGCTGATTCGCTTTGCCAAGAAGTCCGGCGCGGCGATCATCCTGGTCGGGCATGTTACCAAGGACGGCCAGATCGCCGGTCCCCGCGTCGTCGAACACATGGTCGATGCCGTCTTGTCGTTCGAGGGCGAAGGCTCGCAGCAGTTTCGCATCCTGCGCGCAGTGAAGAACCGCTTCGGCCCGACCGACGAGATCGGCGTGTTCGAGATGACCGGCCTCGGCCTGCGCGAGGTCACCAACCCGTCCGAGCTGTTCCTGTCCGAGCGCGACCTCGGCAGCCCCGGCACCGCCGTGTTCGCCGGCATCGAGGGCACGCGCCCGGTGCTGGTCGAAATGCAGGCGCTGGTGGCGCCAACCTCGCTCGGCACGCCGCGCCGCGCCGTGGTCGGCTGGGATCCGAGCCGGCTGTCGATGGTGCTGGCGGTGCTGGAGGCGCATTGCGGCGTGAAGCTGTCCGGCCATGACGTCTACCTCAACGTCGCCGGCGGCCTGCGCATCCACGAGCCGGCGGCCGATCTCGCCGCTGCCGCCGCGCTGGTCTCCTCGCTGGTGAATGCCCCGTTGCCGCCGGATGCGGTGTATTTCGGCGAAATCTCGCTCTCTGGCGCCGTGCGTCCGGTGGCGCAGACCTCGGCGCGCCTGAAAGAAGCCGCCAAGCTCGGCTTTCTGCGCGTGGTGCTGCCCGAGCGAGCCCGCGGCGAGGCCGGCGGCGACGCCGGCCTGAACCTCAATACCGTCGGCGGGTTGACGTCGCTGGTCGCCGACATTGCTGCCCGCGGCACACCGCGCGCACGCCAAACCAGCAGCCGGGAAGACGAGGATCCGCGCGATCAGGGCCGCCGTGCCCCGAGCCATGCCGAAAAAAATGCCACACCAGCGAGATTCCGCCGTCAGGACGGCTAGCCGGACCGTGACGTTCCGGTGACTCGCCGCTATACAACGCCGCATCCGGGCCCCCACGGGATCACGGACTTGCCGGGGAACCCTGCTTTCCTGCACGTGGAAGGCGGTCCTCTGTCGATTCGAAGCGAACCTTGACCTTGAAGCGGACCTGAGCAGCCGATGCCGATAACGATCCTCGATCTCATCCTGCTCGGTGTCATGCTGATCTCGGGGCTGCTGGCCATGGTCCGCGGCTTCATGCGCGAGGTGCTCTCGATCGCGGCCTGGGGCGCCGCGGCGCTGGTCACGCTTTATTCATTCTCGAAGCTGCTGCCGACCGCGAAGACCTATTTCAACAACGATACCGTCGCGAGCGTCGTCGTCGTCGCCGGTACTTTCGTGGGCACCCTGCTCATCGTCTCGGTGATCACGGTCAAGATCTCCGACATGATCCTCGATTCGCGCATCGGCGCGCTCGACCGCACCCTCGGATTCCTGTTCGGATTGGGCCGCGGCCTGCTTATCGTGGTCGTCGCGTTCCTGTTCTTCAGCTGGCTGGTGCCGGACAAGCAGCGTCCAGACTGGGTCACCGCCGCAAAATCCCGGGTCGTCCTGCAGGGAACCGGGGATTGGCTGATGTCGCTCTTGCCTGATGATCCCGAGAACACCATTTTAAAGAAATTCAAGAAGAACAAGCCGGACGACGACCAGACTGACACCGAGTCGCCCGCAGCGGGCGGCGATGGGTACAGCAAGCCTGCCCGCGACAGCTTGAAGAAGCTGATCGAGAAACCCGCGGCCAAGTGAGCCAAGCCCAGAAGAGAGGCGCGATGGACCAGCACCACGATTCTTCCGGCCAAGACTCTTCGGGCGAAGCCCAAATTGACTCTGACGCGGATCTGAACTTCGGACCTCAAGCCTACACCAGAGACCCAGACCTAGACGGAGACACGCTGCGCGAGGAGTGCGGCGTGTTCGGCATTTATGGGCATAGCGATGCCGCCGCGATCACCGCGCTCGGCCTGCACGCGCTCCAGCATCGCGGCCAGGAAGCCGCCGGCATCGTCTCCTATGACGGCACGCGCTTCCACAGCGAGCGGCGCCTCGGCCTGGTTGGCGACACCTTCTCCCGCCGTGAGGTGATCGAGCGCCTGCCCGGCAACGCCGCGGTCGGCCATGTCCGCTATGCGACGACCGGCGCGACGATCCTGCGCAACGTGCAGCCGCTGTTCGCCGAGCTCAATGCCGGCGGCTTCGCGGTCGGTCACAACGGCAACCTCACCAACGGCCTGACGCTGCGCCGCGAGCTGGTGCGCGCCGGCGCGATCATGCAGTCGACCACCGACACCGAGGTGATCCTGCATCTGGTCGCGCATTCCCGCCGCAGCAATTTCATCGACCGCTTCATCGAGGCGCTGCGCGCGCTCGAGGGCGCCTATTCGCTGGTCTGCCTGACCAACAAGAAGCTGATCGGCGCCCGCGATCCCCTCGGCATCCGCCCCCTGGTCTATGGCGAGCTCGACGGCTGCCCGATTCTGGCGTCCGAGACCTGCGCGCTGGACATGATCGGCGCCCGCTACATCCGCGACATCGAGCCGGGCGAGGTCGTGATCTTCGACGAAGCCGGCATGCACAGCCACAAGCCGTTCCCGCCGAAGCCGGCGCGTCCCTGCGTGTTCGAATACATCTATTTCGCCCGTCCCGACTCCGTGGTCGGCGGCCGCTCGGTCTACGAGGTGCGCAAGGCGTTCGGCGCGCAGCTCGCGCGCGAGAGCCATCCGGAGGTCGACGTCGTGGTGCCGGTGCCGGATTCCGGCGTGCCGGCGGCGATCGGCTACAGCCAGTACTCCGGCGTGCCGTTCGAGCTCGGCATCATCCGCAACCACTATGTCGGCCGCACCTTCATCCAGCCGACCCAGGCGATCCGCGAATCCGGCGTGCGCATGAAGCACTCGGCCAACCGCGCCGCGATCGAAGGCAAGCGCATCATCCTGATCGACGACTCGCTGGTGCGCGGCACGACCTCGCGCAAGATCGTGCGCATGATGCGCGACGCCGGCGCCACCGAGGTGCATTTCCGGCTGGCCTCGCCGCCGATCCTCTATCCCGACTACTACGGCATCGACCTGCCGGACCGCGGCGGCCTGCTCGCAGCGACGCATTCGCTGGAGGAGATGCGCGAGCTGATCGGCGCGGATTCGCTGGCGTTCCTGTCGATCGACGGCATGTACCGCGCGATGGGCGAGCCGGCCCGCGACCCCGCCGCGCCGAAATACGCCGACCATTGCTTCACCGGCAGCTACCCGACCAACCTCACCGACCAGTCGCTGGTCGAGCCGACCCAGCAGCAGCTGTCGCTGCTGGCGGAGGCGAGCTGAGGCAGGCACCGGACGTCGCTATCGGCGACGTCCTCGCCAGACGGCGTCGTCGCCAGACGGCATCATCGCCACACGACGTCATTCCGGGGCGATGCGAAGTATCGAACCCGGAATCTCGAAATTGGCTTGCGTGACTCACCTCGAGATCCCGGGTTCGAGGCCTTCGGCGTCGCCCCGGAATGACGGCCCCTGTTAAGCAGTTGTCCCGGCGAACGCCGGGACCCATAGCCACCGGCCGTCGCTAGGCGGCTAGGACTAGCCATGGGCACCCAACTCCCTCATAACCGCCGCGGAGTATGGGTCCCGGCGCCAAGCGCGCAATCGCGCGCCAGGCCGGGACGATGGCCGTGAGATGATCGTGATGACCCTTCCCCTCGCCAATCGTATTGCCCTCGTCACCGGCGCCTCGCGCGGCATCGGTCATGCGACCGCGCGGGCGCTGGCCCGTGCTGGCGCGCATGTCGTGGCTGTCGCCCGCACCCAGGGCGGGCTGGAGGAGCTCGACGACGAGATCCGGAAAGAAACCGGCAGCGGCGCAACGCTGGTGCCGCTCAGCATGACCGATAGCGACGGCATCGCCCGGCTCGGGGCGGCGCTGCACGAGCGGCACGGCAGGCTCGACATCCTCGTCGGCAACGCCGCCGTGCCCGGCCCGTCCTCGCCGCTCGGCCATATCGACCTGAAGCCGTGGAACGACGTCGTCGCGGTCAATTTGACCGCCAACTTCCAGCTGATCCGCTGCATGGAGCCGCTGCTGAAGGTCTCCGACGCCGGCCGCGCCGTGTTCGTCACCTCGGGCGCCGCGCACAAGGCGCAGGCCTATCTCGGCCCCTACGCCGCCTCCAAGGCGGCGCTGGAAACGCTGGCGCGCGTCTGGGCCCACGAGACCGAGCGCACGCCGCTCCGCGTGAACCTGTTCAGCCCCGGCCCGATCCGCACCCGCATGCGCGCGACGGTGTTTCCCGGCGAGGACCCGATGACGCTGGAGACACCCGAGCAGGCCGCCGAGTTCATCGTGCCGATGTGCCTGCCCTCGTGGACCGAGACCGGCAAATTCTACGACTACAAGAACCGCACGCTGAAGAGTTTTCAGCCGCCGGCCTAAGCGACGACGAGGCTTCGCTCGCACGTCGCCTGGCCATGCCCGGACGCTTGCCGCATCCGTTGCCGTCGTCCCGGCGAACGCCGGGACCTATAACCACCGGCGGTCACGTTTGCGGCTGACCGCAACACAGACTGCCTTTCCCCACGCACATCACGCGGTATGGGTCCCGGCGTTCGCCGGGACCACAGCGGAGGGCGCGATCGACACCGCGGCTCTCATGCATGTCGCGTCAGCGAACTTATGACCGATCGGCGTCGGCGCCGATCGGCACCACCACCTACTTCGAAGCCGGACTCGCCGCCGGCTTTGCTGTCGCTGCTTTCGCCGCCGCCGGCACCTGGCGATCGCGGACGGCCGTCAGCTCCTTGCGTAGCTTTTCCTGCTGCTCCACCGACAGCACCGGCCGCTGATCGTCATGCGGCAGGTCGTTGACCGGGAGATAATTGTAGGTGTTGTTGAGATTCGCGCCGGTGTCCGGCGGCGGCGTGGACGACGTCACGCAGCCGGCGAGCAGCAGCGTCGTCAGCAGGACGGTCGCGGTCGGCAGCGCGCGGGCAGCCGCGATGCTTCCCGAGCCTCGCATCGATCGAATCATCGTGCAGCCGCCATCGTGCGCGCAGGCAGTTGCGCCGTGATGGAATGCTCGTTCGATTGCAGCCCGGGCAGGCTCCTGACCCAGGGGTAGCCACGCCGGCCCATGTCGTAGCCGCGATCGAACAAGGCGGTCATGTAGTTGCGGTCGAACGGGCCGTCGGCCTTGACCTTGAAATCGGCGGGCACGCTGGCGAGGTTGAAATCGATGCCGTTGAACTTCGCCACCGAATAGATGCGGTAGATGTCGCCGATGCCCTGGTTCTTGATCAAGGTCGTCAGCGAGCGCTGCGTCACCGACAGCACATCGGCCCCGACGCTGTCCCATTCCGGATCGATGCGGGCATTGCGGATGACGTAGAGATGCGCCCCGCTGACGCTGCGCCGCGGCCCGCGCACGGAGACGAGGCGCAGCACCGACGGACCGATGAACACCTGCCGCGTGACACCGCCATCGACATGCAGCTCGTCGTAGTCCTTGTCCCCGATCCGGACCTTGATGCGCACCGGCGCGAAGGCGCCGGGCACGGTGGCGGAGGCGAGCAGCACCTGTCGGAACAGGTTGATCGCCTCCGGCGTGTCGGCGGCGGCGATGCGGCCCATGTCCCACAGCACCGGACGCTGCGCGTCGAGATTGGTGGTGCCGACCAGCAGCACCCTGCCCTTCGCGCTCTCGCTGGCGACGTCGCGCAGGAACTCGCGGTCGACATATTTCTCGATCAGCCGCGACAGCGGCGTGTTGTCGGCCAGCGCCGAGCCCTGCAGCAGGCCGGGAACGTTGACCGTGAAAATGTCCTTGCGCTCATACGCAGTGAAGATCTCGCGCAGCCGCTCGTCATGCGCGCGGCCAAGGAACACGAACGGGGCCATGAGCGCGCCCGAGCTCACGCCCGTCACCATGTCGAAGGTGGGCCGGTTGCCCGCCTCGCCCCAGCCCGACAGCAGACCGGCGCCGAACGCGCCATTCTCGGCCCCGCCGGAGATCGCCAGGAAGTTCAGCGGACGCGACGCGGCCATTTCTGCCGAGGCGCGCTGCATCGAGGCTTCGGCCATGCGCGGCGACGGCTCGTCGCCCCAATAGCGGACGTCGCGGAAGCCGAGCGGCTCGGCACGAATGGCCGCCACCTCGGGCGGCGCGTTGCGCGGCATGATGGCGGCGCACGCGGCGAGCTGCAGCGCGGCTGCGAGCACGACTGCAAAACGCGAAACAACGGCGCGGAAAGTCACTGCGGGCTTCATCGCGTCGGCTGCTGCTCCATGCTCGCGATATCAGGCGACGGCGGCGGCGACGCCTTGGCTTCGTTCGCGCCCTTGTCGGTCCAGCCTGGCGGCAGGCCGAGGCTCGCGCCGACGAATCCCTTCAGACCCGGGAAGCGACCAAACTGCTCACATGCGGCATATTTAGGGGCACCGCCGAGCTTGGCCGGCACGCTCGACACCGATGGCAAAGACGTGATCGAGGCGATGCCTGAAAATGGCGACTCGCCGGTCGACACGAGCTTAGCGAAATCCGCGCCGAACTCGCCGGCGAGATCGTAGGCATCACCGTCATTGGCCATTCTTGCCGTGGACACCGAATTGGCGCCGCGCGCCCACACCATCGCAGCCTTCTGAAAGCCGGCGAAGTCGCACGCCTCGGCCTCGACCGACAAGGTGCCGAGACCGACCGGCAGCCGCGGCACCGGCACGGGAACGCCGGGCAGCGCGACGCTCTTGGCGATGGAGGCGGCCTGCGAGGCGGCCGACGCAGTCGCGTTGGTCGCCGTCGCATGGGTGACGGTCGCCTTGAGGATCAGATCGGCGTCCTCGCCCGGCGCGACCACGCGAAAACGATCGCTCAGCCGCAGGCACATTTCGCGGCTAATGACGTTGGCCACCAGCTTCCGCTCGTCCTCATCGAAGGCGACGTCGGCTCGCGGCGGAAAGGCGGTCGGCTCGATCCTGACCGTCTTGGCCTCGAGCAGCTCCTTCTTGTTCGCCTTGATCTGGGCGCGCGTCACCAGACCGTGGGCGTCGGCGAGGCGGTCGTAACTCTTGAGCGAGCCGGCTCGCTCCAGCGGCGCGGTGGCGCAGCTGGATGTCGCAAACGACAGGGACACCAGCGCCGTCCATCGCAGCGGGGCAAGACGCGACATTTGCGAGAGACCCATTGATAGATAGCTCACTCTAATCAAGTCCCATAGACCCCAGGACTTGTCCATCTAAACTAGATCAAATTCTCTAGATTAGAGCGGTGAGAAATATTATTTTATATTACAATGAGTTGTCGGAGGCAGATAAAGTGCGGCAGAAATTGGGCGGCAGGGTTCGGCGGCAGAGTTCGCGGCGATGAGAAAGGTCGATCCGGTCAGGCACGAGCAGAAGCGGCGGGAGATTCTCCAGGCCGCCCTGGCGTGCTTTGTCAGGGACGGCTTTCACGGCGCGAGCACCACCGACATCTGCGCCGAGGCCGGGATCAGCCCGGGCCACCTCTATCACTACTTCCCCAGCAAGGAGACGATGATCCAGGCGCTCGTGGAGCAGAACCTTGAGCATGCCGGCGGGCGGCTGCAGGCGATCCTGGCAGGCCCCGATGTCATCGAGGCGCTGGTCCAGGAGCTCGAAAGCACCAGCATCCACCAGCCACAGGCGCAGGTTCTCACCGCCGAGGCGCTGGCCGAGGCCTGCCGCAATCCGGAGTTCGCCAGCATCGTCCACGCCCATGCGCGGGCGATGCGAGCGCTGCTGGTCGACTTCATCGTCAAGGCGCAGCACCGCGGGGAGGTCGACGCGAGCCTCGATCCCGAGGCGACCGCCAACATCCTGTTCGCTGTCGTGGACGGCGCGCGCGCCCTGCCGATCCGCAATCCCATTGTCGACGTCAAGCAGTGCACGCAGCATCTGCGGCTCTTGCTGACCCGCTTCCTCAAACCCGCAGCAGCGGCAGCGGTGAAGCCAGTTGCCGCGCCGGCGGTCGATTGAGACTGCGCGGGGCCCGCCCGCGATTGACACCCTGCCCTGCCCGCGATTGACTGCGTCCAACTAAGCGGATGACCGCGAACAACAGATCGGGAGGATGCCATGACGCGAGCACGATGCGGACGCGCGAGCGGTCTTGTGCGTGGCCTTGCCCGAACCTTGCTGCTGGCAGTTGTCGCGACCACCGCTGCCCTGCTCCCGCGCGCCGTCAGCGCCGCCGACATTCCGGCCTTCGCTGTCGAGCCGTCCTGGCCGAAGCAGCTTCCCAACAACTGGATCCTCGGCCAGGTCGGCGGCATCACCGTCGACAGCCAGGGGCACGTCTGGGTCATCCATCTCCCGCGCTCGCTGACCGACGACGAGAAGGGCGCAGCCCTCAATCCGCCGCGCTCGAAATGCTGCATCCCGGCCCCGCCAGTGCTGGAGTTCGACGCCGACGGCAATCTCCTGCGCGCCTGGGGCGGCCCCGGCCCGGGCTATGAATGGGTCGGCCGCGAACATGGCATCGAGGTCGACGAGCGCGGCTTCGTCTGGATCGGCGGCAATGCCGACAACGACAATGCGATCCTGAAATTCACCCTCGACGGCAAATTCGTCGCGCAGATCGGATCGATCGCGCCGAGCAAGGGCTCGAACGACACCACCCAGCTCGGCAAGCCCGCGGAGACCGCGGTCGACAAGGACGCGAACGAGATCTACGTCGCCGACGGCTACGGCAACCGCCGCGTCATCGTGTTCGATGCGACGACGCTGGCCTACAAGCGGCACTGGGGCGCGTATGGTCGCGTGCCGGACGATACCAAGCAGCCAGCCTATGATCCCAAGGCGCCGGTGGCGCAGCAGTTCGGCAACCCCGTCCACTGCGTGAAGATCGCCGACGACGGCCTCGTCTATGTCTGCGACCGCATCAATGACCGCATCCAGGTGTTCAAGAAGGACGGCAGCTTCGTGACCGAGTGGTTCTTCGAGAAGGCCACGCTCGGCAATGGCGCGGTGTGGGACATCGCGATCTGGCCGGACCCGAAGCAGAGCTATCTGCTGTCCGCCGACGGCGAGAACAACGAGATCCGGATCATCCGCCGCTCCGACGGCCCAGTGGTCGGAAGCTTCGGCCACAATGGCCGCAATGCCGGCCAATTCCACTGGGTGCACGCGATGGCCGTCGACAAGCAGGGCAACGTTTATACCGCTGAGGTCGACACCGGAAAGCGCATCCAGAAATTCCGGCTGACCTCGGACGCCCTGCGTTAACGCTCGCGCCATCAGCCCAAAACCTGGGCGCATCTGCCCCCTTTGGCGCATTGCCGCAACTCACAAGACCGGCTAATCAGGATGGCAGACGGCAAAGGGCGCCCAAGATGCCCCGCCGCGACACGATACCAGGGAGGACTTTGATGACGACGTCTCACGCGCGGCGAATGGCCGCGCTGCTTGCTGCCACCGCTCTCAGCTTTGCCGGCTCCGCCTTCGCCGACGACAAGGTCGTCAAGATCGGCGTGCTCAACGACATGTCGAGCCTGTATGCCGACATCGGCGGCCCCAATTCGGTGGCGGCCGTGAACATGGCGGTCGAGGATTCCGGGCTGAAGGCCAAGGGGTGGACCATCGAGGTCATCAGCGGCGACCACCAGAACAAGCCCGACATCGGCGTCAATATCGGCCGGCAGTGGATCGACACCCAGAAGGTCGACGTGATCATGGACACGCCGAATTCCGGCGTGGCGCTGGCCGTCTCCAACCTCGTCAAGGAGAAGAACTCGATCCTGTTGAACTCCGGCGCGGCGACGGCTGACCTCACCGGCAGCAAGTGCAACGCCAACACGATCTCGTTCACCTACGACACCTACATGCTCGCCAACGGCACCGGCAAGGCGCTGACCAAGGCGGGCGGCGACAGCTGGTTCTTCCTCACCGCCGACTACGCCTTCGGCCATGCGCTGGAGCGCGACACCTCGGCGGTCGTGACCGCCAATGGTGGCAAGGTGCTCGGCTCGGTGAAGCATCCGCTCAACACCGCCGATTTCTCGTCCTTCCTGCTGCAGGCGCAGTCGTCGAAGGCCAAGGTCATCGGTCTCGCCAACGCCGGCGGCGACACCACCAACTCGATCAAGCAGGCCTCGGAGTTCGGCATCGTGCAGGGCGGCCAGAAGCTCGCCGCGCTGCTGCTGTTCGTGAACGACGTCCATGCGCTGGGCCTCAAGGTCGCCCAGGGCCTGACCTTCACGGAGTCGTTCTACTGGGATCTGAACGACAAGACCCGCGAATGGTCGAAGCGTTTCCAGAAGCTGTCGCCGAAGGGCACGATGCCGTCGATGACGGTGGCCGGCAACTACGCCGGCACGCTGCATTACCTGAAGGCGCTGGAAGCGCTCGGCGGCAATCCGCATGACGGCGCCAAGGTGGTTGCGAAGATGAAGGAGATCCCGACCGACGATCCGCTGTTCGGCAAGGGCCCGCTGCGCGCCGACGGCCGCCGCCTGATCCCGGCCTATCTGTTCGAGGTCAAGAAGCCGGACGAGTCCAAATATCCGTGGGACTACTACAAGCTCGTGGCGACCATCGCGCCCGAGGACGCCGCCAAGCCGCTGGAAGCCAGCGAGTGCCCGCTGGTGAAGAAGTAAGCCTGCGTCCGTTCTGTGGACCCTCATGGTGAGGAGGCGCGCAGCGCCGTCTCGAACCATGAGGCTCCCGCTTTCGATCGCCCCTCATCCGAGACGCATCGCCCGACGCGTTTCAGGATGAGGGTTTTTTGTTGTCGCCCCGCAGCGTCCGCACCGCAATCACCAGCGCCACGGTCAGCAGCGCCGAGGCCAGCAGGAACGGCGCGCCCGGCAGATGCAGCGGCGCCGTCGCGCCGATGAAATAGGCAAAGGTCAGCGTGAACAGGAACGGCCCCGCGAGCTGGGCCATGCTCTGCACGCTCGATGTCGCGCCCTGCAGCTGGCCCTGCCGGTCCGCTGCGACCCGCCGCGTCATCAGCGCCTGGATCGCCGCGCCCGACACGCCCCACAGCGCCATGGCGGGAATGCCGAGCCAGCTCAGCTTTCCGGTCGGCGCGAGGCCGAAGATCAGGAAGCCGACCGTGCCGGCGCACAGGCCGAGCATCAGCGCGCCGCGCTCGCCGAGCGAACGCACGATGAAGCCGACCGCCCCGCCCTGCACCACCATCGCGCAGACCCCGACGATCGCGAGCGTCAGTCCGACCGTGCGTGTGTCCCAGCCATAGCGATAGGTCGCGTACAGCACGAAGGTCGAGGGCAGCACGACATGGGCGAGTTGGGTGATGAAATTGACCAGCGACAGTCCGGCCAGCGTCGGCTCCGAGCGCAGCAATTGCAGCGCCCCGAGCGGGCTCGCTGCGCGCCAACGGAACGGGCTGCGCCGCTCTGCTGGCAGCGATTCCGGCAGCACCAGCAGGCCGTACAGCGCATTGGCGAAGCTGAGCCCGGCCGCCGCCCAGAACGGCAGCCGCGGATCGATGTCGCCGAGCAGCCCGCCGGTGGCTGGCCCGAGCACGAAGCCGGCGCCGAACGCCGCCCCAATACGGCCGAACACCGCCGCCCGCCGGTCGGGCGGCGTGAGGTCGGAGATGTAGGCGAACGCCGTGGAGATGCTGGCCGAGGTCACGCCCGAGATCAGCCGCCCAAGGAACAGCCAGGCCAGCGACGGCGCCAGTGCCATCAACACATAGTCGGCGGCCAACCCGAAGTTCGACAGCAGGATCACCGGCCGCCGCCCGAACCGGTCCGACAGGCTGCCGAGCACCGGCGAGAACACGAACTGCATCAGCGCCCAGGCCGTCCCGAACAGCCCAAAAATCCGCGCCGCCTGCGCCGTGTCATTGCCGACGAACCCCTCGATCAGCTTCGGCAGGATCGGCATGATCAACCCGAGCGCCAGCATGTCGAGCAGAATCGTGACGAAGATGAACGCCACCGCGCGGGGGCGCGGGGGTGGCGGGGATGTCGGGCTGTCGGGACGGAGCATGGCCTGCGATCGGAAGAGCGCCCGCGGCAGCGCAGGACGAAGGCCGTGTTATACACGCGGAGGCTCGGTCAGCAATCCGGGAGCCGGTCCGAGGACGGCGATGTGGCGTCGCCGATCAAGCCGGGGAGACATCCAGCGCGCGAGCCGAAAAGTCGACCAGCTCCTGCGCACAGCGGTTCTGCACAGCGTAGGTGAGGAATTGCTTCTCGCTGCCTTGCACCTGCGCGTCGAGCTTGCGGATCCAGGTCTCGCGCGGCGCAGATTTTGGACCTGCCGCGAGATCACCAGGATCGAGCGCAGCCGCTTGTTGGGCACGAACTGCACCATGCCGGCCATCGGCCCGTCGCCGCGGTCGGAGGTGAACACGCTTTTCAGCTCGGTGGCAATCGCGTCGGGCGCCGAGGTCTTGACCGGCATCAGCGCGAACGACATGCCCTTCATGGTGTCGAGGTCGAACAGCGCGATCGCCTCCATCATCGCCGCGATCTCCTGGCGATTGCCGGACAGCGTGATCAGGTTGCGCGCATCAGACGAGTTGACCGCGCGCGAGCTGCGCGACCAGATCCAGCGCATCTGTCTCAAGCATCCGTTCTACGCCCATCGATGGGTGACCGCCACGCTTAGGCGCTACAAATTGGTCGCCCATGCCCAAGAACAAGTCCTGCGACTTATGCGTCAGAACAAACTTCTCGCGCAGCGCAAAACGCCCTTCCTGAAGCCGTCGACCGAGCGGCCAACGAGCGTGATCGTCGTCCCCAACCTGATCCGCGTCATAGCGACATCCGCTCCCGATGAGATCTGAGCGGCGGACATCACCCATCTCCATCTCGCCAGGGCATTTCCCTATCTCGCCGTCAGTCTCGACGGCTTTCTTCTTTGCGTTACGTATCTCGCTCAATAGCACGGAGCTTTTCCTCAGCGAACAAAACTGCGAGTTTGGTTGTATTTGCACCGACAATTTGTTGCTGAAGCAGCAGCTTGACCGCACCTACGCTGTCGAACTCTCTCATAGTCGGTAGTCCAACATCCACAACCGACTTGACGATCTTGGACATCGCGCCATCAAGCTCTTCTCTGCTACTCAAAAATAACTGATCCCAGGAGGCCAGCAATCCCAAATACGCATGACAAACACGTGTCGCGTGTTTCCTTCCCAATTCGGATGATTGAAGTCGCTCTCGAAGCAAAACGTTCTCAACCCCGATTATCGGGTTCACAACTACTTCCGCTCTCTTCTTACCCACTCCGGTAAATATAAATATTTCCGTGAGATCATTTATCTTCTTGACCATTTTAGTCGGGCGCCGCTCCGCAAGATCAAAGCCCAACAAATTAAGCTCGGATATCAGCCGACGATCAACTTCAGAGACGGTAACCTGATGGCAACGTTGCATAGCCTGCATTACTGATCTCCTCCTCCCCGAAAGCGAAACTGATACCGCAGATACTGCCGCATTGCACGCTGCGCACCCATCGGGCCAACGTATAAGCGATACCAAATTGGTCTGCCGCCCGCGACCTCCTTCAGAGTCATACCTTCGATACCTGCTTGCCGTGCGCTTTCTCCGTAAAACCTGATTTGTCCTTCACGAATATAGTCCGAACGCTGCAGCTGTGTGCGCTCGTACTTTGCAAAATTTCCATTCTTCACCTCGGCAGCATCCACGAGACCATCCCGAGCTATGGACAAACCATCCATTTCGCCCCTCAGGATTTTGCCGTTGATAATGACCCTCTCTCCAGCAGAATCGATCGCCTCATAAAGAAGATTTTGTCCCACGACTTGACCACCAGAATTAAGAACCGACTGCTTCCACATACTCTCCGCTAGACGTCCCTGCGCTACCTGCGCAGCTTCGTTGAATAGGTACCCGAACGCGCCGGTAATCGCGCCGTTAGCAAATTTCCCGCCGCCTGCGACCGAGGCGACTCCACCAGCAACCGCCGACACGATGGCTCCACCAATTCGGTCGCCAATGTTTTCTTGCGGATGCTGAAACACTGAGCGAGTGAGTGGCGAAAGTGCTGATCCAACAGCGGCCGATAATGCGCCAGACTTGCAGTCGCCTCCTGATGCCACCGAAGATCCGCAACCCACCAGGGCGTGTCCTGCGACATTAGCGAAATACCTGTCGGTACCAAAATCAGGCTGATGTCCAGTAAGGTTGCCAACGCCATATAATGCCGCGGCAGTGACGCCGGCTATTAGCCCGGCTTTCAATACTTCGCCTAGATTCCCCCCTGACAGTCCTGTCGCGATCATTGCACCGCCTGCTGCAGAGGCGACAGCGAGCCCGAACGATCCCGCTGTGAGTCCAAGTCCAATTCCAGGAAGCACCACATTGAGCAGGACCGTGGCGCCAATCTGCAGGATCGACCTGGCGATTGGGTTCTTCTGGAGGAAGTTGCCGATCGCGTTCCAGAAGCACCCCAGGAAGCAATGCCCAGACGGGTCCGTGAACGTCAGCGGATCGTTGCCCACGTAGGAGTACCGATTCCAGCCCTGGGTGCTGAACGGGCTCTCCGTCACCGGATCGGCGCTGGTGAACCTCGCCAGCAGCGGGTCGTAGACGCGGCCGTTCATGTGGACGAGGCCGGCGACCGAG
>NZ_CAFI01000060.1 GCF_000239775.1 Bradyrhizobium sp. ORS 375
GCCACACGGGCAGGCTCTCCTATCAGAACCAACTTCCGCACCGTTCGCAATGCGCCTCTACAAGTTCGTCGTGCGCGTCGACGCTTGCCATCGTTCAAGCTGCGTTTACCGTGACTGCAGCTCCGCCGTCCGCCATGGTGACGCATTAACGCCGACTGCGCATAGGTCGTGAACGGCAGGACTTCGGCGAGGCGGTTGCGACCGCGCCGGGTGGATGAGGACATGAACATCGTCGCAGCGGCCAGGCGCATCAGGGACCATCTCGGCTTCTGGCTCAGCGCGCTGGGGCAGGAGGCGATGGACCTGTCGTTGCGCACCCATGCGGAGCTGCGCACGCGCATCGTCGAAAGCCCCGGCACGACCCTGGATGATGCGGCGTTGGCTGCGCTCGTCGCCGATCTCCGCGCCGTCGCCGGCAAGACGCTGCCCGCGGGCGATCTCACTTACGGCATCTTCTCCGGCCAGCGCGATGCGCTCGCCCGTGCCATCATCACGCTGGTGTCCGATGCCGCGACCGGCCGGCCGATCGCCTTCAATGCGCTGGCGGTGATGCAGGTGGCGCGCGATGGCGAGACGCAGGAGGTGATCCATCTCGGCCTGGTGATGGTCGATCCGGAGGTCCGCGGCAAGGGGCTCTCCGGCGTGCTCTATGGCCTCACCACGCTGCTCCTGTTCATCCGCGACGGCCTGCGGCCGAAATGGATCTCCAACGTCACGCAGGTGCCCGCCGTGGCCGGCATGGTCTGCGAGACCTTTTCCGACGTCTATCCGTCGCCGCAGCCCGAGGCGCGGCAGAGCTTCACGCATCTCGAGCTCGCACGCGGCATCATGCGGACGCATCGCGCGGTGTTCGGCGTCGGCGACGAGGCCGGCTTCGACGAGCAACGCTTCGTCATCAGCAACGCCTATACCGGCGGCTCGGATGCGCTGAAGAAGACGTATGACGAGGCGCCGAAGCATCGCGACGACATCTACAACGGCTTCTGCGCCCGCGAGCTCGACTACGTCAGGGGCGACGACCTGCTGCAGCTCGGCCGCATCGACCTCGCCGCTGCCCGGCGCTATCTGCTGCGCGAGATTCCGTCCGGCTCACTGCCGGCGCTGCTGGCGACCTCGGCCGTGCTGGCGCTGCAGCGGATGATCCTGCCGCTGGTGCACTGGCTCGATGACAAGCGCGTTTTCGGCACTTTGCGTCCGCGGCTGCCGTCCGGCGAGGCCACGCGATGATGCCGGGCGTGGTCGCCGACTCCGTCGTCAATCTCTGCGGCGCCATCGGTCTCGCGGTGGCCGGAGCGATGCTGCACCGGCGCGATCCGAGGGGACCGTTGACGGCACGGCTGGTGACGTTGCTGACGCTGGTCGCGGCGCTGTTCCTGCTGCGCGGCATCGCCTGGTGGACCGACAATGCGACGCTCGACCGCATCTCGCTGGTCCCTGCGGCGCTGATCCCGCTCGGTGCGCTCATCGTCACCGAAGGCCTGCTGCGACGGCACGCGCATCGCGGGCTGAAGCTCGCTGCGCTGCTCGGTGGGATCGTGCTCGCGCTGGCCGGCGCGCTCGGTCCGGTGGAGCTCGAGAACGCGCACACGGCCGTGCTGTCGGCGTTCCAGCTCGCCGGCTTCGCGGTGTGTGCGCTGCTGCTGCTACGCCGCGATCGCATGAGCTTGCTGGCGTGGGAGAACCGCGCCATCGATCGCGTCGCCTTCGGCGCGCTGATCGTCATTCCCTTCATCATCACCGATTTCCGTGTGCTGGCGCCGGACATGCCGGTGCGGCTCGGTGCGCTCGGCGCGCTGCTCGCGGTGACCGCGATCCTGATCGCGGGCGCCAGCGCCGAGGCGCAGCGTCAGGGCGTGTGGCTGACTTTGCTGCGGATCTCAGGCGCGGCCTTGCTCGGCGCCGCCGCGGCCGCGCTGTCGGCGGATGTCGATGCGGCGCAAATGCTGCGCTTCTGCGCGGTGGCCATGGCCGGCGTGCTCACGATCGGCCTGATGGGCGATGCGTTGCGCGCCGTGCTCGAGGCCCGCGAGCCCGGCGTGCTGGATTCGATCGGCGCTTCCAGCGCCGCGACCCGCGACGAGCTGATTGCCGAATTGACGCGCCAGCCGATCTTCGAGAGCGCGCGGCGCTATCGCGAGGCGGAGCTCGCGAGCTACGATCCGCCGCTGCTGCGCGACTTTCTCGCCTCGCGCCGCGTCCTGCGCCGGGCCGCTGCGCCGTGGGGCCTGGCGCCGACCGATCCCGCCGTCGAGCGCATGGCGGCGCTGATGGACGCGCGCCACGCGACGCATGTCATCGTGCTGTCGCATCAGCCGGTCGATCTCATCGTGCTCGCGGTGTCGGTGATCGCGGCCGACCCGGCCACCGAAACAGCGCTCGCATTGGTCAGGCGCCTGCTGGTGCAGGCGCCCGAGACCTCGGCGGATCACGCCCACATGTGATGATGATGGTGGTGCGACATCTCCATCATCTGTCCCTCCATGGCGATCGCCGCGGCCACGGCGCCGTCCTGTGAGGCCGGCGCGGCATTCGGCAGCATGATCACGTTCGCGGAAGGCTGGGCCATGATCTCTGCGAGCACGGCGGCCGCATTGGCATTGCCGCCGCCGGTCGTCGCCAGCACTTGTGCGGCGGTGGTGCCGTCGACATTGTAGGCGCCGCCATTGACCGGGATGTTGTTGCCGCCGACATCGGCGGCGTTCTGGTGCATCTGGTCGGCGGCGGCCGCGACCAGCGCCTTGTTGCCGGTCTGGAAGCCCTCGAGGATCTTGGCGATCTCGGCGCCGAGCGTGCTCTGGTCGCCGAGCAGCTCATTGTCGAAGCGGGCCTGGAAGATGCCGCCCTGCGCCGCGTCGAAATCGGTGACGTCCTTCTTGAAGGTCATCAGGTCTGCCGTCACCTTGGCCATCGCCGCGGCATCGCCGGCATTGACCGCGGCGATCGCTGCCTTGCCGAGCGCGTTCGACTGCGCGATGAACATGGCCCAGAAATCGGTCTGCGCCTGGTTGTCCTGATAGGCCGGGGTCGGATTGAGGAAATCGCCGAACTGCGCCCAGCCCTTGAGGCCGTTCTGCTGCGCCATGTTGGCGAGGTTGGTGTCGCCGGCGACGATGTCGATGATATCGAGGAAATCGTCGTTCAGCGCCCGGCCGATGTCGACATTGCCGGCTGCGCCGTTGATGTGGGTGTTGACGAGCGCGAGCTGGTCGATGATGGCGAGCGCGTGCACACCGGTCAGGCCGCCGAACTGCAGCGGATTGGCAGCGACCAGCGCGTTGAGGCCGGCGATCAGCGCGTCGACGTCGCTCTGGATGGTGTCCACATTGCTCTCGTTGACGCCGCCGAGCAGGCGATTGGCGGCATCGTTGAAGATCAGCCCGAGCTCGGCGAGCGTGGTCTTCGGCGCGGTCGCCGCCGTCACGCCGTCCGGCAGCAGTTGCGGCACCTGCAGGAATCCCGTGACGCCATCGGCATTGGTCGCCTTCGCGGCCAGGGCCGGATCGTTGTTGACGAGATTGAGAATGTCGAGATGCGCACTGCGCAGCGCACTCTCGGCCGCCGCGATGCTGCCGAACGCGCCGCCGCCGGTCACCGAGGCCATCGCGGCATCCTGCGCAATGGTGATGTCGGCCAGGATCTTGTTGACGTGGGCGAGCGTCTGGCCGCTGAACTGGCCGGCGGCGACCATCGCCTTCAGCCCGTCCTGAATCACGGTGAGATCGCCGGTGTAGTTGAAGACGCTGCCGAGCCCCTGGCCGCCTTCCTCGACGACGTTGCGCCACAGCCCGCCTTCGAGAAAGCGCGTGGCGTCGTTGAACACCACGCCGAGGTCGGCAAAGCCGAGCGCGGGCGCCGGTGGGGTCGGTGGCGGCGTCGGAGGTGTGGGCGGCGCCGGCTGGCAGTGATGGTGGTGATGGCCGTGATAATGGTGATCGTGGTGGTGACTGTCGTGATGGTGACGATGGTGACGCGTCATGTCCGATGGTCTCCCCAATGCTGCGCACCAATACGGAACGGCCGACCTCATCGAGATTGCGGCTGTCGCGGGTGCGGGTGATGGGGACTATCTGCTGCCCGTTTCATGGCTGCATCGCGCAGGGATTGTGGAATGCGTCTGCGTCAGATTGTCGTGCGGCCCCTACGCAACGCAGCAGCGGAGCTGCGACATCGCAGCGCTTGACGTCGGAGCCGTCGTTGGGCCGCTGGCAAGCAGCCCGGAGCACGGCTGCGCCGCAAGCAGGTGAGTTTCGAAACATTTCATCGCCACGCTTCGGCCGGGCATGATCGCGGCCGCCGAGGCTCCGGTCGTCTTGCGACGATACGACGCGAGGGAACCCGGATCAGGAGCGCGGGGCGGTCAGGCGAAGGACGCCCGGACGTGGCCGGATCATGGCGATTTCTTTACGAACGCGGCGAAGGCCTCCGCGTAGTCCGCATGCCAGCGCGACAGCGGCGGACGGTTTTCGACGATGTCGCCGGCCGCCCACAGGATGCGGCGCTCGTCGAGCGCGCGCGGCACATCATTATCGGGGCACAGCACGTAGAAGTCGCCGGCCGACACGCGCTCCAGCATGAAATCGACCGTCTGCGCCGGCGTCCATGCGGCGGCCGGCTTCTCGATGCGGCCGTTCGCGGTGAGCGGCGTGAACACGAAGCCGGGAATGAACAGATGCGCGGTGACCTGGCAGCCCGGCCTGTTGCGCAGCTCGTGCTGCAGCGCCTCGGTAAAGGCCTTCACGCCGGCTTTGGAGACGTTGTAGGCGGGATCGCCGGGCGGCGTGGTGATGCCCTGCTTGGAGCCGGTGTTGATGATCAGCGCCGGCTTGCCTTGCGCGATCATGTTCGGCGCGAACACCTGCGAGCCATGGATGATGCCCCACAGATTGACACCGAGGATGCGCTGCCAATTGTCCTCCGGGCCGAAGATCTTGCTGCCCGGCTGGATGCCGGCATTGTTCATCAGCACGTCGATGGCGCCGAAGCGCGCGCGCACCGCCGCTTCGAGCGCGACCACGCTGTCACGGTTGCTGACATCGACCTTGGCCGTCATGACCGCGGCCCCGCCGCGCGTCGCGGCGGCGCTGACCTTGGCGGCCGCATCGTGCAGCCGGGCCTCGTCGACGTCGGCGAGGCAGACGTTCATGCCGCGCGCGGCGAAGCGCATGGCCGCGGCAAGGCCGATGCCGGACGCGCCTCCGGTGACGACGGCGGTGTGATCGGCGGATAGAGCAGGGTGGGGCACGGCGTATTCTCCGGCTGGATGATGAGACGGTCGTGTATGACGGCTGAGCGCGGCGGCAAGATCATACGGGGCACCGCATGACAGGTCTTCGCGGCTGCAACGCGCGTGATGGCCCGCCGTTGCAGGGCGTCCGCTTTCGGCATGGAGGGTCTGCTCGTATCGAGGTCGCGCCGACATTGCCACCGCGATGTTTTGCGAACAAGATGATCCTAACCGACAATCACAACGACGCTCACAACGACATTCCACGGGGGAGAAATGCTGCCTGCGCTGTTTTCGCCGCTGACCATCGGTCCGTATCATCTCAAGCATCGCGTCGTCATGGCGCCGCTGACCCGCATGCGCGCCGCCAGGGAGACGCTCGCGCCGCGTCCCTTGAACGTCGACTACTACGCGCAGCGCGCGACGCCGGGCGGCCTGATCATCGCCGAGGCGTCGCCGGTGCTGCCGACCGGCACCGGCAGTCCGAACGTTCCGGGCATCTACAGCGACGCGCAGATCGCCGGCTGGAAGCACGTCGTCGATGCCGTCCACGCCAAGGGCGGCTTGATCTTCCTGCAGCTCTGGCATGTCGGCCGCGTCTCGCATTCCTCGTTCCAGCCGGGCGGTGTGCTGCCGGTGGCGCCATCGTCGATCGCGATCGGCGACGATCTCAAGGCGATGACGGCGGACGGCAAGGGCGCGGCGTACGAGACGCCGCGCGCGCTCGACACCGATGAGATCCCCGCTCTGGTCGCGGCCTACGGCCAGGCCGCGCGCAACGCGATGGCCGCCGGCTTCGATGGCGTCGAGGTGCACGGCGCGAACGGCTATCTGATCGAGCAGTTCCTGCAGACCCGCAGCAACCAGCGCACCGACCGCTATGGCGGCTCAATCGAGAACCGCTGCCGCTTCCTGCTCGAAGTCACGCAGGCGGTGATCGAGGCCTGCGGCGCCGACAAGGTCGGCGTGCGGCTGTCGCCCTATGGCATCGCCAACGGCTCCGGCGAGGCCGAGCCGATGCCGCTGTATACGCAGGCCATCGAGGCGCTCAACAGGCTCGGCATCGCCTATCTGCACCTGATCGAGCCGCGCTCCTCCGGCGCCGGCCGTGCCGACGTCAACTGGCAGAATGTGCCGTCCGCGATCGCTCTGTTCCGGCCGATCTGGAAGGGCGTGCTGATCGGCGCCGGCGGCTTCACTGGTGAGCCCGCGGAGGCCGCCATTGCCGGCGGCCAAGCTGACGCCATCGCCTTCGGCCGCTACTTCATCTCCAACCCGGACCTGCCGGCGCGGCTGCAGCACGGCTGGCCGCTGACGCCGTACAACCGCCCGACCTTCTACGGCGGCGAGGAGAAGGGCTACACGGATTATCCGGCGTATGACGCGACGGTGAGTGCGTAGCTCATCGTCCTCTCCGTCGTCATTGCGAGGAGCGAAGCGACGAAGCAATCCAGAGTCGCGTGCGCAGCCCTGGATTGCTTCGCTTCGCTCGCAATGACGGGGGAGAGAGCTTGCGTGAACAACCAGCAACAGCGTTTGGAGGATCGTCGACCATGAAAAACCGCACCACCGGACGCTCGGCCTTTCTCGCGCTGCTCAAGGACGAAGGTATCACGCATCTGTTCGGCAATCCCGGCACCACCGAGCTGCCGGTCATGCACGCGTTGAAGGACCATCCCGATCTCACCTACGTCATGGCGATGCAGGAGAGCCTGGTGGTGGCGATCGCCGACGGCTACAGCCGCGCCTCGGGCCGGCTCGTCGCCTGCAACGTCCATGTCGCGCCGGGGCTCGGCAATGCGATGGGCGCGCTCTATAACGCGCAGTTCACGGGCACGCCGATGATCCTGACCGCCGGCCAGCAGGAGCAGGGCCACGGTCTGATGGAGCCGCTGCTGTATGGCCCGCTGGTGCGCATGGCGGAGCCGCTGGTGAAATGGGCGGTGGAGGTGACGCGGCTGGAAGATCTGCCGCGCATCGTCAGGCGGGCCGCGAAGGTTGCAACGACGCCGCCGACCGGCCCTGTTTTCATCTCGCTGCCCGGCGACATCCTCAACGCCGAAGCCGGCATCGAGCTCGGCCGCTCGACCCGTGTCGATGCGCGCGTGCAGCCGTCAGCCGACGCGTTGCGAGCGCTCGCGCAACGCATTCTTAAGGCGCAGCGGCCGGTGATCATCACCGGCGACGAGATCGTCAAGAGCGACGCGCTGCAGGCCGCCGCCGATTTCGCATCCGTGCTTGGCGCTCCCGTTTACCAGCAGTCCGCGCCCTACGGCGCGCACTTCCTGTCCGAGCATCCCTGCTACATCGGCTCGCTGTCGCGCGCGCAGAAGCAGGTGCGTGACCTGCTCGCGCCGCACGATCTCCTGATCGTGCTTGGCGCTGACCCCTTGCGGATGTCCGTGCACAGCGAGATCGAGCCGTTACCGGAGGGATTGCCGATCGTGCAGATCGGCCTGGTCGATTGGGAACTGGGCAAGAACTTCGGCGCCGAGATCGCGTTGAAAGCCGACGTCCGCGAGACGCTTGTTCAGTTGACGCCGCTGCTGCGCGAGATCGGCGGCGGGCCGCTAGCGGCCACGGCGCAGACGCGCATCGCGGAGCTGGCGTCGAACAACTGGAGCGCGCGGCGCCAAACGCTCACCGCGCAGATCGAAACGGCACGCGACAAGACGCCGATCGATCCCGATTATCTGGCGCTGCAGGTCGCCCAGGCGATGCCCGAACACGGCATCCTGGTCGACGAAGGCCTGACCTCGGCACGCTACATGACGGCGCTGTGGCCCTATCGCGACCGCTACAACTATCACGGCCTCGCCTCCGGCGGCATCGGCTGGGGCCTGCCGGCCTCGGTCGGCGTCAGCCTCGCCAATCCCGACCGCCCCGTGGTGTGCTACTCCGGCGACGGCAGCGCAATGTATTCGATCCAGGCGCTGTGGACCGCCGCCCACCACAAGCTGCCGCTGTCGGTGGTCATCGTCAACAATGGCGGCTACCGCATCATCAAGCAGCGACTCTTGTCGTTCCACGGCGACGACAACTACATCGGCATGGACTTTATCGATCCGCCGGTGGATTTCGCCGGACTGGCAAGATCGCTCGGCTGCGAGGCGCTGCGCGTCAGTGATCCGCGTGAGCTGAAGCCCGTGTTGTCGGAGGCCTTCCGGCGGCCCGGCACCAAGCTGATCGAGGTGATGGTGAGCAACGCGGTGAATTGAGCAGGCGTCAAGCTGAGAGGGGCGGTCCGTCCACGCCCACAGTCGTCATTCCGGGGCACGCGGGTCTACGACCCGCGTGAGCCCGGAATCCATAGCCACAGGCGGACGTTGTGACGCGAGCTGGTCATGACCATCCGTTTCTCCCCACAACCGCCTGTGGCTATGGATTCCGGGCTCATCGAGTGCAGGGCGGCTGCGCCACCCTGCACTCGATGCCCCGGAATGACGACCTCATGAGCAGCTGCCCGAAAAAATCTCTTTACGAATACCCGAATATATGCTGTATTCCCGAAATCCCGCCTCACACGGAGGGGCGCATCGCGATCGTCACGACACGCGAGGTGGGGAGGCGACGGCTGTCGGCATGCCGCAGCGCGGGGAAGCCCGCGCCGACGAACGGCATCTGGCGGACGCAAAGGCGTGTGGTCCTGGCGCCCCGATGCTGGCGTCAAGTCCGCGGGTGATGATCCCGCTGGCGATGGTGGCTATCAAGCCCGAACACCAGGGAGAGCGCGCTATAAGCGTGAAAACCGTCGCGCGGGGAATGCCGGATGACCGGCTGAACCTGTGGTGACTGCCGCCTGCTACTCTTTCTGCAGGCGGGCCATGGGTGAGGCCTTCACCCGGCATTCCCCGCGCCCTCCGTTTTTCGAGGGTGTTCACTGCCACAAGCTCGGGTGCGCGATCGCACCGCGAGAACGGCGACACACGTTTGCTGTCATGCGTCTGCTGTCATGCGTCGCGTCAATCGGTTCCGAAATCTGAGACCGGGCCGATCTCCCACTGAATTCAAACCCAGCCCCTTCCGCTCGCGCCTTGATCCCGATATGACGCCGCCTTCGTTGTGACTGGAAAAGCGCCATGACCAGGATTGATGCAATCGCCCGTGCCCGCCAGAGCCTGACGAGCGGAGACTTCCTGGCCGAGCTCGGCCGCCGGGTCGCCTATCGCACCGAGAGCCTCAATCCCGAGCGCAAGGACGAGCTCGAATCCTACCTCACCGACGAGCTGACGCCGTCTTTCGCCGAGCTCGGCTTTTCCTCCGAACTCGTGCCGTCGCCCAGCGGTCGCTCGCCGTTCCTGATCGCGACCTGTCATGAGAGCGACAGTGCGCCGACCGTGCTGAGCTACGGCCATGGCGACACCGTCGACGGCATGACCGGCGAGTGGCGCGAGGGGCGTGATCCCTGGGCGGTGACCCGGGCCGGCAACCGCCTCTACGGCCGTGGCACCGCCGACAACAAGGGCCAGCACAGCATCAACATGGCGGCGCTGCGCGCGGTGCGCGACGCCCGGGGCGGCAAGCTCGGCTTCAATGCAAAATTCATCATCGAGATGGGGGAGGAGATCGGCTCGCCCGACCTTGCCAAGGTCGCCGATCTCAAGCGCGAGGCACTGAAGGCCGACGTCTTCATCGGCTCCGATGGCCCGCGGCTGTCGACCGCGCGTCCTACCATCTTTCTCGGCTGCCGCGGCGGCATCCGGCTGCATCTCGACGTCAACCTGCGCGAGGGCGGCAATCATTCCGGCAATTGGGGCGGCGTGCTCGCCAATCCCGCCACCATCCTCGCCAATGCGATCGCGACCTTGGTCGACGGCCACGGCCGCATCAAGCTGGACTCGCTGAAGCCGCCGCGCCTCACCAATGCGATCCGCGCCATCCTGGCCGACGTGCAGGTCGAGCCGACCGCCGACGAGCCGGCGCTGTCGGACAATTGGGGCGAGGACGGACTCACCCCGTCGGAGCGGTTGTATGCCTGGAACACGCTCGAGGTGCTCGCGATCTCCTCCGGCAATATCGACAAGCCGGCGAACGCGATTCCCGGCCGCGCCCGGGCCGTGCTGCAACTGCGCTTTGTGGTCGGCACCAAGGTCGACGCCATCGTCGAGGATGTGAAGGCCCATCTCGTCGCGCACGGTTTCCCGATGATCGAGGTCAGCATGACGCAAGGCTTCGCGGCCTCGCGCGCCGACATCGACAGCCCCTGGATCAAATGGGCGGCGGAGTCGATCAAGATGAGCACCGGCAAAGCGCCCGCCGTGCTGCCGAACTTCGGCGGCTCGCTGCCGAATGACGTGTTTGCCGATGTGCTGAAGATGCCGACCATGTGGGTCCCTCATTCCTATCCCGGCTGCTCGCAGCATGCGCCGGACGAGCACATTCTGATGGACGTGACGGAGGAGGCGCTGGGTCTGATGGCGGGGCTGTTCTGGGATCTGGGCGAGTTGCGGAAGCCGCTGTGAGCTGGGACCTTGTGAGCCACACCCTCGGCCGCGCGGGCGGTCCTCGCC